>JAZQDN010000036.1:0-6370 GCA_045546815.1 Eubacteriales bacterium
GGATATGGTAGATAACATCAGTAGGCAGATATCCGTAGATATCCTGCGCTTTTTGCAAAATTGTAATAAGACTGCCCTTTACAGACGCATAACTGTCGAGCACATCTTTTAGTAGCGAAAGGTCCGACGACTTTTCACAGCTGCACTTACACATTTTTGAAATTCCCTTCTTAATCATTAGAATAACACTTATTTTACTATATTCATATTGTCGTTGTCAATTGTTGATATGTGATAATATATGTAAAATTATGTCTTTTTTAAAAAAGATAAACAAAAGTATTGATTTTTGTAAAAGTGAGTGGTACAATAATTTTTGTTATTACTGTGGCGGACACTTGTCCGTCTGCCGCAAACATATTTTAGAGGAGAATGAGAATAATGAGCTTTAAAAACGAGTATTTAAAAAGCGTAATGGACAAAGTTATTGCCCGCAACCCCGGCGAGCCGGAATTTCATCAGGCTGTTGAGGAAGTTTTGCTTTCTCTCGAGCCTGTTGTTGAGCAGCGCCCCGATTACATTGAAAAAGGTGTTATTGACAGAATAGTTGAGCCCGAAAGAATGATCTCTTTCAGAGTATCATGGGTTGACGATAACGGTAAGGTTCAGGTAAACCGCGGCTTCAGAGTACAGTTTAACTCTGCAATCGGTCCGTACAAGGGCGGTCTTCGTTTCCATCCTTCAGTAAATGCAAGCATTATGAAGTTTCTCGGCTTTGAGCAGTGCTTTAAAAACAGCCTTACATCGCTTCCTATGGGCGGTGCAAAGGGTGGTTCTGACTTTGACCCCAGAGGTAAGTCTGACGGCGAGATCATGAGATTCTGCCAGAGCTTTATGACAGAGCTTTACCGTCATATCGGTGCAAACGTTGACGTTCCCGCAGGTGACATCGGCGTTGGCGCAAGAGAGATCGGTTATCTTTTCGGTCAGTACAAAAGACTTGTAAACAACTTTGAAAACGGTGTTCTTACAGGTAAGGGCCTTTCATACGGCGGTTCACTCATCCGTCCCGAAGCTACAGGCTTTGGTGCAACATATTTCTGCAACGAGCTTCTTAACAAGTGGGGCGAGAGCATTGAAGGCAAGACCTTTGCTGTATCGGGCTTCGGTAACGTTGCATGGGGTGCAGTTCTTAAAATCAACGAGCTCGGCGGTAAGGTACTTACAATTTCGGGTCCTGACGGCTACGTTTACGACGAGGACGGCATCACTGCTGACAAGGCTGCTTATATGCTTGAGATGCGTGCATCGGGTCGTGACAAGGTTCAGGATTATGCTGACAAGTTCGGCGTTAAGTTCTATGCAGGTGAAAAGCCCTGGGGTGTTAAGGTTGACGTTGTTATGCCTTGCGCAACACAGAACGAGGTTCGCATTGAGGACGCAAAGAAAATCGTTGCAAACGGCGTAAAATACTACATCGAGGTTGCTAACATGCCTACAACAAAAGAGGCTGTTGACTATCTTGTTGAAAACGGCGTTGTTGTTGCTCCGTCAAAGGCTGTTAACGCAGGCGGCGTTTCTGTTTCAGGTCTTGAAATGTCACAGAACAGCATGAGATACGGCTGGACTGCTGAAGAAGTTGATGCAAAGCTCAAGCAGATTATGAAAAACATCTTCGATGCTTCTTACAACACAGCAGAAAAATACGGCAAAAAAGGCGATCTTATCATGGGAGCTAACATCGCAGGCTTTGAAAAGATTGCAGACGCTATGCTTGCACAGGGTATTGCATACTAATTTAATTCAATTACTTTCTGGCGGGAGGGGGTTCTCCTCCCCTACAAAAAGGGTTGCCTAAAAAGGTAACCCTTTTTATTTGTGCAAATTTGTATCAGCAAAGGGTAACCACTTGATTTTTGCTTATTGATATTTTATAATATGTTATTGTGGAAATGATTTTATTTTAGCAGGTAAAAAATGTATAAAAATATTTTATTTGACCTTGACGGGACACTCACCGACCCCAAGGTCGGAATTACAAAATGCGTGGCACACGCACTTGAATATTTCGGCATAAAAGTCGAGGATACCGACTCGCTTTGCGACTTTATCGGCCCTCCGCTTGCTACTATGTTTGCCAAACGATACGGCTTTGACGACAGTCAGTGCACAAAGGCAATTGAGGTCTACCGTGAGCGCTTTTCAACCGTCGGCAAGTTTGAAAACACAGTCTATCCTTACACCGAAAGGATACTTAAGCTTTTAAAGGATGGGGGCGTCCGCCTTTTCGTTGCAACAAGCAAGCCCGAAAAGTTCGCCGTTCAAATACTTGAGCATTTTGGACTTGACAGTTATTTTGAAAGAATACGCGGCATCGGAATGGACGAGGAAAAAATCGAAAAAGATGTCGTTATACAGCGAGTTATGACAGAGTATTCGCTAAAGCCCGAAAACACGCTTATGGTGGGCGACAGATGCTTTGACATCATCGGCGCGCACAAAAACAAAATCAGCTGTGTCGGGGTGCTTTTCGGCTACGGCGACAAAGACGAGCTGCAAGAGCACGGCGCTGACATAATAATTGATACAAACGAGGATTTATTTAACTTTTTCAGGAGCAACATATAATGGACATAATAGCAACACTTACACAGGAATTCGGGCTTAAGCAGGCACACGTCGAAAACACGGTAAAGCTGATTGACGACGGCAACACGATACCCTTCATCGCGCGTTACCGTAAAGAGATGACAGGTGCGCTTGACGACCAGGTGCTGCGCTCACTTTCGGAGCGTCTTGAGTACCTTCGTAATCTTGACACGCAGCGGCAAAAGGTGTACGCCGCGATAGAAGAAGCGGGTGCGATGACCGACGAGCTTGCCGCGGCACTTGAAGGCGCGACAACACTTACGGAAATTGACGATATTTACCGTCCCTACAGACCAAAGCGTAAGACACGCGCATCGGTCGCAAAGGAAAAGGGTCTGCAGCCGCTTGCCGACGTTATTTACGAGCAAAAAAATGACATTGACCCTACCGTTTTGGCTCAGGAATATATAGATGAAGAAAAAGGCGTTTTGAGCGCAGAAGATGCGCTTCAAGGTGCATCGGACATTATAGCCGAAATGATATCTGACGATGCGGCGGTACGTAAGGGGCTTCGCGTTGTTTGCACCGCTCACGGAACACTCAAAAGTGTTGGTGCTGAAGAAGAGCTTGGCGTTTACGAAATGTACGGCGAATACGAGGAGCCGATACGCACGGTGCCCGGACACAGAACGCTTGCAATAAACCGCGGTGAACGCGAAAAGATACTTAAAATCTCAATTGAATTTGATAAGGCCCGCGCACTTGAAATTGTGTGCAGAAACCACGTAAACGGCGAAGGTTGCCAGTCGGATATGGTAAAAGCCGCGGCGGAAGATGCCTATGACAGACTGATTTTTCCGTCGATTGAGCGCGAAATACGAAACGAGCTTACCGAAAAGGCGGAAAACGGTGCGATAAAGCTGTTTTCTCAAAACTTAAGACAGCTGCTTATGCAGCCGCCCGTTAAAAACAAAATAACACTCGGTCTCGACCCCGGTTACAGAACAGGCTGCAAGGTTGCGGTTGTTGACGGTACGGGCAAGGTGCTTGATACAGGCGTTATTTACCCCGTGCCGCCCCACAGCAAAATTGACGAAGCTAAAAAGATTGTAAAGCTGCTTGTTAAAAAGCACGGCGTTGAGATGTTCGCTATCGGAAACGGCACCGCATCACACGAAACGGAAGTTTTTGCCGCAGAGGTAATACGCGAGCTGGATATGGGTATAACATATATGGTGGTGTCCGAAGCGGGCGCATCGGTTTACTCGGCATCAAAGCTGGGTGCGGAGGAGTTCCCGCAGTTTGACGTGTCGCTGCGTTCGGCGGTATCAATCGCAAGACGACTGCAGGACCCGCTCGCCGAGCTTGTAAAAATCGACCCCAAGGCGATAGGCGTCGGTCAGTATCAGCACGACATGCCGCAGGCGCACCTGTCAGAAGCGCTCGGCGGTGTGGTTGAAGGCTGTGTTAACTCGGTCGGCGTTGACCTTAACACAGCGTCTGCTCCCCTGCTCTCTTACGTTTCAGGCATAGGCGGTGCGCTTGCCAAAAACATTGTTGCATACCGTGGGGAAAACGGAATGTTTACATCGCGTGCACAGCTTAAAAAAGTACCAAAGCTCGGACCCAAGGCTTTTGAGCAGTGCGCGGGCTTTTTGAGAGTACCCGAGAGCAAAAATATGCTTGATAACACGGCGGTGCATCCCGAAAGCTACGGTGCGGCAAAGGCGATTTTGGAAAAGTTTGGATACAGCGACAAAAAGGCTGACCTTTCAGGTCTTGCAGATGCCGTAAACGCTTACGGTACAAGCAAGCTTGCAGACGAGCTCGGCATTGGTGCAATCACCTTAAAAGATATAACAGAAGAGCTTATGAAGCCAAACCGCGACCCGCGTGATGAGCTGCCAAAGCCGCTGCTTCGCACCGACGTTATCGGTATGGAGGACTTAAAACCGGGAATGGAGCTTACGGGTACGGTGCGTAACGTTATTGACTTCGGCGCGTTTATTGACATTGGTGTGCATCAGGATGGACTTGTGCATATTTCAAAAATAACAAAAAAATATATAAAACATCCCACAGAAGTATTAAGTGTCGGCGATATTGTAAAGGTATGGGTTATTGCGGTGGATACCGCCAAAAAGCGCATATCGCTTACAATGGTTGACCCGACTGAAAAGGAAAGAAAATGAGAAAGACAAAAATAGTTTGTACAATCGGACCTGCCTGCCAGAACGAGCAGACACTTACACAGATGTGTAAAAACGGAATGAACGTTGCACGTCTTAACTTTTCACACGGAACATACGACGAGCATCAGAACAATATTGACCTTATAAAGCGCGTTCGCGAAAGCCTCGGGTTACCTATTGCAATAATGCTTGACACAAAGGGTCCCGAGTACCGTATAAAAACATTCAGGGACGGAAAGGTAACACTTAATGAAGGTGACACCTTCACCTTTACAACCGACGAAGTTGAGGGCGACGATACAAAGGTATCGGTAAATTACAAGGGTCTGTCGCACGACCTTGACATCGGCGACACGATTTTGCTCAACAACGGACTTATGGAGTTTGAGGTAACGGGGCTTACCGACAGTGATGCTGTATGCAAGGTAAGGGTCGGCGGCGAGCTGTCAAGCAGAAAGAGTATGAGCTTTCCCGGCAAGGTGTTAAAACAGAAATATCTTTCCGACGTTGACAAAGAGGACATTGCGTTCGGTATAAAAAACGATATCGATTTTATCGCCTGCTCATTTGTTTCGTGTGCGCAGGACCTCATTGACGTAAAAAATTATCTTGATGAAATCGGCGCAAAAAACGTAGATCTTATTGCAAAAATCGAGAATCGTTCGGGTATTGACAATATTGAGGAGATCTGTGAGGTGTGCGACGGAATTATGGTTGCGCGCGGTGACCTCGGCGTTGAGATACCCTATGAAGAGGTGCCGATCATGCAAAAGCGTCTTATCACAAAGTGCAGACTGCTCGGCAAGCGCGTTATTACTGCAACTGAAATGCTGGAATCAATGATTCACAATACTCGACCGACAAGAGCGGAAATTTCCGACGTTGCAAACGCAGTTTACGACGGGACAAGCGCACTTATGCTGTCAGGTGAGACGGCGGCGGGTCTGTATCCTGCCGAAGCTGTTAAGGCGATGGCAAAAATCGCGTATAAAACCGAAGGCAACATCAACTATGCAAAGCGATTTGTAAGCTCGGAGTTTAAGATTCAGAGCACGCTTGACGCAATTTCACACGCAACGTGCGGTATGGCAATCGATATTGACGCGGCGGGAATCGCCGTTTGCTCGCTGTCGGGTGTTACGGCGAGAATGGTATCGCGCTTCAGATGCCCCGTTGATATCGTGGGAATTACCACTGACCGCAAAAACTGGCGCAAGCTTTCGCTGTCTTGGGGCGTTACACCCAAAATGTGCGACGAGTTTGACTCGACCGACGTGCTTTTCTACACCGCAAAGAGCATTGCACGCGAGACGCTTTCGCTTGAAAAGGGCGACAAGATCGTAATTACAGGCGGCGTCACCAACGGTGTTTCAGGCAATACAAATCTTATAAAGGTTGATAAGATATAAATCCACAAAAGCCACGTTTTTGTGGGAACCCCGTAAAAAAGGGTAGAATCGTTTGATTCTACCCTTTAAATATTGAATTGAGCGCCCACCCCACAAGTAAAACATAAGTTATAAAAGCCACATACACACCGACAAGCAGTGTATAAACGTAGAATGACCATATTTTTAAAAGCCGTGTTTTGTTGTGTATTTTTTTAATCACAAACGTCACAACATAAATCACGGGCATAAAAAATATTA
>JAZQDN010000037.1:0-31322 GCA_045546815.1 Eubacteriales bacterium
TATTCAGATGATTTCTTATATTGCCATTACACATGCTTACGATGATGTTAAAATGGTAATATTAGCACCTGAGTCATTAAATAAAGAACTGTCTTTTACCAAGTATTTACAACACTTTTGGGATAATGAGCGCTCTATTCGTTTCATTGCTACAAACTCATCAGATGTACAGGTTATAACCAAATACTTCAGAGATAAAGAAATAATTGACAGCGACAACAAAAAAGTGTCCTTTGAATCAGACAAAAAGAAGCATCCTGCGTTTATCATTTTTGCTTTTGACAAGGATTTGTTTGACCGATCAGAAATTTTCAAAGATTTACTCCAAAGTGAAAAATATCACGGCATTTCAATTGTAGCCGCTTTTGAAAACGTTCCGAAAGAATGTACAAAGCTAATTGATCTCCGTTCAGACACTACACTTGTTGATTTGAATAATCCCGAGGCAACCGATATAACTTTATCAGTTGACAGTGTCGACTCAATGCGCCTTGAAAAGAGTATGAGCAATCTGTCAAAAATCAGTCTTCTTTTAGATGGAGATGCCTCGTTTGCACTTCCTTCGATGATGACGTTTCTTGAAATGTACGGCGTTGGAATGGTTGAACATCTAAACCCGATTTCGAGATGGGAGCACAACAATCCCGTCAAATCATTGGCGGTACCCATTGGTGTCGGAACTGACGGAAAATTATTCACCTTGGATCTTCATGAAAAGCATCAGGGTCCGCACGGTCTTGTTGCCGGTATGACAGGCTCCGGTAAATCGGAATTTATTATTACATACATACTTTCAATGGCAGTAAACTTTAGTCCTGACGAGGTTGCCTTTGTTTTAATCGACTATAAAGGCGGTGGCCTGGCTGATGCCTTTGTTGACCCTAAAAGAGGTATTCATTTACCGCACGTAGTTGCCACCATCACAAACCTTGACGGATCGGCCATTCAGCGTTCGTTAACATCTATTCAGAGTGAATTGAGCCGAAGACAAGAAATGTTTAAGCGCGCAAAAAGTGAAACAGGCGAGGGTACAATGGATATTTATGATTATCAAAGATTGTACCGTAACAAACGTGTTTCCGAGCCAATGCCGCATTTGTTTATTATTTCTGACGAGTTTGCAGAATTAAAGAAGCAGCAGCCCGAATTTATGGATGCTTTGATTAGTGCCGCGCGAATAGGTCGAAGCCTCGGTGTTCATCTGATTTTGGCGACCCAAAAACCGGGCGGTGTTGTTAACGATCAGATCTGGAGTAATACAAAGTTCAGAGCATGTTTAAAAGTTCAGGACAGAAGCGACAGTATGGAAATGCTGAAACGTCCCGAAGCCGCCGAGCTTAAAAACACAGGTAGATTTTATCTTCAGGTTGGCTACAATGAGTTTTTTGCTTTGGGTCAATCCGCATGGTGTGGAGCAGGATATATACCACAGGAAAAGATAGTCAAAGAAAAAGACAGCTCCGTAGAATTTGTTGACAACTCCGGTCAGATAATTCTTAAAGCAAAAGAAAAGAAGCCTCAGGTCAAAGCGGAAAGCAAACAAATTGTAGCTATTGTTAAATATTTGTCTGATCTGGCAAAAAGAGAAAACATTGTTCCAAAAAGCCTTTGGTGCGACCCGTTGCCTTCACATATTGAATATAACGAGCTTGCCAAAGAACATCTCGTCAATTCCGAGCAGGGTCTTAAGCCGCTCATAGGCCTTGTTGACGACCCTGTGCATCAAAAACAGTTCCCGTTTTTCCTTGACCTGAATTCGTTCCATCATATGGGACTTTGCGGTTTGGCGGCAAGCGGCAAAAGCACATTCTTTAAAACAATGCTCTATTCGCTTGTTATGAACTATACTCCGGAGGATGTAAATTACTACATTCTTGACTTGTCCGGCGGTGTTTTGAGCGTATTTCGTAATCTGCCCCATTGCGGTGCATATCTCACAAAAGAAAATGAGTCGGATTTTGACCGGTTGCTCGCCCTCATACAAGAGCTTGTAGAGGAGAGAAAGAAGCTGTTTACTGAGTCTGAAGTTTACAGCTATGATGATTTCGTTAAAATCAACAAGCTTCCGTTGGTGCTTGTAATTCTTGACGGTTGGACCAATATATTTGATTTTGCAAAGGGACAGCAGTATGCTCTCGGTATAAGCAAATATATGCGAGAAGCAACAAACTACGGTATCCGCTTTGTATTCTCTGTCAACCACATTAATGAATTTTCTGCTAAAGTCAATCAAGAACTAGACTACAAAATTGCATTGCAGGCTAAAGATAAATTCGACTACAATGATATATTAAGTCTTCGCAACTCCAATCCACCTCCCGAAACCACAGGTCGCGGTCTTTGCGCCATTGATGGAAATGCGCTTGAGTATCAGGTTGCTGTACCCAACTGCAAGCTTGACGCCCAGAAACAGCTTTTATGTCTCAAAGAAGACCTTGAAGCACGCTTGGAGCAGTTGCAAAATTGCAAAATTGCAAAGCGTCTTCCGGTTATGGATGATAATCTTGAATATGCAGATTTCTGTAATTCATTCGAACATGACAGAATTCCTTTGGGCTTTTCCATGCAGAACATGAAAGAGGTTTCTATACCTTTACAGCAGTTATATGCTTTTGGGCTGTATTTCGGTAATCACTTGGGAGTTAAGCCGATCATTTTCAATATTTTTTCCGCGTTCAAGCGTGAAAACGCCGAGGTAGTTATTGTTCGCAGAAAATCCGGAACGATTTTTGACAGAGATGCTGAACAAGCGCTTACTGCTATGTTTGGCAGCGGCTACAGTATTTACGAGACAACCGCTGATGATTTGTCAAAACTGTTTGATATGATTATTACAGAAAACATCCCACAGCAAAGAGTGCCGTATCGCAATGAGTTTTGTACTCTTCACGGAATCCCTGAGACGGACAAGGGCCGAACAATAAAAGCTGCAAAATATATAAGAAGTAAAACAAAACCGCTCCTTGTTTTGTTTGAAAGTATTGCAGACCTGATTGACACCGATACGCAAAAGGTATATGCAGAATTATTTGACAAGATAAAAGGCTTTAATATTTATTTTGCAGGATGTTTTTATCCGGAAGATGAAAACAAGTCCAGCAACACTATCTTCCGCAATTTCAATAAAGAAGATTTCTCATTACTCTTTGGCGGTCAATTTCATAGACAATGGATCACGTCTATTCCAGGAGAATTCAGAAATATGGAAAAGACAAACCCGAACTACAATCGTTTTGTAATGAAATATCATAATGACTGTTACAGAATGGTTATGCCTTGCGGCGAGCTTCTTTCGGCAGACAGTGATCCTGATGAAGCGGAAATCATATAAGTCAGAAAGGAAATTAATCTTTTATGAATAAGGTTTTAGTCGTCATTCACATTCCGGCAATATATGATCAATTTGATATTTTTCTTCCAATAGACATTCCGATCAGTGATTTGAGCAGAATTATCGCAGACGGAATTGCAGAAATAACAAACGGAAAATATATTGCTTCAGAAAGTGAACAACTATGTCTTAAAGAGCCCACCGGTTTATTAAATCCGTCACTTACACTGCAAGATTACAATATAAAAGATGGCGCTCATTTATATCTGATATAAAGGAAGGATCTCTATGGACGAGAAAATCGCAGTGCACCACTTGACGAGTCTTATGCTATGTGATAAACTATCAGTTGAAATCAACACTAATCAAGACGATGCCAATTCATTTTTTGGCGGCGATATGTACAAAGCGTATGTTAAAGCAAATGACACGGCAATGGACAAAGTGGCACAAATCAAAAACAAGCTCAGAAGCCTGAATATCTAATGGTTACATCCCATTCCGCAAATGGGTGTATATATTAAAATTTAAAAATAAGAAAGCAGGGGATTATAATGGCAAATTTACAGATTTCTATTAAAGATGCCGACACCGCAAGAAGATGGCTCGAAATGGTTCAGGGAATCAACGAGGATTATAATACAGCTATGAAAGATGCCGGCGACACTCTTGTTGATATGCAAAACTTTGCAGACGGTACAATCGTAGACGATTTCGTTAACTATGGTACCGCTCTTCTTGATGCAGCACAGGCTACATTTAATGTGGTTAACACAATTGCTGACACCGTAAACAATATTCTTGATAAAGTTGCTAACTTTACTGAAAATGTTGTTGGCTCAATCGGTGGTGCACTCGGCAAAGTTTTCGGTAAATAAGGGGAGGATTAAATAATGGCACTTGGTAGTTTAAATTTAAGAGTTTCAAGAGATGATTTTGAAAAGCGTATCCAAATCGTTGATATAAGAATGGCAACTCTTGCTGACGTTGTTCGTAGATATGAACAGGCCAAAGCAAACCTTGATCAGTTTATTGAAAGCAATGACAGCAACTATGATGCAATGTGTGAACAAATTGATGAATACATCAAAAACGCAAAAAGAGCTCACGCTGCATTGAATGAAACAAAGGTTCAGCTTCAGGACACTGTTGAAAAGATGGGAAATATGGGCAACGAAATTAAAGAAACCATCACATCAGCTACAGATGCTGCTGCAAGCACATTGCAGGCTGCAATCAAAATCGACTCTATTCTGTGAGTAGAGGCGGAAAAACAAGTGATTCGTTTGTAGATACCGGATTATTGCGGGATCATGTATCCAAACTACACAGAGAAAGAAAAATAGCATATGAATTGTACGAAAACGTCTCGATGCTTAAGTCAATTAGTGACCCCACGATTTCGTATCAATACAATTCTATTCTTCGTGATATTGCTCAATTAATTGAATACTTCAATAAAATGGCAGATGTGCTGTCCCACGTCAGCGACGATGCAGTTCAGTTAAGCTATGAGTTGGGAGAATTAATTGAAAATGATACAGAAAACATTCATCGAATAACATCAAATACATATATGCTTTAATTTTTCTCATTAGCATTGTCTTACAAAAAAGCCACCGAACTACCTATAGCTGTTCAGTGGCTTTTTGAATATTAAAGGAGTGATCATAAATATGAAAAAAGCGGGCTGTGCACTGCTTTTAATAATCTGCTTATTATCTGTCTGCAGCTGCGGCAGGCAGTCGTATTTCAAAAAAGAGCAGGAGATTTATGACAAAACCGTAAGTGAACTGTTTACTGCTCTTGATAGCGGCGATGCCGATGCGATTTACAGTCTTTTTTCACGCCACGTTCAAAGCGAATGTGCCGATTTAAAAGAAAAAATCGAAAAGCTCATTTCATTTTACGGCGGTCCTACCGACAGTATCGGAAAAACCGATGCGCTTGGCGGCAACGGTCTGTTTGATTACGGTAATAATAATCTGACCGCGTGTACCACCTTCCCCGTTTTTTGTAACGGACAATATTATTGGTTTTATCTTGAGCTGACGTACGAAAACGATTTTGATGCTGACCGTGTCGGCATCACTCAGCTTGATTTTTATACCGCCGACTCGTACTACGACTACTGGTGGGGTGAAAATATGCATAGTGAGGCGGCAGGCCTCAATATTTTTGAAAAAACGGTTGCGGGCTACAACATCATTTCAGTAGACAACTTCCCCTATGACTATCACCCGGGCGATACGCTCGATATTGAACAGATAAAGTCGTTTTTTGAAAACTCGGCCTCTTTAAGCGAGTTTAAAAAAGAGTTCGGCACTGCTGCGGCAATAACCGAGTACTCTCTGGTATATCCACTTCCCGAGCGCCAATATTTATATATGGATTACAGCGGCAACCAAATCGTATACGCTGCCATTGTGGACAGTTATTGTCATATCGAAACCGTTGTTAATGAATAAAATCATCCCCTACATTGTAGGGGATGATTTTATCTTCTTTCAAGGTAAAGCAGCAGCGTTTCTTTTGCCGTTGCATCGTTTACGTTCATTCTGCCGAGCAGATAAAGCGAGTCAGGGTCGCCGCGCCTTACCGTATTCACGCGCCCGTCGTCAGAGGTCACGGTAACGCGGTAGTTTTGCTCGCGGAGCACCTGCTCTGTCCACTCGTGATACTTTCCGCCGGGATATGAGAGCACCTTGTGCTTTCTTTCACCGATTTTTGCCAGAAACTCGTCAGCCGCCCTGCAGTCCTTTGCATAAATTTCTTTAAACTGTTGCTCCGTTTCGTGAGGCAGCGGCAGTGAAAAGTCACGCTCTATCTCGCTGTATGACGTGTTAAGCCCGTGCAGATCATAGGTATGCGACTGAATATCGACATAAGGTGACGCCTGCATTATCTCAAGCTCGGCGGCACTCATTTTACACAGTATGTTCTCGTCAGCGGGCGGGATCTTACCCGCCTCACGCATTGTTTTGCAGGTCATAAACACCGTGACAGGCACCTTCATTTCGGTGACTATCGGCAAAACGTTTCGGTAATTGCTGAAATACCCGTCGTCAAGCGTGATGCACACAGGCTTTTCGGGTATATCGCTTTTTTTGTCAACATAATCGACAAGGCTGTCAAACGACACAATTGTGTAGCCGTTGTCCTTTAAAAACTGAAGCGTATTACGAAAATTATCCGCCGACATTGACCACTCACCGCCCGCCACCGTCTTTACATCGTGAAACATAAGTATCGGCACGGTAACCGACGGCCTCGGCTCGTTCACTATCGGGGGTTCGGTTTTTTCTGTCGGCATCTGTTCGGGATGCGGTTGCTTTGTTTGTTCTTTTTCTTCTTTTTCAGGTTTAATAGTGACTGTTACGTTTTCTGTAAAAGGCTTTTCATCGTCTATCACGGGAAAGGCAAGCTCGTCGGGCGGACGCTTAAGCCTTACACAGCCCGTAAGGGACGTGATAACCGCCACCGTCAAAATCGCAATAATTATCTTTTTCATTTCAATGCCCTTTTTCTTTTATTATACACTACTCTCACTATAATAGCAATACTCCCTGTTTTTTTGCTGTTTTGATAGATCCGCTCTGTTGACTTAAAAGTATTAATGTGTTAAACTTTAACTGAAAATTACGCTTTATACAGAAGAGGCACCTATGAAAAAACTGCTTTTTGCAACTTTAATTACTGTACCGATGTCGGTGCTTTTTTCGGGTTGCACAAGCATCGGTGACAAAACGGCAAGCCTTTCGGTAATTTACGCGGCAGCGGCAATACTGTCGCTTATAATACTTGTCGGCTACTGCTTTAAATTCAGAGCACAGTTAAAAAATCAGGCGTGGTTTATACTTTTGTTTTCGTCTGTTCTTACAGTCAACATCGGCTACTTTTTACTGTCCGTTTCGCGCACGCTTTCACAGGCGCTGTGGGCAAACCGCATTTCCTATCTCGGCTCGGTGGTGCTCCCGCTGACAATGCTTATGATAATACTGCAGGTCACAAACACACTTTATAAAAAGTGGCTGCCCTACTGCCTGTTTGTGCTAAGCGGCGCAATCCTCTTTGTCGCGGCAAGTCCCGGCTGGCTTGACATTTACTATAAAGAGGTGTCGCTTACTGTCCAAAACGGTGTTTCATCACTTGCCAAGGTGTACGGTCCGCTTCACATCATATATCTGTTTTTCCTGCTCGGATATTTTGCCGCAATGGTCGCGGTAATTATTCGCGCGATGGTTAAAAAACGCATTGAATCGCCCGCGCACTCGGTGCTCCTCGCGATTGCGGTTTTTGTCAATATCGGGGTGTGGCTTATTGAACAGCTCGCCGACACCAGCTTTGAGATGCTGTCGGTATCATACATAATAAGCGAGCTGTTTTTGCTCGGTGTTCATCTACTTGTAAGCGAGAACCAGCGCCTTAAAAAGCTTGTAAACGACGCACAGTCGGCAAAGCCAGCAATCGACGACAATCAGCTTTTGCGTGATTTTGAGGAAATCAACACACTCACCGCAACAGAACGGAAGATTTTTGACGCATACATTAAGCGCGCAACTACAAAAGAAATTATGGAGCAGCTTTGCATAACCGAAAACACGCTCAAGTTCCACAATAAAAACATCTATTCAAAGCTCGGCGTACGTTCACGCAAGGAGCTGCTCGAAATATATAAGCAAATAAACAGTAAATAGGAGAACGACCATGTTTAACAAAAACTCTCTTGACACACTCTGCGGCGCGCTCGCATATGCAATGGGCGTTGATGCACCGATGCAGGCGGCACAAAAAAACTCCGAACTTTCAGAATATATCGACCGCGTGTTTGACGGCAAAAAGGCAGACCGCGTTGTTATGTACAACCCCGATGCCATTGCACAGTGGATATACGAAAAATACCCGCAGCTTTTTAAAGAAGCGGTTAATAATATGGATATTGAGCTTCCGCTTGCAACCGTTATGCCGTCGGTCACCCCTGTTTGCTTTGGCACAATGTATACGGGCGCACAGCCGTGTGTTCACGGCATCCAAAAATACGAAAAACCTGTTATAACGATTGACACGCTGTTTGATGCAGCTCTACGCGCGGGCAAAAAGATTGCTATCATTACATACGGCAAGTGCAGTCTCAGCCGGATTTATCTTGAGCGCGAAATTGACTACTATCATTTTGAAGAGGGCGACATTTCCGATGTAAACGCCAAGACGGCAGAGGTAATACTTGCCGATAAGCACGATTTTATTGTAATTTACAACGGCAACTACGACTCGGTTATGCATAAAACAGGTCCCGAGAGCATCGAGGCACTTTCCGAGCTTCGCACAAACTGCCATATGTTTGCGTGCATTTCAAAGCTTGTCAAAAACCATTGGCAGCACCACAACACGCTTGTCGGCTTTGCGATGGACCACGGCTGTCACGAAATCGACGACGGCTGCGGCTCTCACGGTCTCGATATGCCAGAGGATATAAATATAACACATTTTTATAAAGGATACCCCAAAACCAAATGAAAGTTTATGTGATCCGTCACGGACAAAGTGAAACAAATCTCGAAAGCAAATGGACGGGCTGGCTCGATGTAAGTCTCACCGATAAGGGCAGAGAAGACGCAAAGTCAGCAGGAAAAATTATACAGAACGTAATATTTGATAAGATTTATACAAGTGACCTTGTTCGTGCAAGGCAAACTGCAGAGCTTGCCCTGCCAAACTGCTGCTATGAAACCTCGCTGCTTCTTCGCGAAATCGACGTGGGTACAATTGCGGGAAAGCCCCTTTCAGTGCTGACTGACGAGCAACGGGCGCGCGTATCAAAGCAGGGCTACACCGAGTTTGACGGCGAATCGAGGGAGCAGCTTTATCAAAGGATAAACGAGGTTATGCGTGGGCTTGAAAAGAGCGGCTTTGAAAACGTTGCGCTCTTTTCGCACGCAGGATTTATGTGCGCAATGTTAAACGCGGTGTTAGGCTTTGAAATTTCGAGAAAAAACGTGTGCTGTAACAACTGCACGCTCGCAATTTTCGAGTATAACAACGGCATATGGCGCCTTCACAGCTGGATAAACTTATGAAAAAGCTTACTCTGAAACAAATCGGCATTTTAAATATAATAGCTCCTGTTCCGATATTTGCAGTTACGGTTGTTTATATAGTTTTATTGAGAATTGTTGATATTTTCATTTTACATAACAATTCATATCTGATAATACTTTTAGGTTTTTTGCCCCAGCTTGCTGTGCCGATTTTGGCGGTAACAAGCATTATTTACGCTTTAAAAAGAAAACACGAGCGTAATGCCGCTCTATGTATTATTCTGTCAACAATCAGTATGTTTTTAAACGTACCGATTTGGATTATATTTGGAATACTCGGCTACTTTGGCAGCGGAGTATAATGAGTATCACAGACTCGAAGACAAATGTGAATTTTAAAGACCTGTTTATGACAGGTCTTTTTTTGATGTTTGTTTTTTATAACAAAATATTTATTTTATATCTTTATTATCTTTGTTTTTTGTAATAAAATGGGTAAAAGAAGGTGGAATTATGAAATTTTGCGTAGGACTTGCCAAAAATAACAATGATTTTTTAGAGTGTGTAATAGAAAATGCAAGCCACATTCACGAGGTGTATTTTTCGTGGGGCGACTTTGCAAGCGGCAGAAGCGCGCAGACAGACAGCGACGACCTTTTGCCGTGGGAGCTTGTTGAAATACAAAAAAACGCGCTTGATAAGCTTTCAAAAAACGGTATTAAGTTAAACCTGCTCTTTAACGCCAACTGCTACGGCAAGGACAGTCAGTCGCGTGCGTTTTTTGAAAAAATCGGACGGACAGCCGACTATGTTTTAACAAACTACGGGCTGTCGTCAGTCACAACCGCCTCTCCGCTTATTGCAAAGTTTTTCAAAAACAACTTTGAGGGCGTTGAGGTGCGCGCATCAGTCAATATGGAGATCGGCACGGTTGAGGGCATCGACTACCTGTGTGACTACTTTGACAGCTTTTACGTAAAACGCGAGATCAACCGCGATAAAGAAAAAATCAAAGCCTTGTCAGACTTTGCAAAATCAAAAGGCAAAAAGTTATTTATGCTGGCAAACAGTGGCTGTCTTAACAACTGCTCTGCGCATAACTTTCACGACAATCTTGTTGCGCACGAGCGCGAGATTGCCGCAATGGACAACTGCTACAGCTTTTGCGGTATCTGCCACGAATTTCTTAAAAAGCCCGAAAATTTATCAAAAATTGTAGAGAGAACCAACTTTGTCCGCCCCGAAGATATTGACAGCTACGACGGTATTTTCACGGCGGCAAAGCTTGCAACGCGCATACATAACAACCCTACCGAAGTTTTAAAAAGCTATATAAACAGAAAATACAGCGGCGACATACTGCGCCTTCTCGAGCCCGCGCACAGTATCTACCCGTATGTTATAGAAAACGGAAATCCGCTCACTCTTAAAAAGATAGGAGAATAAATATGATCAGTTCAAAGCTTATAAAAGAAGCCGCAAAAAACGCAGGCGCCGACCTTTGCGGTATCGCGCCTATGTCACGCTTTTCGGGCGCGCCCGACGATATGAACCCGCAGTTTTTGTTTCCCGAAGCAAAAAGCTGTATCGGCTTTGTATTCAGAATCCCGCGCGGTGTTCAGCGCGGCATTGAAGAGGGTACGCAGTTTTATCAGTATCCGTCAATGGCTTACGGCGGCATAAACGAAATTTTTGCGCCCGCTGTGCTCTACCAGGTGGGCAAGGTTATTGAGGACGAGGGGTACGAGGCGTTTGTATACAGAAATACAGGTGCACGCGGCAGTGTTTCGGATATGGACGGCTCGCCCGGCAATACGCTCTCACCCGAGGAGCAGATTGAGGTTAACGAAAACGCAAAGACGTCGACTGCGCATCACAGAAGTGTGCAGTTTACCCGTCCCACACGTGATATAAATGTTGCACCCGACCTTCAGTTCCAATTCAGAATTGCGGCTGTTGCGTGCGGCCTTGGCGAGATCAGCTGGAGCAAAATGCTGCTTACAAAAGAGTTTGGTCCGTTGCAGCGTGTTGCGTTTATCTTTACCGATGCCGAGTTTGACGAGTACGATAAAATTTATGACGGCGAGCCGCTTTGCCGTAAGTGCGGTGCGTGCGTGCGCGAGTGCCCCGGCGGCTGTATCCCCGCAATCAACTCGGGCAAGACGGTTTCAATCGAGCTTGAGGGCAAAAAAATCGAGTGGGGTGACATTGATATGTGGCGTTGCTACGCGTTTTATACCCACGCAGGCAGATACTATAACCCGTTTGTGCCAAAAGAGGTTTGGGACAAAAACGAGGGCGGTGCGCTTGACCTTATGGAAGGTGTTACCGACGTTGCCAATGAGCAGGAAATTATGAAGGTGTACACCGCACTTCAAAAATATTTTCCGTCGTGGGTCGGCTACAATATGGCAAAATGCGGCGGCTGCATACGCGCCTGCGTTTCAATGCTCGAGAAAAAGGGCGGCTGTATGGAAGGTCGCTTTAACGAACCCCTTCGCACAAAAAAGGCGTGGAGGCTTGACAGATAATGCAGATTTTTGACTATAACGGCAACGATTTTAAGGCGGTAATGTCGTTTGAGGGCTGGAAAATAGGACTGCTCCGCTACAGCGACAGGTTTTCGGACTTTAAGGTAAAGGAACGCCATCTCAAAACCGACGAGTGCTTTGTACTGCTTGAAGGCGAGGCTACGCTTTACGAAAACGACACGCCGTATAAGATGGAAAAAAGCAAGGTGTACAACATTGAAAAGGGCGTCTGGCACCACATTGTTGTAAGCCGTGATGCCACCGTGCTTGTTGTTGAAAACAGCAATACAAGCGCAGATAACACAGAAAGGATAAGTGTTTTATGAACGCACAGGATATAAAGAATAGGGCGCGTGAGCTGGGAGCTACCGTTTGCAAGATCGGTCGTGTTTATGACGAGCGGGGCCCACAGCGCGACCCGAAAATGATACTGCCGAATGCAAAGTGTATTATCGGCTTTGGCTTTGCACTGCCCAAGGGTCTTTATATGACAATGGACGCGGGCACACAGTACTACACCTATACGACAATGGGTGTTAAGTACTTTGACGAGGAGTTTGCCGAGATATTCTTACTCAAAATCGGCGGTATGATTGAAGACGAGGGGTATGACGCGTGCCTTCAGAAAGCAATCCCAAACCTTCGTATAAAGGGCGACAAAACCACCAACCCCGAGGTTGTTGACACGTATGAGCTCATTCACGCAGAGGCAGTAGAGCCCGGCAAGCCCGCACCCGACGTTATCATCGACTTCGGTAAGGCAGCAAAGGCTTGCGGTCTTGGAGAAATGGGTCTTAACGGAAAGATTATCAACAAAGAATACGGCCCGTTTATGCGCTACTGCTTTATAATAACCGATATGCCGCTTGAGTGCGACGACGAGCTGACAGAGAGCATTTGCGACAAGTGCGGCGCGTGTATTGAGGCGTGCCCAGGTAACGCTGTCAGCGAAGACGGACTTGACACGTGGCAGTGCAGTGTTTACTATAAGGGCGCGCACAGGTCAAACCCGTTTATTACAGACGAGTTTTTAAAGGGTAACCCCGAGCGCGAGGATATTTTAAACGGCAACAAGCGCTTTGACGCGCAGTCTGCAAGAAAGATTTACAAAGAGCTCAACTTTTTACCCAACACGCAGTGGGGATATTCGCCCTGTCTTTGCGGTAGAAAATGTGACGTTGCGTGCTATAAGCACATAAAGGGGGAAGAGTAAATGAGAGATAAAATAATAGAGCTAGCCAAGGCAAACGGCGCCGATATTGTCGGCTTTGCCCCCATTTCGCGCTTTGAAAAGGACAGCGCGGTGCTTAAGCTTATGCCGGGTGCAAAAACGGTAATAGGTCTTGCGTTTCGCGTGCTTCGCGGAATTTACCGAGGTATTGAAGAAGGCAGTACATACTATCAGTACACCACAATGGCAGTTGAAAATATGGAAGAGACCATTATGCCAATGGCAAGCCTAAAGGTTGCAATGATGCTCGAGGAAAACGGATTTATTGCTCTGCCCCAGCGCCGTCATCAGCAAATAATGGCGCAAAAGAACAGCACAAACCCCGAGGTTGCGTATGACGCGATCTATCGCGATAAGGGCGCTGAAACACAGCTTGACTTTTTGGATACCGCAGTAAAATGCGGGCTCGGTGAAAAGGGTCTGCACGGTGCGCTGCTCACTGACGAGTTCGGACCGATGGTTAGATACTGTTTTATAATAACCGATGCCGTGCTTTTTGCAACTGACGTTGTAAAACCGCATCTTTGCGATGGCTGCGGCGCGTGCAAAAACGCCTGCCCCGGCAAAGCGATTGCCGATGATGGTACGGTAAACCCGTGGCAGTGCGCGGTTTACTACAACGGTGCAAACGGCACAAAGAACCCCTTTATGCCGCCGGATGCATTTGCAGGCTTTGATAACCGCCTCGAGATTATCGCGGGCGAGGCAAAGGTGACACCCGAAACTGCAAAAAAGATACTTGATAATATCTATTTTTATCCGCCCGCACAGCACGCGTACCAGTGCTCAATCTGCGGCAGAGCGTGCGATATGGCGTGCTATAGCCACCTCGAAGAGAAGGGTGTGCTTACCAAAAAGTTCAAAACCCCCTTCAAAAAACGCGAGGACTGGAAATTCGACCTCGAAAGCTTTAAATAAAAAACGGCTCTTAGGCGTTGTACTCTAAAGGACAGTAAAACAAAGTACGAAAACATCCATAGTTTTTAAAACTGTGGGTGTTTTTAATAATCTCTTTATTTGTTAGTCAAGTTATGCTATAATACAACTAACCTATAAATAAGAATTTGACGAAGGAGGTGATTTCTATGAAAAGATGCATTACATTTACTATTTTACTACTACTAATGGTGTCAATGATTTTTTCTTTTGCCTCTTGCGCTAAAGTTGAAGTGGCAGATGGTGAAATAGTAGCGATTTTTCGGCATGGTGATGTTGATATAACACAATCTATGACACACGAAGATTCCGAGACTGTCAGAAAAATGTTTAACAAGAAAAATCTATACTCCGATTCCCCATCTTGTGGTTTTAGTGAAAATGTAGCACTTATAGCAGGTGGTGATACTTACTGTATTGCCTGCGATGATTGCGGCATAATATACAATGTTAATGAAGATAAGTACTTCAATTTAAGCGACAAAGAAAACGAAACTCTTCGCAAACTTCTTGGTGAATACGGTTTTACCTTTCCTTGTGTTTGACAAATTCCAATTTATCGAATAGATGATATTTATAAAAGGGTATTAGGTTCTCCTAACAAGTGGAAAATGTGCCGTACATTTTCCCTGCTTGTTACGGTATGAGACAAATATTAAACGGATGTGTAGAATTTCTGCACATCCGTTTTACTGTTTCAAAAAATATTTTAATAGTGATATTGTGAGACAGGTCTCACAGTGATATTTTTGACAAATCAAAAGTGATATTAAAACCTAACGGTTTTTAGTGATATTTTATTCGCCCTAAAACTGCCGAAGGCAATAACACTTGTCGCAAGACAGATATCACTGCGAAGCAATATAACTCGCCATACGGGGTCTCCACAAAACCGTGGCTTTTGTGGGGTGAAAAGGCGAATAAAACTGGCGTTGTATCCTTACGGGTACAACGCCTAAGAGCGGGATTTTATTTCATATAATCCTTATGGAATTTTGCAAAGATAACAGACGCCTGCGCGCGTGTACCCGTGCCCTGCGGGTCAAACATATTTTCACCCTTGCCGTTTACAATGTCAGCCATTTGGCAGGTATAAACTGCTGCCTTTGCCCATTTGCTGATTTTATTATCATCATTAAAATTCTCTTTTGCTTCAACCGCTTCAAGAGTAATTCCTTTGAATTTTGCGTAGTTTGTCAGCATAACGCACATCTGCTCACGCGTAACGTTATCGTTTGGTGCAAACCTTCCGTTTCCGACACCGCTTACAACGCCGTTTTCGCTCGCCCACTTGACTGCGACGGTGTACCACTTACCGCTCGGCACATCCGAAAACTCGGTATCAACCTTTTTATACGACGTATCAACGCCTGTAATATTTGCAAGCACCTGCACAAACTGCGCGCGGGTGATATTGTCATCAGGCGAAAACGTTTTTTTGGTTGTGCCTGTAAAAATACCGTATGCCACGCAGTAGTCAACATACCCCCTGTACCACGCACTATTCTTTACGTCATTAAACAGCTTTGATGTGTCATTAAGCGTGGTGCGTTCTTCACCGCAGTTATTACAAAACGCATCGTAGTCGTCGTCATACTTATGGTCGGGCAGGGCGTCTGCGTCGCAGACCCACGACGCATTTAGCAGCGATTCGTTTCCGGATACCGCAAATAAATACTGCTTGCGTGCATTGTCGCCGCCGTAATACACATAATCGGCGTCGACGTTTTCAAACGAACCGCTACTGAGTGCAACACCCTTTGGCAGATATAAATATCTTATTTTGCCGCAACCCGCAAACGAGCGATACCCCACCTTTGTAACGGTGTCAGGCATATCAATCCTCACAAGAGAGCTGCAGTTATAAAAAGCCCAGTCACCTATTGATTCGACGCCTTCAGGAATGGTGATAGACTTCAAAGACGAGCAGTTTGAAAAGGTGTACAAGCCTATGCTTTCAAGTCTGTCAGGCATTTTTATTGAAGTAAGGCTGCTACAGCCTTGAAACGCATACCCGCCAAGCGTTGTAACACCCTCGGGAATGGTGACCATGCGCAGCGATGTACAGCGCGCAAAGGCGGAATTACCAATATAGGTAACACCGTACGGTATAGTAAGCGACTCAAGTGAGCTACAGCCATCAAATGCATACGCACCTATATGAGTTACACTGTATGGTATCGACACTGACGTGAGCGCAGGACAGGCATAAAAAGCAGACGCGCCGATTGACGTAACGCCGTGCGTTACAATTGCTTTTTTGATGCTGTCGCGGTACTCATACCACGGCGCACCTTTGTCAAGGCGCTCTTCCATATCGCCCGTGCCGCTTATCGTAAGCGTTGCACTTTTCTCATCATAGCTCCAAACGGTATTTTCACCGCACACACCGCTTGTGTCAGAAAACGCAAAAGCGAACGGACAAAGCGTGAGTAAAAGCACCGCAACAACTAAACATATAATCCGTCTTTTCATAAGTATACCTCCTTTTTATAGGTTAATTTTATTATATAAAAAATATATTTTCTTTGTCAATGCCGTCTTTTATTTCACTTATTTATTGCTTTTTATATTTCGGGGTGCTAAAATGTGGCTGAAGCGAGGTGTTTTGATGGGACACAGACAAGGCGGTCGGCACGTCGATCCTCTTTTCAATCGTGAGCGGCATTTCGCTTATGATCATCGGTCTTATTTTTGCAAAAACCTTTCTTGTGTGGCCGATCGGCTAGATTTTGTAAATTGCCACCACACTCGTTTTTCTTTTCCCGACAGTTAAAAAACTAAATAAAAAATACCAAAAGGAGCCACAATATGAAACATAAACTGCTTGCACGCTTCCCGCTGTCAAACCCGCGCAGACTGTGGGAGCAGGACAACTTTGTACTGTCAAACTTCTGTCCCGGTCCTCTCGGGCTTGAAAAAGAATCACCCGAGGACGACAGAGTTATGCGCCGCTCGGTAAAAACCTGTTATGATGCGGGCTTTAACCTTTTAGAGCTCGGCTGGGCAAGCCCGTCGGGCGCAAAGGCGGCGGTGCAGATGGCTGAACAGCTCGGCATCGGCATAATCTATCAGAACCTCAAACGCTACGGCGGTATGGGTCCTAAAAACGTGTTCTGCGAAACCAACGACCTGCTCGGTTCAATGAACGAAATGCGCCGTTGGAAATCGGTTGCGGGCTTTTATATATGGGACGAGCCGACAACAACCGAGCAGCTCAAGGTGACCCGCGAGATGATAGACCTTTGCGAACGCGAAAGACCCGACCTCATCCCCTTTACCGTTGCCAACCCCAGCTATAACAGACGCTTTTTGTGGAAGGACGGCAACTACACAAAATATATCGACAGCTTTCTCGATATAATCGACCCGCCCGTTATGTCGTTTGACTACTATCCTATCGGAATGAAGGAGCACGACAAAGAACGTCAGCTCGACCAGTCGCTTATGTGGTGCGACCTCGAGTGCGTGCGCCGCGCGACCAAAAAACGTGACGTTCCGTTCTGGTTCTATTATCAGGGCGAAAATTTACATAATGAAGAATTTTATATTTTCCCGATGATAAAACTTATGATGCACGCGGCTCTCCTTTACGGCGTAAAGGGACTTCAGCAGTACACCGCACAGCACTGTGTCATTGACGAAAACGGCGGTCACGGTGAGTTTTTTGAGGATATTAAGCAAATTCACAAGGAGCTGTCCGAGCTTGGCAGAACTCTTATGGCGCTCGAGTGCACGCACGTCATCCACGACGACGCACTGCTCCCCGACTGTCCGTATATGCAGGAGCTGCGCACACCAATGGCTGACAGCAAATTGCTGTCAGGTAGTCTTCCCTACCGCACCTCTGTATCAGAGCTTACAGACGCATACGGCAACTACTATTTAATGGTTTTAAACCGTGACTATCTTGAAAAGAAGGATATCACCCTCAATTTTAAAGAAACCGTGCGCGTATATGAGGTCAGCCGTGAGGACGGCGAGCAGAGAGTGCTTTGTGACAGCACCGACACACTCAATGCAAGCTTTTGTGAGGGCGGAATGGCGCTTTACCGCATAGAGAGCGCAAAAGCCGAGCCGTCAATTATCGAGTACTACCTCGAAAAAGACCTTGTGCCCTCAACCCAAAAGCCACCCGTTGAGACCCCATTGGCTAATAATTAGATATTATTTATGAAAATTGAGTTTATTGAAAAAATAACAAACAGTGGCGCATTTATGCAAAATCCACTGTTGCCGCTCCATCTTGGTCAGATAAATTGTCGCGAGGGTTGGCTTTATAATCAGTTAAAGCTTATGTCAGAGGGTATAACAGGACGGCTTTACGAGTACGGTCCGTACTTTAAAGAGGACCGCAACGGCTTTTTGTATCCCGATACTAAAAAGGGCTGGGAGGAAATTCCCTACTGGCTTCGTGGATTTTATCCGCTTGCAGTGTTGCTTGACAACAAGCGTATGCTTGACGTTGCGCACACCTATATCGAGGCGATTTTTAAAAGCGCGGACAGTGACGGCTGGTTCGGTCCTGCGTATTTAAAGACGTTTAAGCAAACCGAAAACGGCGAGCCTATCCCTGACCTTTATCCCAATATGATGCTGTCGGATACGCTCTGCCTTTACTACGACTACACAAACGATAATCGTGTACTGCCGCTGTTCAAAGCATATTTTGAGTTTTGCCTTTCGCTCTCAAACGAGCAGTTTTTACCGCCGCTTGACGACGGCAAGCTCCGCTGGCAAAAAATCCGCGCAGGCGATATGCTTGAGCCACTTTATTGGTACTATC
Source organism: Eubacteriales bacterium (assembly GCA_045546815.1). Classification (GTDB taxonomy): domain Bacteria; phylum Bacillota; class Clostridia; order Oscillospirales; family QAKW01; genus RGIG9041. Next base: position 18,854 of record JAZQDN010000037.1, read on the forward strand.
GCAAAACGGGTGATGAAAATGCACTGACACTCGCAACGCGGGTCCACCGTGCAATCGCAAAGAGCACCTCGGGCTATATTGCCACCCACGCGGTCGATTTTTCACAGCGCTTTGCATATGACGCGATATATTCACAGCAGTCGGGGCAAATCGAGCATTTTGAACGCTCGGAATACGAATATCAAAAGTTCAAGACAGTGTGGGGACAGACACCGCGCGGCATTTTTGCGGCAGACGAGCAGATACGAAACGGCGCCATCGACCCGAGACAGTCGTTTGAGCCGTGCGGCATAGTTGAGCTTGCAAAAAACTTCTATTCACTTACGCGTATAAGCGGTGACACGACCTATGCCGACAGAACGGAGGATGTGATGCTCAATCACTTCGCCGCCTGCTTTACACCCGATTATAAGCAGATACGGTATCTCACATCGTCAAACGGACCGATTTTGTCAAACTATACGATGGCGGCAACTTATAACGGAAGTAAAGGCCATGGCGGTTCATATCAGCTTATGACGCCCAATAACCGCTGCTGCGGTCACAATACGGGTATGGGCTGGACGTGGTACGCGATCAACCTGTGGCAAAAGACGTATGACGGCGGACTTGCGGCAAATCTGTATGCTCCGTGTGAGGTGAATGCCGACGGCATTTCGCTTAAAGTAAAAACCGACTATCCGTTTAAAAATTCGGTTAACGTTGAGATCGGTTTTGACGGTAACCGGCCGTTATATTTCAGAATTCCCGAGTGGTGCACCGCGTATATTTGCAGAATTGACGGCAAGGTGATTGCAACCGGCACGCAAAATGTCGGCTGGCTGAAAGTTGAACGCGAGTGGAAAACGGGCGAGCAGCTTGTGCTCTCGTTCGGTATGGAGATTTTGCTCACAAAATGGGCGGCAAACGGCAGCGTCAGCGTCGATATGGGTCCGCTCACATATTCTGTGCGTATCAAAGAAAAATACCGCGTACCAAAAGACGCGCTTGCATATAATCACCCCGAACCGCATCTGTGGGATAACTACGAGATTTTACCCGACTCGCCGTGGAACTACGGGCTTGTAAAGGACAGCGAGATAACCATTGCATCGGTACAAAAGGAGCTTGCAGAGCAACCGTTTGACGTGAAAAATCCGCCGATTGTGCTTAATGCAAGGGCAAAGCTGATTGCTGGGTGGCAGCTGCAGGATTCCTGCGCGGCACCGCTACAGCAAAGCCCCGTTTACTGCGACCAAAAGGAGCAGACAATCGAGCTCATTCCAATGGGCTGTGCGCGGCTTCGCATTGCGTGTCTGCCCGTTGTGACAGACGACAAAACGCTGCCGAAATGGCAAAAGGCGCCCTCACATATTCCGCCCGAAATGCGTGAGACAATGTTTACACAGCACTTTGATTTTAGCAATACAAAGGCAGACGATGTCCCCTGGAAGCCTGACGACGAATAAAAAAAGACCCGAAAGGGTCTTTTTTTAGCGTCACTCCACATAACTGTGGGGTGTGATTTACGGTTTGAAGTATTCAAATATCGACAGCCAGTTTTCGTCCTCGACCTGTTTTTGCGTGTCAGCACTGCGTATCGTCCAGCCGACACATTGCATCCGCCACAGATTTTTGCATATTGAAACGCTTATTGCGCTTTTTCTGTGCAAAAAATTATATGCAACAAAGTCGGGCTGTGTCAAAAAGTTTGTAAGCAGGTTTGTCATAACAAACTTTATCGGCAGCGACAGCTTGTCCTTTGACTTGAAAAAGTTTTGCGACAGCTGACCGCGCACGATATCGGGGCGGTTGTTTTTCAGCCATAAAAGGCAACGCGGATCAAAGCACTCAATACAGTAATCACCCTTGTAATCCTTTAACGCATCGCAAGCGGCGCGCGCAAGCTCGGCGTGGTTTTTACCGACCGGCTTAAGCTCGACAACGAGCGGTGCCGCCCCGTCATAAAGCTCAAGCACCTGCGAAAACTCGGGGATAGTTTCGCTTGTACCCTCAAGATATATGCTTTTCAGATCGTCTTTGCAAAGCTCCTCGGGTCTTCCGTCAAGTCCTGTTGTGCGATTAAGCGTGTTATCGTGAAAAACGGCAAGCGAGCCGTCTTTTAACAGGTGCAGGTCAAGCTCGATACCGTAGCCGTGCTCCTTTGCGGCGGCAAACGCCTGCATTGAGTTTTCGGGCACGCCGTTTCCGTGAAGACCGCGGTGTGCATAGTGATATTTTTTGAGAACATTCAATTTTTTGTGACCGGTTCTACCGCAAAGCGAAAGAAGATACAGCACAAATATCAGTAAAATTACAATCAGAGCAATAGTCAAGCCTTAGTCCTCCACATCAAATGCTTCAAGGCCCTTTTTGGCTACAACCTTGTTGTCACCGTGTCTTACAAGCATCATTGTCATAAACGAGGCAAACACAAATAATGCGGCATACGGGAACAGCGTTTTATACGAAACGTTTTCAAGCAGCCAGCCCGCAACGATAGGTGTTGCAATCTGTGCCGACATTGAAAATGTGTAATAAAGTCCCGTAAACTTTCCAACCTCACTGCCCTTGCACATTTCAACAACCATCGGCAGCGAGTTTACGTTGATTGACGCCCACGCAACACCGACGAGCGCAAAGAGCACATAGAGAATCGGGCTGAACTTGTCCGACAGCATTGTGTAAACAAAAGCCGCACCAAAGCTTGCCGATAAAAGCAGTGTGCCAAAGTGGATTGTTTTGCGACGACCCACTCTGCCTGCAATATTGCCTATCGGAATGTAGCTTACGATTGCGCCTGCCGTTGCGATGGTAAGGCAGGTGTTTGCCTGGCTGAGCGTCATGCTCCACATCTTTGTGGCATAAACCGAAAACCAGGTGGTAACACCGTTGTATCCGATAAACCACAATGCGATCGATATCAGCAAAAACGCAAGCGAGCGTTTAACCTCCCCCGGCAGCTTTTCGCCGCTTTCGGTAGCAGTTGCAAGATTGTCTTCAGGGTGGGCATCCTCATACGCCTTTTGCTCCGCACACAGCTTTGGCTCGTTTACAAAGAACATTACTATCGCAAGCGCTATCAGCATTATCGCACCGATAACGATGAAAAGCGGCAGGTACGAAACATATTCGCCCTCTTTTGCCTTGCACAAAAACATAGTAAGTATCAGATAAATAATGCCGCCGAGCGCACCCATAAGATTGATTATGGCGTTTGCCTTACTGCGAAGCGGCTTTGGCGTAACGTCAGGCATGAGCGCTACCGCCGGTGAGCGATAGGTGCCCATTGAAATGAGCAGCAGTCCGAGACCTATAACAAAGCATATCGTTTTCCACGTTGCAGGCGCTGCGTGAAAGCTGTCGGTAAGTATGGGAAGTGCCATCATAATGACTACTGCCGCAACGGTGCCGAACAGAATAAAGGGACGGCGGCGACCTATCTTTGACTTGCATCTGTCAGACAGCCCGCCGAAAAGCGGCAGTAAAAACAGCGCAAGTATGTTGTCGCCCGCCATAATAATACCGGATACACTCTCGCCTATTTTAAATGTTTCTGTTAAAATTTTGGGCACAAGGTTGTCGTAAAGCTGCCAGAAGGCACAAATCGACAAAAACGCAAAGCCCACAAGAACAGTTCTTTGTGTATTAAGCTTCATAAAGTTTTTCCTCCAACTATAGTATTTCAATTATACAGGATATTAGTAAAAAAGTCTACACAAATAAAAAAGAGCAAACTTTTGTTTGCCCAACACATTAATTATATCAATATTAACTAAAGAATGTCAACATTTACTATATATTTCTGCATATTGCACAAAACATATCCAAAAACTCTATGCAGTATTACATATTGTACAATCGAAAAATATGTGTTATCATATAGACAAGAAAGGAAAAGGTGATACCGATGTTCTAAAAAGACCAAAAGGGTTAACAAACGGTCGGTAAAAAAATAACCCATCCTGAAAAAAGACTTAAACACTTCTTAATCCAAAATTTAAAAACACAATAAATATTAATTAGCGGAAAAAAAGGTCTTCTCACCTTACGAGATTTATATAGATGTTTGTGATGTGAACGGTTTTAAGGTGTTTTTAAAAGAGAAGGTTAATAGTCTTGCAAATCAAGAAAGAGAGGTTAAACGATGTTAGATATCAAGGAGCAACAGAAATGACCCTTGACCGATAAAACACTGTAAAGAAAGTGCGGTCGGGGGTCATTTCATTTTTATATAATAGTTCGTGTCTGTATTGACACGATTTTTTTATTTTTATTGACTTTGTCAATTAAAGTATTATAATTTGTTTTAGAATAAGAGGGGATAATTATGAAACTAAAACAAATTACTGACCCAAAGCGCGCAAGTCTTTTGCTGTTTATTGCGAGCTGGATCATTTATACCATCGTGTCAATGACAAAAACCGCATACTCCGCGTCAATCGCGTCAATCGTAGCAGAAGGTCTTTTTGACAAGTCACAGGCAGGCATAATAAACGCAAGCTTCTTTCTGTTTTACGGCACAGCCCAGCTCGTAGGGGTAAAGCTTGTCGACAAGGTGCAGCCGTCAAGGCTTGTAAATATGACACTTATCGGCACAGCGATCGCATCGCTCGGTATGGCGTTTTCAAAAAGCTTTGTGATGCTGCTTATTTTCTGGAGCTTTTCGGGTCTTATCCAGTTTGCTATCTGGCCCGCGATCCTTCGCATAATCACCGAGTTTTTGCACCCCGACCACACATTTTCCGCGATGAGCGCCATCTCGTTTTGCTATTGCGCCGGAATGCTGCTTAACTACCTTTTTGCATCAATCGTGCTTGCGGTGTCACGCTGGCAGATGCTTTTTATACTGTCATTTGTAATACTTACTGTAACATTTATATTCTGGCGAATTGTTGTTATAAAAACAAAAAGTGCGTGTGTTACACTCCACTATGAGTATCAAAAGCATCTTTATGATGTAAAGGATACACCAAAGTCTCAAAAAACACATAGCTTTTCAAAAATACTTGTGTCGAGCGGACTGCTGCTTTTGCTGATCCCGTCGTTTATCCGCACTTCTCTCGATGTCGGTGTAAAAGCGTGGGTACCGACAATGATAACAGAGAGCTACGCAGGTGTATCCCCCAGCTTTGCAAGCGTTTTGACTACCGTAATCGTGTTTGTAAACCTCGGCGGAATATTTATCGCAGGTCTGCTTTATCCAAAGCTTTCCAAAAACTCGTTTTTCGCATCGGGGCTCTGCTTTTTAATAGCGATGCCGTTTACCGTGGCACTGCTGCTTATCGGCAAGCTGCCCGTTGCACCGATAGTTGTCTTTCTCGCAGTCATCACAACTATGATGTATGCGGCGCACCAGCTTATTGATGTTATCATCCCTGCACATTTTTCAAAGTACGGGCACTCCGGCTCGGTTGCATCAATCGTCAACGCAATCGCCTCATACGGCGCCGTTGTTGCCAACCTCATTTTTGGCTTTGTTGCGCAAAACTACGGCTGGAATACAACAATAATCTTCTGGATCGCATTTGCTACAATCGCATTTGTTCTGTGCGCGATTGCGGCCCCCATCTGGAAAAGGTTTTCAAAAGAATAAAAAAGAGCCTTTTGGCTCTTTTTTATATTTTAATTTCTGCTGTGTGCGGGCGGTGGTCGGACGCCACGATTGCGGGAATGTCCGCTGACACCACCTCAACATCGGGCGTTACAAAAATATAATCAATTTTTCTGTCGGGCTTGTCTGACGGGAAGCTGAATTTTTCACACTCAAACATATCCGCAGTATCGCGCATTTTTGCACGAATCGGGTTTAAAAGCTCGTTATCGGGCAACACATTAAAATCGCCCATAACAATGCATTTTTCATCGGTAATGAGCGATAAAACCGTGTCGACTGCATTTTTTTGCTCATCAGGATTCAAGCCAAAGTGGGTTATAAGCAGGGTAATTCCGCCCGAAAGCTTTGCCTTTAAAACACAGCGCGTTTCATAGTAGCCGTCATACCCTCTGGGGTCTGGGTCGGGGATAATCACCGACTCTGCGCTCTCAATTTCAAGCTTTGACAGCATAGCGTTGCCGTAAGGACCCTTTGGAAATTCTATCGCCTTTGCAAAAAAGTAGTTTTTTATGCCGGTAAGCTCTGACAGCTTTTCTACCTGTCTGTCATATTCGGCTGTGTCCTGACCGAGACTGCGCATTTCGTTGAGACCGACGATGTCAGCGTCGCACTTTAATATCGCGTCAGCCATAACCTTAAAGTCGATCTCTTTTGTAATATAGTTTTTGCAGTGCTGGGTGTTAAAGCTCATTATCTTCATAAATATTTCTCCTATTCAAACGGGAGCTCGTCGGGATTGAGCACACCGTCTGCCCACAGAGCTTTTCTCAACTCGTCGGTATCAACCGATGTAAAATTGCCGTCTTTTGAAAGGCTTGCCGCAGTACCTGCCGCCTGACCCATCATAAAGCAGGGTCCGATTATACGCATAGCGCCCATTACCTCGCGCGCTACCGACACGCATCTGCCCGCAACGATAAGGTTGTCAACCCCCTGCGGCAGCATTGCGCGGTAAGGCAGGCGGATAACGATATACTTACGCTCCGCGTGCGGCTTTTTAGTGTCGCCCATCATCGGGTCATAGCTTGGTCTGATGGGGTCAGGAAGGTCAAAATTATAGGTCGTTGCCGCAACGGTATCGTCATATTTTCTGCCGTTCATTGCATCGTCAACCGTTACTGTGTATCTGCCTGTGATTCGGCGGGTTTCGCGAACACCGAGCTGCTCGGCTATCTTACGTATACGTGCATTTTTGAAGCCGGGAAAATGCTCCTTCATAATTTCAAACATACGCACTGCGTCGCGTCTGCCCTTGATGAGTGCGTCGGTTACATCCTTTTCACTTGTTCCGTCAATCTGTGTCTGACGAAGGGTGTTTATCAGAAATACATCCTCTTCAATAAGGCGTACCGTCACAAAAATCTCTGTGCCAAAGTCCCAGATACCCTCTTTTGTAAGGCGCTCAATTATTTCAACAAGCTTTGGCGACTGGTGCTCGTTCTGGTATGTAACGAGCGCGTCCGCATCAACGTTTTCAACGTGGAACTCGGTCGAGCAAGGTGTTGTGAGCCCGTCCTCTTTGCGTCCCTTTTCATAAGGGCAGCCCGCAAAATGCGCAATATCGGCGTCACCCGTACAGTCAATAAAGCTGTCTGCTTCTATTTTAACAAACCCGTCCTTGTTAAAAACAATTACCGATTTTATTTTTTCGCAATCAAGCTCTACATCAACCGCTGTCGTGTTGTAATATATTCGAACGCCTGCGCTCTGACAATAGTCGTCCATTTTAATTTTAAGTGCGGTTTCATTGCACGAAATACCCGACGCCATTCGCGGATACCAGCCAAACGGATTAAAGCTCGGGTCAACGGTGTTTGGCTCAATAGCGTTACCCTCTTTTATGAGCTCATCGGTAAACTCGTCAAAAATACCGCCGATAACGCGAACGTGCTCGCCCGCTTTATTAAGCTTTCTGCCCGCAAGCAGCTGATTTATACCGCTGGCGGTAGCAACACCGCCGAGAAATGTATTTTTTTCAATAAGCGCAACTTTTTTGCCGCGTCGTGCCGCCGCAACAGCTGCCGCAAAGCCCGCAGTACCGCCGCCGAATACGGCAACGTCATATTTATCTGTTCTTACAGTTTTCATAAAACCATCACCTCACTATAATTATACATTATATAAAGCTAATTTCAATTAAATTTTCAATTTTATTGACGGACAGTGATTTTGGTGTTAAAATTTTTAAAAAAGCACAAAGAAGGATTATGATATGATACTTAACGATCAGCAGATACGCGACATCACCGTTGGTGCGCTTGAAATATACACCGACAGCGACGGCATATATCGATTTAAGAGAATGACCGACAGACAGGCGGCAGAGTTTATCCGCGAAAACGACGATTTTGCCAACAAGACCGAGTCGACAGCAGGTGTCAGATTTGACTTTTACACAGACGCCGACTACGTCTGCTTCAAGTTTGACAAGGTAAGACGCGGCTCAACACGCAGCTGGTACTCGGTTGACCTTTTTGTAAACGGAAAGCTTGTGCAGACGGCGCTCAAGGATATAACCGACACCTCGGGTGAAATATATCAAAAGCTAAACGGCGATAACAACCGTATTCAGCTGTTTTTGCCCTGCATCGCAACGGGCGGTATTTCGGAGATTTCAGTCAGCGACGGCGCAAAAATAACACCTGCCGAGCTTGATTTAAGGCTTCTTATGCTCGGCGACAGCATAACGCAGGGGTATGACGCACATATGTCGTCGTGCTGCTACTCAAACATTGTTGCACGCGAGCTTAACGCGTATATGGTTAACCAGGCGATCGGCGGCGCAAGATTTTATAAAGAACAGCTCGAGTACACGGGCGAATATGACGTTATAACCGTTGCCTACGGCACAAACGACTGGAGCGGCAGACCGAGCTTTGACGACTTTTACAGTCATTGCGACGAGTACTTTAAAACTCTTGCCGAAATGTACCCGAACGCTAAAAAGTTTGCAATACTTCCCATCTGGCGCAAGCACTGGTACTACGAAAAACCGACAGGCAACTTCTTTACCTGCAGAAAGGCAATTTCGGATATCGCTTCAAAGTACGGCATTATCCCGCTCGATTCAATCGACTATGTGCCGCACGACTCGATACTGTTTGAAGACGAGACCCTGCATCCTAATGACATCGGCTTTGTTGCATATGCAAACAATCTCCTTGCCGATTTAAGAAAGTATTTATAAAAATCAAGTCGTACTCTAAAGGACAGTAAAAAGGCCCCCTTGTAAAGGGGGCTGAATTTTTGCAAAGCAAAAAGACTGGGGGATTGTAAAATGCATAGACCTACAATCCCTCCGTCAAAAATCAATGATTTTTGCCACCTCCCTTTTCAAGGGAGGCTTTTTATTTTGTCTTACATCGTACAAGCAGGGAAAATGTATATCCCATTTTCCACACCTTAAGATAAGCAAAGCCCTTAACCTTGCTCTCAACTAATTGCGGCCTGTGCTGCTATCAGCAAAAGTGGGAAACTATGTTGTTTATAGAAGTACATAACCACAAGTTAATTCAAGGTTATTTGCAGCGATTTTAAAATCTTCCATAAAACCATTTATGTGCGTTTTGAACGGTCTATTGTAAATATCTCTATTCCTTATAATATTCTCTTTGACTAAGTCCAACAATTCTATACAATTGATTTTAAACGGTGCAGTATTTGCTTTTTCTTCTCTCATTTGATATTTTATCATATCAATTAGATACAGCAAGGTTTCTCCGTTTTTGGTACTATTAATACGAACGGCAATAGCTGTATATAAATGTTCTGTTATGCTACTGTTTTCTCCATATTTTTTATAGATTGATTGCATAATTGCATCAATACTATTCACTTTATTGCCAATGCCGTCGTTTACAGTAACCTCATAACCAGGGTATCCAGTGATAAATTTATCCAACTCATCATACTTCAATGCAATATCTAGCAATTTCTCGGCTAATTCTTTAACATACAAATAATTATTCAATGTAAAATCACCTCTTGCAATTATTATAGCAAAAATCAAGTTTATTTACAATAGTTATAGAAAATCCGCCCGAGTTTCCTCGGGCGGATAAATTTGTTTTATAAAATCAGCAATTACTTGCTCTCAACTAATTGCAGCCTGTGCTGCTATCAGCAAAAGGGGGAAATTCTATTGTATGGGGCGTTATTTTGAATAATATTCATCAGTACGAATTAAAAGCGAATAATCTCCGTTACTTAACTCTATCTTTGATGGGTCTATATAATTTGCATAATTGCGAAAAAAGTCCGTGATTTCTGATAATGTTTTGCCTTTGAAAAATCCAAATGGCAGTGTGTCTGCTTTGCTACATCCTCCGCCCATGGGAGATATCTCTTGATAAATAATTGAATAGCCATCATTTTTAACACAAATTCCAAATCTTGTTTCATTGTGGTAGGGACCATCACCATTTTTATTATAATATATCACCATTCTTTCTCCTTCTTGCAGAATAGTATATTTACACCAATTGCTTTCGTTTATATCTCTATATTTAAACCTTTGGTGTTCTGACATCAATTTTTTAATTTCGTCATAAGATACTTTAAATGCTATATACAAATTAAGTACTGCGTCCCATTGTTCTGCTACATAAGGAGTGCCTGTGTCTCTATCAAGCAGAAAATAAACGATATCTTCGCTAATAGTCAACAATTTAACATTTGCAGATAGCAGTTCTTTATCCAACTTTATAAATTCTAAAAAATGGAAGTTCTTCATGTCTATTTTTTCTTTAGGATAATCTTCGCTAAGCTTTAAATATAGTTTTGTAGAATCACAAGCGGTAACACACTCCTTACCAATGTCTTTGTTTGAACTTTTTGGGGAAGCGTGTTGAATAGCGGCGGTGTTCGCTTTCATACGCGCTGCACAATTGCTGCAAAAACGATGATTGCCAATCCATTTAGATTCACTGTCTGTAATCTCTTTTTTACAACGAGCACAGGTATATGTTTTGGATTGTGCTGTTGTTGTCTTTTTATTAAATATATTAAACAAACCCATAGAATCACCTCTTGCAATTATTATAGCAAAAATCAAGTTTATTTGCAATAGATATAGTAAATCGCCCTGCCGAGTATTCGGCAGGGCGATAAGTTTGCTTTATAAATCTAATTACTTAGAGTCTTTGATTGCAGCCTGTGGTGCTATCTGCAAAAGAGGGAAATCAAATGGTGCCGTTGTATAGAGTGTTCGATAAGAATGCCATAGTGTGAGTTCGTGTAATAGAATTCATTGATGCTGGATTACTTGCTTGTGCATCGGGGGATATTGTTAAATAGCTTTTCCAGTTTGCATCAGTAATATTGATATAATCACTGTTTGCAGCATATTTTTTCGCAAACAGTGCAACTTGTGAATAGGTTATTTTTTGCCCATTCCAAGAGTTTATAATTGCTTGACCTTCATAACTTACTCGAGCTTCTACAAGGTAAGCAATACCTGTAAGCGTGTCATAACAAACGAACTTTTCTCGTTGTTCCTCGTTGCTCAAATAAATCGAAAAAAGTTTGCAAAGATGTTTTTTGTCTCTGTATAAACTTTTTGGGTGCGTGTTTTGAATAGCGTTGTTTGCTTTTGATGACGTTGCACAGGTAACGCAAATGTTGCTTTTGTGCATATATTTATTATCTAATTCTTTTCTACACTTAATGCAAATGAAAGTTGCCATAGAATCACCTCTTGGAATTATTATAACAAAAACACGTTTTCTTTGCAAGAGATATAGAAAATCGCCCTGCCGAGTATTCGGCAGGGCGATAAGTTTGCTTTATAAACCTAATTACTTAGATTTCTTGATTGCAGCCTGTGGTGCTATAAGCAAAAGAGGGAAATTTTAAAGAATATATGCATCATTCAAAGAAATTCAACTTGGTCAGCAGATACGAGTTCTAAAAGTTTTGATGATATGCTTTCGCAAATTGTAAGTTTTTTTATGTGAATATGCGAAAAGTCATGATATTCAACAAAATCTATTATTCGCAAATGTTTCAATGACCGCGGAAAAGAAATCGTGGAAAGTTTTACAAAGTCTGTGAACAAAATCCAGTCCAGTTCCGTAATGCCTTCATGTATAATTATATGCTCTGTATTTTTCTGAACATATACGGGTAGATATGGGGCTGCCGCAAAGTATTCGTTTCTTCCGTCAAATCCACCAATTCCACGTTCTACGGTCGCCCCTTTTCCTGTTAACGCTAAAGTTCCATCCCTAAATTCCCAAGTCACATTATCTGCATAATCAAAAGCGGCAACAACACTAAAAGGACCGACTCTTTCAAATTTTTCTTTGCCTTTTCCGCAAACTCCATAATAATAGTTACCTTCACAGAAGTAATACTGTTCCGCATTCACGCCTGCTGCACTTATTGGGTATACCATTCCATTTTCTATTTTCATATAACTCTCCTCACAAATTTTAGGTATTATAACATAATAACAAGCGCTTTACAACAGAAGAAATCCACCCGAGTTTCCTCGGGCGGATAGTTTTGTTTCATAAAGTCAGCAATTACTTGCTTTCCTTAATTGCAGCCTGTGGTGCTATTGGCAAAAGAGGGAAATTACTTATTTATAAACTTAACGGCTGTTCCGTATACAATTACTTCTGCGGCGCCCTGCATAACCGCAGAAGATGCATAGCGGATGTTAATGACTGCGTCTGCACCTAATTCTTCTGCTTCCGCAACCATTCTTTTTGTTGCAAGAGCGCGTGCTTCATTCATCATTTCATTATAAGCTTTGAGTTCTCCGCCTACCAAAGTTTTAAAACTTTGCGCTATATCTTTACCAATGTTTTTAGACTGGATTGTACTTCCTTTTACAAGAGATAAGGTTTCCAGTTCTTTTCCACTAATGTA
>JAZQDN010000038.1:0-8452 GCA_045546815.1 Eubacteriales bacterium
ACCGCTTGGCCTCCCGACTTCCTATAAATAATAATTGCACTAAAATACAACCAGGGACGAAAAACTCCGCGGTACCACCCTGTTTGCACTTAGTGCCTCTCCTTTTTACCTTTATCGCAGGAATACGGTTAATACTCAAAAAACAGCGCCTATTATCATAGCAATGCACGGCTTTCAGCCAAGACCGTACTCTCTGTAAATCGCCATTTTGATAATAAGATTTTCATCACTGTACTAACATACTATATTATTTAAATATTATATCACATTAAATTTAACTGTCAATAATTTTGTCCTATATAATTACATATTTCTTTAAAAACAGGAGCGCAAGTTGAAGATCCGGAAATCCCATTTTCAGCAAAAACTGTTATTACATATTCAGGATTATCAGCAGGATAAAAACCAGTAAAATATGTGTTTAAGATTTCTTTTCCGTTATCATTAAATATTCCTGTTTGCGCACTCGCCGTTTTTCCTCCGGCCATATCATAGTCAGGAGTCGCTTTCTTCCCCGTTCCCTTTTCAACACAGTTAATGCACATCTGCTTGATCCGTTCGGCAATCTCATTACTAATAATATTACTTTTATATTGGTATTCTGGCTTATTAAATATTTTATTATTTATATACATACCACTGTATATTGTGGGATTTATTAAATATCCACCATTGCAAATAGCAGCAGTCATTCTTGTTACAGTAAGTGGTGGCAGTAACAAATCCCCTTGACCAATCGAAAGATTAGCAAGAGAAACATCCCCATTGTTTACGGGCAATTTTCCTGATTGAGAATATAAATCTTTAGCTATTTTAATGCTACTGTCAAGTCCAAACAACTTAGCAGTTTGAATTATTTTATCATATCCAAGAAGTTGACCTAAAGCAATAAAATAACAATTACATGAATTTGCAAAAGCATCATCAAGAGATTGATGTCCGTGAGTATGATTATTTTGACAGGTGAAAACTCTTTCAGAAACATTTATAGCTCCCGTACATTCAAACATAAATCCATCCAATTTATGTTGTAAAGCAGAAACGGCAACAATCATTTTAAAAACAGAACCTACTGTTTGGTTTACCATAGAGTTATTTATAAGCTCCCTATCGTTCGAATCAGTATATTTTGATATATTATTCGCATCAAAACCCGGTATTGAAGATAATGTTAACAACTCACCGTTATTACAATTCATAACAATAACACATCCGTTATTACAATGTTCTTCAAGACTTTTTTCTGCTATAGAGGATAGCTCTTTATCAATTGTTAACACTATACCATTTTCAGTAATCATATTTTCATCTGTTTCAATTTCCATTTGAGGTATAATTCCATTTACAGCATTTGATGAGTAAGTAAAATTAACCGTACTGCCGTATTCAGATAAAACCTCATTATATGCTTTTTCAACACCTGAAATACCAACGATCGCTTCGTTATCAAGATAGCCAACAATGTGCTGTGAAACCTGTTCTTCAGGATACCTTGTTATCCCTTCGCATACAACAACACCATCAATTTTATCAGGTGTTTCAAACGACGAAACAACAAACGGCGTTTCTTTTTTTAATTTTTCCGAAATAGTAACAGTATCGACCTGTGATATATTCGAAAGATACGAAAGCTTTTCCATATCAAATTCGCGAGGATTAATAATTAAATAGTTTATTTTCTGATTACCTGCAAGCAACAATAAATTTCTATCATATATCACTCCTTTTGAATTATAAAGAACCCGCGATGTTGTTCTTGTACCCGCAGTTGCCAGTACTTTTTTGTTTATATTGCCAAACGAAACATAGAAAATTCTAAAAGTTAACGCAATAATTAACAGCCACATTATTATCAATACAATCCCGATTCTTTTTGATTTCATAAAATCGCCCTCCGAGATTATTATTGACAAATAAAAAAGCCTTCACAATCGTGAAGGCTTAAAATATTAAAAATTATTCACCGTCAGTTACTGCCAAAGCACCCTCAACCTGTGTAAGGCAAAGATTGCTTGTCATAAGCTTTTCAAGTTGCTCGTTTGAAGTGATTCTGTACTCACCATTGATTTTCGAAACATTAAGAGTAAACTCTTCTTCAACAGTATCAATACCATCGTTTTCAATAGAGTCAATCATAAGAGCGATAACCATAAGCGAAGGATCGTTATCTTCATCAAGAACGTAGTTCAAAAGCTCTTCATTAGAGAAAGTCTGTGTCATAAGTGACATAAATGTTTTCTGATAAAGGGCATAAATATCAGGCATTGTAACTTTAACCTTTACAGAATCACCTTTAGCAGAAACAACTTCATAAGATAAGTTGCCATCATTAGCTATCTGATAGAGATCAACAAAATATCCCTCAGTAAACACATCATGAATATACATACTATTTGTATTAGCAGGCATATCATCAACACACTTTGCCATAGCTTCAACATCATATGTAGCAAGAGCGGTCATAAAATCTTCAACAACTTGCTTTGCAGAGCCGCTTGATTTACAAGATGCAAGTGAAACAGTCATACATAAAAGTAATACAACTGCAATAATCTTTCTAAATTTCATAATAAACTCCGTTCTGCCACAAAAGGCTAAAAATTTAAAATTCAATTTTTTATGTTGAATGAACAAGTAATTACAAACAACATATAGTTTTAATGTATTATATCATAACATTTTTATAAGTTCAAGATTTTTTAACCATTTTTTTAAAAAAACATACAATGATTATGAAAGGCTATATCCTTAAAAATATTTTGCGGAGGAACATATGGATAACATTGAATCAATCAACAATCACGACACAAAATTCAAAGACGAGGTGTGCATAAATGCCGAAAGAATTTACGACACCTGTAAGGATAAAGACTGCTTCAGCGATCTTAAAGTATACTTAAGTCCGCAAGGGCAAAAAATTATTGATAATGCAATCAATGTACGCACTCATAAGTCAGAGCTGATATGGAGTTCCGTAGACCTTGACCCAGTTCCCTTTAACAAAGGTTTTTACTCGGTAAACATCACATTTTACTTTCTTTTGGATATTGAAGTAAATACCGGCATAGGCAGACCCGTAATTGTAGAAGGCCTTGCAACCTGTAATAAAACAGTTATTCTGTTTGGCAGCGAAGGAAACAGTGTGACATACTCATCAAAATACAGCAAGTATGAAGAAAGAGAAAGAACACACTCTAATGTCAATCTTCCTATAGCCCAAGTTGATGTTGTCGAACCGATAGTACTAAGCACCAAAATAGTATCAAGCAATAAACCCTGTCCTTGTGAAACCGACTTACAGTCATTGCCACATTGTGTAAGCTGTTGTTTTGAAGAAGGGCTTGTAGGTGCCGGAGAAAGAAATCTTGTTGTTACAATTGGTGTATTCAGTATTGTAAGAATAATAAGAGAGGTTCAGGTGCTTATACCATCATCAAAATTCTGTCTGCCTGACAAAGAATGCAGACCATGTAACGAGGAAGAACCTTGCAACTATTTCGAAAGGCTCTCATTCCCTACAAATGAATTTTTCCCACCTGAGTATAAAAAGTGTAAAGATTAATTTAATAGAGCCTACAAGTCACACGCTTGTAGGCTTTAATTCATTTTGTAACATTCGAATACTCTGAAAAACCAGTTAACGATTCATCGTTTGTAATCCAATCTTCAACATTAATAATTCTATAATTATCTTTGTCATCACGAACGATAAGCTGTGATATACCAGCGTTTATAATCATTCTCTGACACATTGTACAAGATGTTGTGTTCTTGACATATTCGCCGGTAGAAACTTCTTTACCAACAAGAAACATTGTTGAACCGATCATATCATTTCTTGAAGCTGAGATAATACAGTTTGCTTCTGCATGAACAGAACGGCAAAGTTCATACCGCTGTCCTCTTGTAACACCGAGCTTTTCTCTTATACACTCGCCACGGTCACAGCAATTTTCTCTGCCGCGCGGAGCGCCAACATATCCTGTTGAAATTATCTGATCGTTTTTAACTATTATCGCACCATAGTTTCTTCTAAGACAAGTGCCGCGGCCAATCGCAGCCTCTGCAATATCTAAATAATAATTGATTTTATCACGTCTCATAATCTCACCTCTTTAACATTGTATAATAAACAAATACTATTTTCAAGGGTTTAATTAATTTTGATGTTTTCAGTAAAAGAACAAAAAATAAAATCCCGAATGCTTTTACATTCGGGATTTTTGGAGGTGCCAATCGGATTTGAACCGATGGATAAAGGTTTTGCAGACCTTGGCCTTACCACTTGGCTATGGCACCAAATAAAAAAGACAAAAACGGAGTTTTTGTCTCGGTGGTGCCTCCGGGCGGAATCGAACCACCGACACGGGGATTTTCAGTCCCCTGCTCTACCTACTGAGCTACAGAGGCGAAAATTGGCGACCTGGATGGGGCTCGAACCCACGACCTCTAGCGTGACAGGCTAGCGTTCTAACCAACTGAACTACCAGGCCAATTATTTCTCTTCGCCTTTCAGCGACGATTGATAGTTTATCATATCATTTTATTTTTGTCAATACCAAAATTGAAATTTTTAAATTTATTTATTAATAATATTTATCTGACAGCAAGCCATAGTATTTAACGCCATATTATGATTATCCAATGTAGTACCGGCACAGCACGAAGCGTCAACAGAAATTTCTTTTTCGCAAAAAGCAGCTTTTAAAATAATTGCATTTGAAACAACACAAATATCAGTACACAGACCGATAAGCTCTATTGAAAAATCGTCATCTTGTGCGATATCTTTGATAATATTTATTATATCAATTGACCCAAATGTCTTTTTTTCAATGGCAGTATATTTTTTACTGTTAAGTGCGTTTTTGACTTCATCAATAATCTGCCAGCCCTCAGTCCCTTTGATGCAATGTTCAACAGGTAACTTTTTGCCTTCTGCTGTATTGAGATAATTTTCAAAGTGAGTGTCCATTGTTATAATAATCTCAGCGTCAAACTCACATATCTTGTTAATCACATTATCAACAATAGACCGGGCATCACTCGAACCAAGTGATCCGGAAACAAAATCTTTTTGCATGTCAACAACAATAAGAAACTTTTTCATATTCATATACCTCAAAAAATATTATATTCAAAATATCACATTTTTATAATAAAAGCAATAAAGGGCTGTAAAAATACAGCCCTTTAATTCTATTTACTTGCTTTTTGTGCGATATCACGCGCACTGACCTTCTCTTCGGGTTTAATTTCACCCGCTTTAAGAAGCGAAACCTTTGTAAGAAACGGTCCTATAAGTTCATAAACTAAAACAGAAAACAATGTTATATTTGCAACAATTGCCCCGGGTGAGCCGAGTTCTGCAGATTTTATTGCCATACCAAGTGCCACACCTGCCTGCGGTAACAAGGTAATACCAAGATATTTTACAATGTTATCATCACACTTGACCGTTTTTGCACTGAAACGTGCGCCAAAGTATTTACCAAATGAACGAGAAGCGATATATACAAGTCCTATAACAACAATAATATAATCTTTAAATACTGAAAGTTCAAGTTCAGCGCCGCTAATTACGAAGAAAAGAATGAATAATGGCGCCGTCCATCTGTCAAGTCTGTCCATAAGCTCTTCAGAAAAATCACAAATGTTGCAAAAGATTGTTCCGAGCATCATACAAACAAGAAGCGACGAAAAGCCAATATGAATGCCAAAGGGCTCAAACTTAAGCATGGACAAAGCAACGGTCAAAAGAACAAATGTCACTGACATTGCAAGACGTTTTGAGCGAGAATGGAAAAATCTCTCAAAAAACGTAAACAAAAGACCCATAACAAGTCCAAGAAGCAACGAAAGAACAACCTCAAGTATTGGCTCAACAATTACAGAAACAATATCGATTTTTCCCGACATAAGGGCCTTCGCCACGCCAAATGATATTGCAAACAAAACAAGTCCCACAGCATCATCAAGGGCAACAATAGGCAAAAGTATATCGGTAAGCGGTCCTTTAGCCTTGTATTGACGAACAACCATAAGAGTTGCAGCGGGTGCTGTTGCAGACGCTATCGCACCAAGCACAATCGCCGCAGGAAGCGGAAATTTATCAGGTATTAAAAAGTGTAATCCTATGAGAGCGGCATCTACAACGATTGTTGTAAAAACAGCCTGAAAAATACCGATGACCGTGGCTTGTTTACCGATTTTTTTGAGTTGTGACAAGCGAAACTCATTACCGATTGAAAACGCTATAAAGCCAAGCGCGACATCAGGAATAAGCGAATATGTTTTTTCGATTTCATCCATACTTATGAAACCAAGACCGTTAATTTTAAAAGCACCTAAAAGATACGGGCCAACCAATATACCTGCAACAAGATATGCCGTTACTGCAGGCAGCTTAACAAGCTTTGCAAGACGTGAAAGCATCAATCCCGCAAACAGAGCTACAGATAGAGTGAGTAAAACTTGCATAATTTCCTCCAATTTTTATTTTTAACCTGAACAATTTTAGTACTTTATAATTGTTTTGTCAATAATTATCGAACAAAAAATAAAAGATGCTGTAATTAAACAACATCTTTTATATAGATCAAAGTGAATCTACTATTCTGCAAGCCGCAAGAGCAGCGGTTGCGCCATCTGCTGTTGCAGTAGTTACCTGTCTTATAGTTTTTGTGCGGCAGTCACCCGCAGCAAAAATACCCGGAGCAGAGTTTTGCGGAATACAGCTCTCGTCGCAGCATATATAACCACGATCATCAAGTAAAACATTATCAGAAAAAGGTTCGTTTTCAGGTTGTTGACCAATAGCAACAAATACTCCGTCAACAAAAAGCTGTCGCGCCTCATCACCAATCATAATTTCGATTCCTTTAAAAGTACCATTATCATTAAGAATATCTGTAACAACAGCACCGAAAATAACATCAATATTATCTTTTTGCTCGACATCTTTAATAAGCTTTTGCTCGCCGGTAAAAAAATTAAGGTTTTGCACAATAGTGATTTCCGAACAGATATCAGAAAGCATTACAGCTTCTTGCAGCGCAGTATTACCACCGCCAATCAGGGCGATCGACTTATCTTTATAAAAAGCGCCATCGCAAACCGCACAGTAAGAAATACCTTCGCCTACATAATTATTTTCATTTTCAAGTCCGAGCTGTCTGTGGCGAGAACCCGTAGCAATTATAATAGTTTTACATTTAAAAGAATTTCCTTCACATTCAACTGTAAAGTCACCAAGCTTGCCAGATATTGAGGTGACACAGTCAAGTTCTATTTCCGCACCTTGAGCGAGAACCTGTTCTACAAACTTATCCGCAAGCTCTGTGCCGCTTGCAACGGCAAAACCAGGATAATTCTCAACACGCGGAGAATGTGTAATCTGACCGCCAAAGGTATTTTTTTCAATAATCAGAACGGATTTTTCCGCTCTTCTTGCATAAAGAGCAGCTGTAAGACCGGCAGGACCCGCGCCAACAATTATTATATCGTACATCGGCCATCCCCTACTTTGAATAATTCTCGATAAACGCCTTAATATTTGAAAGGTTAGTTATCTTTTCATAGGAATCGCCATTTATTACAACAAGAGTGGGCGCCTGACGAATATCAAATTCTTTTGCAAGCTCAGGATTGTCGTTTGCAAAAATTTCTTCAAACTTAATTCCCGCTTTTTCGAGAAAATGAACAGCCATTTTGCAGTTGGGACATGTTTTGGTTGCAAAAAGCATTATTTTATCGCCAACTTTTGCAGAAGCACAACTCTCGCAATCTTCTTTAGCTGTTTTTCCTTCAAGGGCGTTAGCAATTTTATCATTGAATTTTTTGGGAGAATAAACCAATCTATCCTTATACTCTTGAGCTTTACCATCGTTCCAGTTTTTAACAGGTCTGTAATAGCCGGTTATACGGCTGTAAACCTCAGTTGTTTCACCGCAAGTAGGACAAGTATAAACTTCGCCTGCAATGTAGCCATGATTTTTACATACTGAATATGTGGGTGAAAGAGTATAGTAAGGAAGCTTATAGTTTTCCGCAATAGTGCGAATAAGGGATGCAGCCGCTTTCCAATTAGGAAGTTTTTCGCCGAGGAAAGCGTGGAAAACAGTGCCCGATGTGTAAAGTGTCTGAAGCTCATCCTGAATATCAAGAGCTGCAAAAATATCATCAGTGTACCATACAGGAAGATGTGATGAATTTGTATAATACGGAGTCTTTTCAGCTGAATTTTCAGAAGCTGTAATGATTTCAGGATAACGTTTAACGTCATGCTTTGCAAGACGATAGCTTGTTGATTCAGCAGGAGTTGCTTCGAGATTATAAAGATCGCCGTATTTTTCCTGATAGTCAGAAAGCTTTTCACGCATAAAATTGAGAACTTCTTTAGCAAAATTCTGTGTTTCTTTATGTGTAAGATCTTTTTTGATCCACTTCGCAT
>JAZQDN010000039.1:0-1811 GCA_045546815.1 Eubacteriales bacterium
GGCCTCCGACTTAGCGTACTGTACGGATATTTAAAAAAGCAACGCAGATATAATGAAGAGCAGGTAAGCGATTTCTTTTACACATGTCTTAACGATATGTTAAACGAGTTTGCACCGTCTGATATGACATCACCGCGCGAGATCACCCCCTCCGACAAGCAAGCGGTGGATGCACTTCTTGAAACGGAGTTTGACCTGACAGACGAAAAGGCTGTTGACGATTTTCTGATCAAAAAGGCGCACTCGTTTGTTTTGCAAAAGAGCGCTACCGAAAGAAAAATATTTGTTCTGTATTTTTACAAAGGCTTTGACGTGAGAAGGATATCAGGACTTTTGGGAGTGGACGCGGCGGTTGTTTACGGCTGTGTCAACACACTGCTTACAGAGATCAAAGACAACTTTTTAGCAAGCTACATCAAAAAGTGAGGAAAGTATGAAATATTCGCATTTTTTAAATCTGATGAAAGAGAGCTCCGCGCCCGACAAGGAGCAGATATACAATAAGATTATCAGCCAAAAAAGCAGTTCGTGGGTAAAGGTCGTGGCAATAGTGTGTGCCGCTGTGCTTATACTCGGTCTGCTTGGGACGGGAGCTTACTTCGGGCTCGGGGCAATAAAGCTCGGACGCGACAATCACCTGCCCGAAAATCTCAAGGGAATAAGCCCGATCACTGCAATCACCGCAACTGACACAAAGGGCGACACCGTTTCACAGCACACCGCCTTTGAGATCACGACGCAAAGCTTACACGGTGTAAAAGATATTTACGCTATGCTGAAAATTGAGCCGCAGACAGACTTTAAGGTAAAAAAGACATCGGGAAACACCTTTGACATCAGCTTTACAAAGCCGCTCAAGGAAAACACGCTTTACAAATTGTATTCGACAGTGGGAACAAAAACAGTTTACAGCTGGGCGTTCCAGACAGAGACAAAGTTTGAAATAACGGCAAGCTGTGCAGGTAACGCAGGCTTTGTACACTACCTTGAAACAGGTGAAATATGGGTTGAGTTTTCTCGTTCGGACGTGAAAAACTTTGAGCAGTATTTTTCAATAACGCCTGCAGTATCGGGTACGTTTGAGCAATACGGAAAGCGTTGGGTATTCATACCTTCATCTGACTTTGCAAAAAGCACCGTTTACACGGTTACTATCTCAAAAGATATTATCAGCGGTGACGGGCAGACGCTTGAAAACGACTATTCATTTAATGTATTCTCACGCGTGGGCGGTGTATATGCCGACTGTGCAAGCAAGACAAACGATTGCGACACATTTACAACAACACAGGCACCCGTTGCGGTAATTGAATACAGCGGCATTGATGTCAGCCGCGCAAAAGTAAATGTATACAGAACAGGCTCGTCATCGACATTTATTGACGTTCACAGCCGATATGTCAAAGGGTCGTCCATTTCATCCGCAATTTCAAATTCGTTCAAAAAAGAAGCGGGAATCTCTTTTGATGCGACACTAAAAACAGATGCGCAGAACAACCGTGCGTATCTTACCTACCCCGAGCCGCTTGAAGCAGGCTACTATGTTGCGCAGATAATGTTCGGCGATGTTGCAGTTTACCATCTGTTCCAGGTGTGTGACTATGCAGTTTATACAACCTTTGCAAACGACACAATTTCGGTATGGGTAAACGATTTAAACACCAAGCTGCCCGTTGCTGACGTAAACGTTGCAGACAATTACGGTAACATTAAAAAAACGGACACAAACGGTGTTGCACTATTTGAATGCGAAAACGAAAACGCGTTTGTTTACTTTAATATTTCAACCGCCACACCTGCCGTTTCGGTTG
>JAZQDN010000040.1:0-12014 GCA_045546815.1 Eubacteriales bacterium
TAATAGTAAAACAGAGCGATATTTTAGCAATAGTTGAATAAGGAGTAAACATAAAATGGCTAAACAGATTATTTACGGCGAAGACGCCAGAAAAGCGTTGCAGGCAGGTGTTGACAAGCTTGCAAACACAGTAAAAATTACACTTGGTCCCAAGGGTAGAAACGTAGTACTCGATAAAAAATTCGGTTCACCCCTCATCACAAATGACGGTGTTACGATCGCAAAGGACATCGAGCTTGAGGATGCTTTTGAAAATATGGGTGCACAGCTTGTAAAGGAAGTATCAACAAAAACAAATGATACAGCAGGCGACGGTACAACAACCGCAACCCTTCTTGCACAGGCACTCATCCGCGAAGGTATGAAAAATATCGCAGCAGGTGCAAACCCCATCATTGTCAGAAAAGGCATCCAGAAGGCTGTTGATAAGACAGTTGAGGTGGTTGTTAAAAACTCACAGATGATTTCGGGCACTGAAGATATCGCTCGTGTTGCTACCGTTTCATCGGCTGACGAAAATGTTGGTGCACTTATTGCAGAGGCAATGCAAAAGGTAAAGACCGACGGTGTTATTACTGTTGAAGAGTCAAAAACCGCAGAGACCACCTGTGACGTTGTTGAGGGTATGCAGTTTGACCGCGGCTATATCACACCTTATATGGTAACAGATACCGATAAGATGGAAGCTGTTGTTGACGATGCTTATCTTCTTATCACAGATAAAAAGATTTCAAACATCCAGGAAATCCTTCCCGTTCTTGAGCAGATCGTTCAGGCTGGTAAAAAGCTTGTTATTGTTGCAGAGGATATCGAGGGTGAAGCACTTGCAACCCTTATCGTTAACAAAATCCGCGGTACCTTCAACTGTGTTGCTGTAAAAGCTCCCGGCTTTGGCGACAGACGTAAGGAAATGCTTCAGGATATCGCAATCCTGACAGGCGGTACAGTCGTTTCAGAAGAGGTTGGCATTGAGCTTAAGGATGCAACTATCGATATGCTCGGCCACGCTTCACAGGTTAAGGTTACAAAAGAAAACACAGTTATCGTTGGCGGTTCAGGTGATGCAGCTGCAATCAATGCTCGCATCGGTCAGATCCGTAATTCAATTGAAACTACAACTTCAGAGTTTGACAAAGAGAAGCTTGAAGAGCGACTTGCAAAGCTCGCAGGCGGCGTAGCAGTAATTAAAGTGGGAGCTGCTACCGAAACCGAGATGAAAGAAAAGAAAATGCGTGTTGAAGATGCGCTTGCTGCAACAAAGGCTGCAGTAGAAGAAGGTATCGTTGCAGGCGGCGGCACAGCATATATCAAGGCAATCCCTGCCGTAAAAGAGCTTTATGAAGCAACAACAGGTGATGAAAAGACAGGTGTTGCAATTGTTATGAAAGCACTTGAAGAGCCCGTTCGTCAAATCGCGATCAACAGTGGTCTTGAGGGTTCTGTAATCCTTGAAAATATCATCAAGAGCGATAAGGTTGAGTTCGGTTTTGATGCTTATAACGAAAAATACTGCGATATGTTTGAAGCAGGCATCGTTGATCCTACCAAGGTAACACGTTCAGCGCTTCAGAACGCGGCATCGGTTGCAGCAACCGTTCTTACAACAGAAAGCCTTGTTGCTGATATCAAGGATAAGGCGGCAGACGCAGCACAGGCAGCGGCAATGAACCAAATGGGCGGCGGCATGTATTAAATTTAATACAATTAATAAAGCAGGAGAGAAATCTCCTGCTTTTTTGGTATAAAATCTCTTTTGATTCATATATTTTACTATGAATAAATATCAGGGAGATATATTCCAATGAAATCAAAAGTTATATCACTATTATTAATATTATCGCTTTGTCTTTTTGGCTGTACAAAACCGCCCGCCTCGCCCGGTGATACGACAGGGGAGGATGACGGTATACAATACCCCGCGGCAGATATATCAGGCAGTACTGTCACATATCTTAAAACCGATGCGGGATGTGTGCCGATATCGTACTGCACAAACGGTCATTCAATGCTTTTGGGCGAAAACTACTATTATAATATACAAAATACAGTCGATAACGACCTGACCGTATGTGAAAAGCAGTTTACGGTTTTTACTGATACCGGCGTAAATAAGGGAAACGTAAATTTTGCCGATATAACCGATAACAAAATAAATGAAACGCCGCTTCATACGCTTGTGACTTCGGCAAACTGGAAGCTGTGTCCCAATTTAAAAAAGATATCCTTTGAAAAGGATACTGCCGACAGCGGTTATAAACAGTTTATTTTAGAATCTTTTCCCGACAGCTTTGCAAGCGCATCCGATATTGCGGTCACAGACCTGTGGGAGTATGACCTTGACTGCGACGGTCTTGTCGAATCAGTTGTTTTAGCGGATGCAGATGAGTATACAGTAATGGTGCTTCTTTCACAAACCCTTGGTAATACCGTTCTTGCATCTTCATTTAAAGAGGATAACGGTTATATGTCGGTTCCGTTTTTTGCCGACCTTGACGGAAACGGTGACTATTCGCTAATAACCGTTTTTGGTAATTCGCTTAAAACAGTTATGGCGTTTAAAGAAAAAACTCTCGAGCCTGATTATACTGTCTATCTGCCGCTCGATGCTTAAAATCTCGCTTTGCGGGATTTTTTTATTTTTTTCTATTGACAAACAAAAAAAGGAAGTGTATTATGTGGATAGTACAATTGTATTAGCACAATAATACACATTTTCAGAAAGGAGCGTGTTTAATTGGAATGGACACTTGACAGAAAGCGGCCGATCTGCCCACAGATTTGTGAACAGCTTTGTGTAATGATTGCAGCCGGCAAGTTTCCAACAGGATGCCGTCTGCCGTCAGTCCGTGATATTGCACTGTCGGCGGGAGTTAATCCCAATACGGTACAAAAATCGCTTGAGACACTTGCAGAGCAGGGAATTGTATATGCAGAGCGCGGGTCCGGTTGGTATGTGAGTGACGAAACCGATGCCGCAGCAGATATAACAAACGATGTTGTGCACGACAAAACAGCAGAATACTTTGAGTCGATGAAAGCGCTCGGCTTTGATACTGACGCAGTTAAAAATTATGTAAAGGAGTGGAACGAATGAGTGAACTTTTAAAATGTGAAAATTTAACAAAAAGCTATGGTGCGGTAACTGCGCTGAATAATATAAACCTGACCGTAACAAACGGAAAAATAATTGGTCTTCTCGGCCCTAACGGTTCAGGAAAAACAACTCTTATAAAGCTTATAAACGGTCTTTTAACCCCGACAAGCGGTACTATCACGGTAACAGGTGATGCCCCTGGTCCCGAGACGAAGGCACGTGTTGCATATCTGCCCGATACATCCTACCTTAATTCCTGGATGACTGTTGATCAGATAGTAAAAATGTTTACTGATTTTTATGACGACTTCCGTCCCGAGCTTGCTTATAATATGCTTTCCCAGCTTGGTATTACACCGAATGTAAAGCTAAAGACCTTGTCAAAAGGCAATAAAGAAAAAGTATGCCTTATTCTTGTAATGAGCAGAAACGCAAAGCTTTATGTGCTTGACGAGCCGATTGCAGGCGTTGATCCCGCTACCCGTGACTATATTATGTCGGTAATAATCAATAACTATAACCCCGATGCATCTGTAATCATATCCACTCATCTTATTTCGGATATTGAACAGGTGCTTGATGAAGTAATATTTATTCAGAACGGCAATATTCTTTTGCAGCGCTCCGTTGATGAAATACGTGAAGAGAACGGTAAGAGCGTTGACGAACTGTTCAGGGAGGTATTCAAATGGTAAAAAAGCTTTTAAAATACGAATTTATATCGTACCTTCGCACACTTGTGCCGATGTATATCATTATGCTCGCTGTGGGTCTTGTTACCCGTTTTATACAGCTTTTTGAAAATGATCATTTTACTTATAACATCGTGTTTGGTTCTTCGGTTCTGGCACTTGTTGTTTCAATACTTGTCTGCCTTGTTATGACGGCGATAGTAAGTATTGTCCGCTTTTATAAAAACCTCTACTCGTCAGAAGGCTATCTTAGCTTTACGCTTCCCGTCACTTCGGGTCAGCATATTTTTACAAAGCTTGTAATGTCAATAACCTTTACACTTATAGGTGTTGTCGTCGCTTTCGTTTCGGGTGCAATCGCAACAATGGGCGAGGTTTTTGTAGAAGTAATGAAGGCTGCGTTCTATATTTTGAAAATGGCTTATAAAATTGCAGGTACTAATGTTACATTCTATATTATTGAAATTGTCCTTATGCTTCTTGTTGCACTTATTTGCGGCTATCTTTTGTACTACGGCTGTATAACAATCGGTCAGACCGCAAAGAAAAATCGCATTTTCAAAGCGTTTTTAGCTTATTTTATTTATTATCTGATATCGCAGGTGATAGGTACTGTTTTTGGAATAATCGGTATGTTTTTCGGCGAAATGGGTGTAGTCGGCAGAATCACATCAATTATTGAACAAAATCCCATTCCGTCACTTCACGTTATTTTTGTATCTTGTATTGCGGTATATGCCCTTCTTTCAGTTATTTATTACTTTGTTATCCGCTATATTATGAACAGAAAACTCAACCTGGAGTAATACAATGAAAAAAATCAAATCTATTGTATTAATAATTGTGATGTGTCTTATGCTTTGCTCTTGTGACGCAATTGATGAAATGAAAAATTGTCATGCTCTTGACTACGGTGACGGAACAATTAAGCTTAATAATCATATCTATAAACGATTGGATTTGGATTTTGACGGTTACATAGTTTATAATCCCGGCAGAGATATATGGATCACAGAGCCTGATGTTCCTGTTCTTCTTTCGCAAACTGACTTTATAAAATATCTGCCAAATGTCAGCGCTGACGAAACAATAATCATCGGCTATGATGAAAACTTTGGTCATTACATCCGTGAGGATAAATACGATTATTATATAAATTCAATAAAAAACGGTATCGATTACAGCAGATTCTATTGTTGTGGGTTGGGCTACCGTTCAAATTATCCCGAATACTACTTTTCCGATAGTCAGAGTAAAGAATTTAAAAACTTTTTAGCTTCTGTGTCATATGAAAAATCAAATGAAGGTATTTATACTGATGATTATGTATGGATATCTTGTGAAAGCACCGACGGTATTTTTAGAACGGACTGTATGTATCAGCTTGTAAAAACAGATGACGGGTTTTGTTTACTTGATTATAGTGACGACGGTTATTATAACCGTTATGATTCAACCCACGAGTATGACAAACTCTTTGCAAACATTTTCAAGTCTGTAGAAACCAAGGAGTGATAATATGAAAAAAATCAAAAAAATAACAGCGCTTTTATTGCTTATGTTTATGATGCTTTCGCTTTGCTCGTGTGCCGAGCTTGAAGTTTTAAAAGATAAGCAGGCGTTTTTTAACGAAAACGGCATAATCTACAAGGATACCCTGTACAAGCCGATTTATGTTGCCGACAACCTTAATTTTTCTGACAGAAAAAGTCTCAACGTAACCGACCCCGGTGTTCCTGTACTCGCGTCAACGCTGATCGATTTTAACTATTCGATTAACAATGACGAAACAATAATCAGAGGAGGCTATGACGGAGAGTGGTATGTTCGCGAGGACAAATACTCTCAATATGAGCAAAGCGTGAAAAACGGAGTGGATTATACTGATTTTGGTTTTTCATACTTTGATTTTGATCTCGGCAAAGATGTGGATTATATTTTATCCGAGAGTGAAAAGCAGGCTGTGCTGTCGCTGCTTTCAACAGAACCGATAACCCCGGAGCATTACGATTACTTTTATGAAGAACTTCTTTTATTTGAGCAAAGCGACGATGCACTTTTCAGAAAAAACTATATTTATTCTGTTGTTTGTTCTGAAGGTCCTGACGCAGACGGTAGCTACTATTTAGTTATATATGATAACGAGAATGAGGAAAACATCACCTGGGATATCACTAAAGTATACGCTTCAACTCCCGACACCGATAAAATATTTGAAGAGTTTTTTGACAAAGGCTATGACATTCCGGGGTATAATGGTTAAAAGAGGAAGTTAAAGATGAAAAAAGTAACAGCAATAATTTTATGTTTGCTTATGTGCTTCTCGCTCTGCTCTTGTAAAAAATTCAAAGAACTCAAAGAAAAACATGCCTTTTTTGACGAAGGCGGCATCGTATATAAAGGTGTGCTCTATAAACCTGTCGAACATTCAAGCGAGATAAATTATAATTATGAGAATCAAAAATTTATCACTGTAACCGAAGCTGGTGTTCCTACTTTATTATCACCTTTTTTACAAGATAGTGGTCTTTCGATGAACGAGGATGAAACAATAATAGGAGATTATTCTCGCTGCTATGTCCGTGAGGATAAATACGAGGAGTATTTAGACAGTCTTGAAAACGGTATTAACTATACCCGCCTCGGCTTTGACTATCACAGCGTTGAACTCGGCGAAAACACAGATTACATTTTGACTGACGACGAGTATAATCTATTTATGTCACTGATAATAGCCAAGCCTGCTGATACGGATGTTGCCAAATCAATTCCGTTCAATGACAAGTTTGATATCTTTATGGAAAGCGATAATGAACTTTTTAGAAAAAACAGGTATGAAGTTGTTTTAGTTGACGGCGATTATTATGTCGGCGAAAGCATCGGCGGTATAACCACCTACTATCCGTCAACCCCCGAGGCAGATAAAATGTTCAATCGCTTTTGTGAAGACTATTTTATTTATAGCCACGATTATGGATCAAACTAATCCATTTTAGCCTCTCCTTGTTATGAGAGGTAGTAAAAAACCGTACTAACAAACGTTAGTACGGTTTTTGTATTTAAAATATAGCTTACAGTTTAGACTGAGCGGGAATTCCGTTTATATATTTAATGTCAAGCTCGCCCTGAATAAGCGGTAAAACATATTTAACTGCCTCGTCAGTTACATTATTTTTAGCGTCGTTGATCCACTCTTTAGGGAAGTATTTAACCTGATTTGCAATGTTGCCTGCATCTGTTGCATTGATTGCAACAGTGTAGGGAGCCTCATTTACACGCTCAAATGTCATAACCTTTCCTGTCATACCTGCCATTGCCGCCTCAACTGCTGCAATACCAACACGCTCTGCCTCGTCAATGTCGGTTTTTGATGCAACGTGGGATGCACAGCGCTGCATAAGGTTAAGCTCAATTGAACGCACCTTGCAGCCGAGGTCACGGCGGATAATGTTTTCAAGACACTTGCCGACACCTGCAAGGTATTTGTGACCGAAGTTGTCTGTAACACCGCTCTGTGTTGAAGAGAGGTCGTCGGTGTCGGGCTCAACGCCTTCTGATATTGCAACAATAACAGTGTTCTGTGTTTTGTGGAGTGTAGCGATATCGTTTAAAAAGTCTTTTACGCGGAACTCCGACTCGGGCAGATAAATAAGATCGGGTGCAAGATCGCTTACCTCTCGAAGAACTGCTGATGATGCGGTAAGCCAGCCTGTGTCACGTCCCATGATCTCAACTATCGTAACTGATTTCAAGTTGTAAACGCTGCAGTCACGGATGATTTCCTGCATTGTAGCGGCGACATATTTTGCGGCAGAGCCAAAGCCGGGTGTGTGGTCGGTTATCGGCAGATCGTTGTCGATGGTTTTCGGTACACCCATAACCTTGATGTCAACATTATTTTCTTTAAAATACTTTGAAACCTTATTAACAGTATCCATCGAATCGTTACCGCCGATGTAGAAAAACGCGCCGATGTCGTGCTTTTTAAATGTCTCAATAATAGTTTTGTAAACAGCCTCATCCTTGTCAACATCGGGCAGCTTGTATCTGCACGACTTAAGGAGCGATGACGGTGTCTGTTTTACAAGCTCGATATCAGCATTTGACTTTAAAACGTCGTTTAAAATAACAAAGTTATCATTAATAACGCCCTCAATACCGTTGAGTGAGCCGTAAACAAGGTTTATGTCCTTTTCTTTGAGCGCGCCTTTAAAAACGCCCATAAGCGATGCGTTGATAGCGCTTGTCGGTCCGCCCGACTGTGCAACTGCAATGTTCATAAATTTATCCTCCGTTTTATATTAAACAATTTTTCTTACAATACTGTCAAGTAACTGTGATGTCGGCTGACCGTACATTTTTTTAAGACAGGCGGCACCGATCCAACGCTGTGAAACCTCATCCTTTTCAGCGTCTGAAACGCTTATATCCACTGTTGGCATAATATTTTCTATAATATTACAAAGCTCATCGCAATCAGTGTCGATTGTGTCAAAAAGCGCCTTTGCAAGCTCGCCTGCATTTTCACTGTTGTATCTTATAAATTCAGGCAAAAACATACCGCAAGCAGTGCCGTGTGCAACGCCGTGGTCCTCTGATAAAAAGTAACCGAGTGCGTGCGGGAAGGATGTGCCTGTTATGGATATCGCAATACCGCCGTGAAGCGAGCCCTCGTAAACAAGTGCGCGCATATCGTCGTCAAGTACCTTTTTGCTTACCATATCTTTAAACACTTTAACAATGTTTTTTGCACCCATTGTTGCGTGTGCACGTGAAATTTCATTTGAAGTCTTACTGAAATAACTCTCGATACAGTGTGACAGCGCATCGATCGCCGTTGAACGCATAACCCTGTCGGGCATACACTTTGTATAGCTTGTATCACCAAACGCAATCACAGGGAAGGATACGTCCGCCCTAAAGCTGCGCTTTCTGCCATTTGAATCAGTAATAACGCCGATCTGTGTAACCTCCGACCCTGTGCCTGCAGTCGTTCCTACAGCAACTGTCGGCAGGGGAGCGTTATCCCATTTGCTTGAATAAAGACCGTTTTCATCAATATCGTTTGTTGAAAAAACTGCAATAGCTTTTGCTGCGTCAAGCGGCGAACCGCCGCCAATACCCACAACAAAATCAGCCTGTACTTTTTTTGCATACTCTCCGCCCTCAATGCAGGTGGTGATGAGCGGATTTTGTGTTATTTTATCAAATATCTCATATGTAATATTATTTTTTTCAAGAGCTGATATAACGTCGTCAAGCGCACCGCACAGCTTTGCGGATGACTTTCCCGTTACGATAAGACACTTTTTGCCGAAATTTGCAAAAAGTGCCGAATTTTTAGTAACGCTGCCGTTTTCTGCTATAATTCTTGTCGGCATATAAAAATTCATAGTGTATCTCCTATGCGTAAACGATAAGCGCAGTCATAACCACGTCGATGTCGCCGATGTTTTTTATTGAGTGCCCTGTACCCTCGGGGCAGATGAGCACATCACCCGCTTCAACGGTTTTAAGCTCGCCGTTGTCGCTGTACTCGGCTTTTCCCTGCAAAATACGAAAAATCTCGGTATCTCCCTCGTGAATATGATAACCTATGCTTGACCCTGGCTCCAAAGTGATTTCTGCAAAAAGTCTGCCCTTGTCACAGAGCTCTTCCTTTGTTACAAGATTACAGATTTTAACGGTGCCGTCACCGCCACGCATATTTTCTCTGTGTTCAACACTGCATTCACTGTTTTTTCTTATCATCGATAACTCTCCTTTATTTATTTCCGAATTTAACCTTCGCACGCATTGTGTTGGAAAGAATCGTCTTTCTCAGTCGAAGGTTTTCAGGTGTCACTTCAATAAGCTCGTCGTCTGCTATAAATTCGATGCACGCATCAAGGCTCATTATCTTCGGCGGTACAAGTCGCAGTGCCTCGTCAGAGCCTGATGCACGCATATTTGTTGCATGCTTTCTCTTGCACACATTTACGTTGATATCCTCCGCCTTCGGAGAAACACCGACGATCATACCCTCATAAACAGGTGTACCCGGTGTTATAAACAAAATACCTCGCTCTTGTGCATTATAAAGACCGTAGGTTACCGCTTCGCCTGTTTCAAAAGCGACAAGTGAGCCTGTTGAGCGGCTTGAAATCTCACCCTTGAAGGGAGCATAGCTGTCAAATACCGTACTCATAATACCTTCGCCGCGTGTGTCTGTCAAAAACTCGTTTTTATAGCCAAACAGACCGCGTGACGGAACGAGATATTCAATTCTCATTCTGTCGCCGGAAGGCGCCATCTGCACAAGCTCGCCCTTGCGTGTACCGAGCTTTTCCATAACCGCGCCCATATAGTCCTGAGGTACATCACACACAAAGCGCTCAATCGGTTCGCACTTTACGCCGTCTATTTCTTTATATAATACTTTTGGTGCGCCTACCATAAATTCATAACCTTCGCGGCGCATAGTTTCAATAAGAATTGAAAGATGCATTTCGCCTCTGCCCGCAACCCTAAAGCTCTCTGTTGTATCGGTGTCACTAACACGTAAAGATACGTCCTTCAAAAGCTCTCTTTGAAGTCTTTCGCGTAAATGTCTCGATGTTACAAACTTGCCTTCCTTACCCGCAAACGGACCGTTGTTGACAGAAAAAGTCATTTCAACCGTCGGTTCGGATATTTTAACAAACGGCAACGGCTCAATTGTATCGGGTTGGCAAACAGTGTCGCCGATCGTGATATCTGCAATGCCCGAAATACAAACAATGTCTCCCGCCTTTGCGTTGTCAACGGGCACTCTGTGAAGTCCGTCGATCTGATATAGGTTTACAACCTTTGCATTGTAGGGTGCATGTGCGTCGTGAAACTCACATATTTTAATATCCTGATTTTTAACCATCGTACCACGCTCAATTTTACCAATGCATACGCGGCCCACATACTCGTTGTAGTCAATCGATGAAACAAGCATTTGTGTTGCACCCTCAAGGTCAACTGTCGGTGCATCAATATGCTCAAGGATCGTATCAAGCAGGGGAGTGAGGTCGGTTCCTGCGTGATCGGGTGAAAGTGACGCTGTTCCGTCACGTCCCGAGCAGAAAAGAACCGGGCTGTCAAGCTGTTCGTCAGTTGCATCAAGATTTATAAGCAGATCAAGCACCTCGTCAACAACTTCGTGCACGCGCTGGTCGGGTCTGTCGATTTTGTTGACAACCACAATTACCTTATGACCCATCTGTAACGCTTTTTGCAAAACAAAGCGTGTCTGCGGCATCGGACCTTCCGCCGCATCGACCAACAAAATAACACCGTCAACCATTTTGAGCACGCGCTCAACCTCACCACCGAAATCGGCGTGTCCGGGTGTGTCTATTACGTTTATCTTTACATCGTTATAATATATCGATGTGTTTTTTGCAAGAATTGTAATTCCGCGTTCACGCTCAAGGTCGTTGTTGTCCATAACTCTGTCTTCAACCACCTGATTTTCGCGGAAGGTGCCGCTTTGCTTTAACATCTGGTCAACAAGCGTTGTCTTGCCGTGGTCAACGTGTGCAACAATTGCAATATTTCTTAAGTCCTCTCTTTTTGTCATTACAAAACCTTCTTTTAATTATCTTTTAACTATGATATTTTACTATTATTATTAACGATTGTCAATATTCTGTTAACTTAATTGACATTATAGCGTTCTTGTGGTAAAATAATGCCAAAGTCAAAAAACTTTTTAAAATTTGATATTGACATATCACACTTTGATAATTATAATATTATATGCATTTTGTAAAAGGATACCTATGAAACTTTGTTTAAAGGACGCTTTTGCGTCACAGTCATTTAATAAAATATATAGCTACAGTCTGTCAAGGGACGAGCTTGAAAATCTTCCTGCACCGCTTGTGTCGGATACTGTTGAGGTTACGGTCACGGTCGAGGGGGAAAGCGGTAAGGTCACCTGACAGATGGATATACGTGCAACCTTTGCTGTTTTGTGCGGACGCTGTGCAAAGGAGTTTGAACTCGACTTTGTTTCGGACACCAAAAAGCCTGTTTTACAGGACGACGGCGTTTGTGACGAGGATGCTGTATATGTAAATAACGCTATGTGTTTTGATGTAAACGACGAGGTATTCACCCGTATTTGCTTTGAGTTTCCCATGGCACCTCTTTGTAGTGAAGATTGTAAGGGACTGTGTCCCGTATGTGGATGCGATCTTAACACAAGCAGTTGTTCA
>JAZQDN010000041.1:0-6816 GCA_045546815.1 Eubacteriales bacterium
CTAGTCATTGTCTTCCTAAGACCGCTTGGCCTCCGACTTCATATCGGAGGATTATTATGCAAAACAGTATTTTATTCGGCGCGGCTTACTACCCTGAAACCTGGGATGAAAGTGAGCGTCCGTACGACATAAAAATGATGAAAGAGGCGGGCATGAACGTTATGCGAATTGCCGAGTTCGCGTGGCACAAAATGGAGCCCGAATACGAAAAATACAACTTTAAATGGTTGCACGACGTCATTGACGACCTTGCCGCAAACGGCATAAAATCTATCCTCGGCACACCGACCGCCACCCCGCCCCGCTGGTTTTTGAAAAAATACCCCGATGCTGCCAAAATCACCGTAAGCTCGGGCAGACACATCCACGGCGGCAGACGTCACATCTGCTCGTCAAATCCCGACTATATCCGCGAGAGCGCACGTATTGTCGAGGCGATGGCGCGTGAGTTTGGTTCTGACCCCAACGTTATCGGCTGGCAGCTTGATAACGAAATATACTCAAGTATGAGCTGTTGCTACTGCGAGCATTGTGTCAAGCGTTTCCACAAGCATTTAAAATCAGTTTACGGCACGGTGGAAAACCTCAACCACGCGTGGTCACTCGAGCTGTTTTCGCAGGCATATGACTGCTTTGAGGACGTGCCCGCTCCCATAAAAAGCTGGCAAAGCCCGCATATGAAAATGATGTGGGCACAGTCACACCGACTTGCCGACATCGAGTTTATACATATGCAAAACGATATACTTAAAAAGTATACCAAAGCCCCCATCGGCACCGATATGATGCCGCTTAACGGTATGAGCTACCCGATTATGACGGCACCGCTCGATGTTTTGCAGTTTAACCACTACAACACCGAGGAGAATTTAAACGAACTTCCCTTCTGGTATGACTATCTGCGCACCTTTGACAAGCCGTTCTGGAACACCGAAACGTCAACCGGCTGGAACGGTTCGGAATGTACGACACAGGTTGCAAAAGCGCCCGGCTTTTGCCGTATCAACTCGTGGCTGCCCATCGCTCTGGGCGGCAGTGCCAACCTATATTGGCTGTGGCGTCAGCACCGCGCGGGTCACGAGCTTATTCACGGCTCGGTGATCTATGCAAACGGGAGACCGTTGCCGATGTTTGACGAGGTACAGCAGTTGTCGCGCGATTTTGAAAATGCAGAGAGCTTTTTAAACGACACCAAGGTAAAAACCGATGTTGCAATGCACTTTTCGTCAACCGCCGAACAGATCTTTGAAACGCAGGCGCCCGTTGTAGACTTCAAATACCGTCACCGACTTATCGAAGACGTATACCAACCGCTGACCGCGCTCGGCGTGCGTCCCGACGTTATCCCGACCGAAAAGGCACTCGATAGCTACAAGGTTATCTTTTCGCCGCTCACAATTTCGCTTGAAGAAAACGACTTACCCTCGCGCATTGAAAAATGGGTACGTGACGGCGGTGTGTGGGTCGCAGGACCAATGACCGACATCCGTAAAATAGACGGCACACACTATACCGATGCCGCAACAGGACTTATCGAGCGGCTTACGGGTGCAGAGCTGAGAGCCGCACTGCCCGACAGCAGTATTTATGTCAAAAGCCAGAAGAAAGACGGCTCGCCGTTTGAGGCAAAGCCGTGGCAGGAGCTGTACACACCCGTCGGCGACGTTTACGCAACCGTCACCGAAGGTTACGAAGCGACAAAAGGACTTGCCACCGTGCAAAAAATCAAGGTAGGCAAAGGCGCTGTGTGGATTATCGGCGCGCTCACAAACGAGGACGAGATGAAGGCGCTTATGAAAGCCATTCTTACCGATGCGGGCATAAAGCTGCCCACAGTTACAGGTAATGTTACCGTTATCGAGCGTGAAGGCAACGGTCGCAAGGGCGTTATTGTTATGGAGGTTTGTCATAAGAGCGCAAGCTACACCCTCGACAAGCCGATGACAGATATACTGTCAGGCAAAACCTACTCCGGAAAAATAACGCTGAACCCCTATGACATCCTGATTTTAGAGTAAAACTACCCAATCCCACACTTTTTCCCACACTTTTTAGGCATTCCCCACACTTTTATTTTTAAAAAGTGTGGGGATTTTTACTTTTATATCTAGTATAATTAGTGTGTAATAATATACCTTTTATTTTTAAAAAAGGAGAGATATTTATGAAAAACACATTAACCAAAAGACTTATCAGCGTTTTCATAATTATGATAATGCTCTTAAGCTTTGTTCCGACTGCGTTTGCAGATTGGGAGGACGGGCGTAACTGCGAGGGCTGCGGCCACTATCACTGGGACGAGTATATGTGCGGTACGTGCGGCTACTGCAGTACGGAGTGTACCGATACCGACTGTTGTGTGTCGGCACACTGTAACGAGTGCGGCGCTTGTTTTACAGAGGTCGTATGGTGCAGTGACTGCATGACCTGCGAGGATTGTTACGTCAACAACGGATGGCATTGCCTTGGCTGTAACGACTGCTATTTCACCGATGAAGAAGCGTTATGCGGTGAGTGTTGGTTCTGCGAAAGCTGTATGGGCGCGTTTTGTGACGACTGCGGCTTTTGTTTGGGCTGTCAGGAGCTTGATGGCGGCGTTCACTGTCCCGAGTGTCAGAACTGCTACGCACCAATAGGTCCGTGCGAAAGTGACGGCGACCATTGTAAAGAGTGCTGTCTTATCTGCGAGGCGTGCGATATGTGCGTATTTGACGAAGGTCTTGAGCTTTGCCCCGAGTGTAACCTCTGTGAGCTGTGCTGTATGGAAAACACACAGTCAGAGGGCTGCGACTGCGGTGAGTACTGCGTTGAGCAGAGCGACTGGTTTGAGCACATCTGCCCCGATTGCGGCATCCCCTACTGCAACGTTGAAAAATGCGAGCTTTGCGGACTTTGCATCGACTGCTGTGAGGGCAACTCCGACTGCAGCGACGGTATGTGCGTTATGGACCCCGAGTACGACGAACATTTTTGCGAGGACTGCGGCGAGTGTACACACAATATAGATTTTTGTGAAATATGCTATGATGCAGGCGAGCTTCGCTGTGAGGACTGCTGTGACATTGTTGCCGAGGACGAGGGCTGTGACTGCGGTGATATGTGCATAAACGACCCCGACTTCTACACCCATATTGCACAGGAGCATTTTGGTGCTGACGGCAGTCACGCAGCTTCACCTCAGTCACTTTGGATGTTTAACGAGAACTACCATTGGCACGACTGTAAATACTGCGACGATGCCGCGCATTCAAAGCTCGGCGTAAACTTCCACAGCTATAACAACTACAACGTTTGTAAGATCTGCGGTTTTAATAAAAACGACAAAATACTTATTTTAAAGCAACCGATAAGCCGTGTTTGCTCTGTCAGCGACAGTAACGCTGAAACCATTGATGACCCTCTCTACCCCTACAACAACAAAGTTAAGTTTACTGTTGCAGCAAAGGGTCTTTCGGAGCTTTCGTACCAATGGTATTACAGCTACGGCGGCCAGTGGTTCGAGTGCAAAGATACTACCGACAAAATCGGCAACACCACTTTTGTGCTAAGCCGCGGTTCAAAAACCAACACATTTGAAACCGACGTACCTGTCGACATCTGTTATAGCACCTGCTATTACAAGTGCGTTATAACGGACGAGGACGGCAACACCGTTGAAACTGTGCCTGCATCTATCCGCTCACGCCATATTTATAAGGTATCCACCTTTGAAAAAGGCACGCGCATAGGCGACATATACTCTGACAAAACACATTTTGTAACAGCTTATAAATCAACAGGCCACTACACCGAGTGCGTTGGCGACGGCTGTGAGGAGTATAAGATTGTACCCCATAATTTTGAAAAAGAAAAAACGATCGTTACCTGCTACTACACCAAGATTGAGTGGATAAAGTCGGTTTGTAAGGACTGCGGTTATGAAAAATATATCAAAAACCACGACCACCACTTTATCGACTCCGAAACAGAGCAGTGCGACATTGACTACACCTACGAAAACAGCATAAACCACAAGCTTGCTTGTCTTTTTGAGGATTGTGACAAGACAACTCTTGAAAAGCATACCTTTATGCAGTGGCAAAACGTGGGCACCCCCTACAACACACAGGACAACATAGGCAGACCCTATAAAGAATGCTATCTGTGTTCGTATCAGTACACCAAAAAGCCGCAACGCTATGATGCGCTGCAGGATAAAAACGTAGCTTGTGACTGGACAAAGCAAAACGACCTTGTCAACGTACAATTCGGCAGCGCAAGCTCGGATATCGTTTATGTTGGTGACAAAATAATAATCACCTTTAACCCAAGCGTTGCGGATAAAAAAGATGTTATCAAAATGGAAAATCCGCGTTGCCTTAACTGGAATGTTTACTACTACTGCGACTACGGCAACGGCGTTATTGACAAAAAGGTTTCAGAGCATTTTATTGCTTCAAAAATACCGGGTACTGCAAGCTGGGAGATAGAAATTCCCGATTTTGCAGACCGCAAGGGCGGCGGCGTGTTTACCTTTGAGCCGAGCATCGACTCATGGGAATGTGAACACCGCAGCGGCACCAGAATTTCGGGCGCATACGACCCCGTTTGTATTCAGGACGGATACACAGGTGACGAGGTGTGCGTCGATTGCGGAATGGTTGTAAAATACGGTAAAATCATTGAAGGCGGCAGCGAGCACGAGGGCGAGCTTATCTTAAACCCGCTTACAGTTCGTGTGGGCTCTTGTGAGCACCGCGGTTACAGCGGTACATCACGCTGCAGTGTTTGTAAAATGGCTGTGCGCGGCGAGTCAACACCCAAGGTACATACGGGTGAGGTTACCGTTTACGGCTACAAGCCCGCCACCTGCTACGAATTTGGACAGACGGGTGACAGCTACTGCGAATGCGGTGCGCACCTTAAATCAAGCAGACTTATCGCGCCAAAGCACCAGAACACCACGCTTGTCGGCTATGTTGCACCGACATCCTCAAGTGACGGCTACACAGGCGACACGGTTTGTACCGACTGCGACCTTGTGCTGAAGTACGGTTACGTTCTTTCATCTGACAGACTTGTGTCCACCATCGAAATCGGAGGCGTAACAGAACCGAGTGCAGGTGACCACCCCAACTATAAC
Source organism: Eubacteriales bacterium (assembly GCA_045546815.1). GTDB lineage: Bacteria > Bacillota > Clostridia > Oscillospirales > QAKW01 > RGIG9041. The sequence continues at coordinate 5,123 of JAZQDN010000041.1, forward strand.
GCAACGCTTTTAAGCTCAGGCGTTACAATCGATCGCTTCAGCACCCTTGAAATCAACCGCGGTGTTGACTGGAAGGAAAGCAACAGCCTCGACTACGTTTATCCTCACAACGTATTCAGACGCAGAAACAATTATGTGATAAGCGTCAGAGTAAAAACGACAGACGGCAATATATTCTCAGGTGACGTGAGCGCTACAATCAACGGCAATGAGGCAACCGTTTACGTTGACCCTTCCTATCCCGACTATGCAACGGTAAGCTACACCTTCCAGACAAGTCCTGCTATACCAGAAGAGCTCTTCATTACAGGAATTGACAGACCCGTTGCGGGTACAAATCCCGACTTAACGTTTGAGTTTGACCCATACCTTTACGTTGTTGACGAGGTGTACTGGACAAGAGTACGTGATAACGTGTATATCTCTCCCGATGAAGTTTTTGAAGCAGGCGAAAGATACGTTATACATATCCCCCTTGAAACCAACTGGGACCATGGTATGGATACAGTTATGTTCAAAGAGGGCATAAAAACGTATATAAACGGAATTTTGGCAGCTGTCGAGGAAATTGATGACAATTACATTCAGTTTTGCGCAGAGATACCCGTAAACGCTTACGTGCGCGGCAAGGTTTCGAGCGTGTATGATGCAAACGACGAGGTCACAATGCACCTTATCCCCGAGGGCGCACCCGAACCCGCCTATGAATTTATATCAAAGGGCAACAGCTTTGATTACACCTTTGCAAATGTTGAATCGGGCAAATACACCCTTAAAGTTACAAAGAAAAACCACAAGGTATACACCACCGAAATCGAGGTTTTAGGTACAGATATCGTTAAAGACGTAACGCTTATCCCCGAAACAAACGTGGAAATATCCAAAGAGCATCAGTTTGATAACGCTTGTGACAGCGTATGTAACCTCTGCGGATTTACAAGAATAGTTGAAGGACACAAGTTCGGCGACTATGTATATAACAACGACGCAACCGAGCAAAAGGACGGAACAAAAACCCGCACCTGCTCTGTATGTGATGAAAAAGAAACAGTCACCGCCGAGGGCACAAAGCTTGAAAAAACGCTTGTTGACTCGTCACAGATGTTCAAGGACGTGCCCGCGAAAAAATGGTTCAAGCAGTATGTTGACTACTCTGTAACCCACGGCATATTCACAGGCACAAGCAAAGACAGCTTCTCACCCAACAGCAACATCACACGTGCACAGTTTGTGCAGGTGCTTGCAAACCTTGAAGGTATCGATACATCCGACCGCAACGTGCCGACAGTATTTTCCGACGTGCCGAGCGGCAAATGGTTCACCGTTGCTGTAAAATGGGCGAGTGAAAATAACATAGTAAGCGGTATGGGACAGGGCAAGTTTGCACCAAACGCAAACGTTACCCGTGAGCAGATGTGCCTTATGCTGACAAACTATGCAAAATTCAAAAACATCACCTTAACCGCGGTCGAAGCCAAAGAAAACTTTGCCGATGACGCAAAAATCAGCAAATGGGCAAAAGCGGCAGTTTATACCTGTCAGCAGGCGGATATCGTAAACGGTAAGGGTGCAGGACTTTTTGATCCGCAGGGAACCGGCACACGTGCCGAAGCCTCGGTAATCTTTACAAAGTTCCACAAAGACTATATGAAATAAAATAATAAAATCTCATTCCCTCGGGAATGAGATTTTAT
>JAZQDN010000042.1:0-13465 GCA_045546815.1 Eubacteriales bacterium
TTTGTTATAAATATCATTTTTTCGCTGTACTTGTATTTTGATCTGCTTTTTGAGCGGATGTTTATTGAGCTTGGGACGTGGAAATATAACGAATCATACCTTGAGGGTACAGTGCTGATCGGAAGAATTGTGATGTGCGCACTGGTAGTTGTACTGTCGTTTGTATGGTAAAAAAACGGTTGGAGTAAAATCCAACCGTTTTTATATTAAATTCACAATCAGCATATAAATTGCGGTGCCGCCCGCAATGCTTATAACGGAGTTTCGCTTCCACACGTGGAGCAAAACGACAGCGGCGCACCCGACAAGCTCGGGCAGACCAAAGGGCGCTGACGTAAACGACACGCCCTTTAGGCAATAAACGACCAGCATTCCCATAATGGCAAAGGGCAGAACCTTTCCCAGCCACAAAATAAACGGCGGGGTCTTACGCTTGCCCGAAAAGATCAAAAACGGCAAAAACCGAAGCAGTATTGTAACCGCCGCGATCACTGCAATCGCAAGCAGGGTGTATCTCTCATTCATTTTCGGCACCCCCTCGCAGCTTTTTTATCACGGTAAGGGTGAGCGTTATTACGATCATTGTCGGTATCAAAAATCTGTCCGCACCGAAAAGCAAAAGGCACAGCACGCTTGCAAACACGCCCGTTATCGCATAGGTATGGTCCTTTTGCGTCAGCCACTGCTCCGTAAACACCGTCACAAAGAGCGCAGTCAGCGCAAAGTCGACGCCCTTTAGCGTAACAAACGAGCCGAGCAGCGACCCTAAAACACAGCCCGTAACCCAGTACACCTGGTTGAGCAGCGACATTATAAAAAACTGTGTGTGGTCAATGTCACCGCTGCACACAAGCGAATAGGTCTCGTCGGTGAGCGAAAAAATGAGGTACGGCTTTTTGATGCCTGCACCGCGGTAGCGCTCGATCATAGAGATGCCGTAAAACAGGTGTCTTGCATTGACCGCGAGCGTTGCAAGCGCAATCGTTATGAGCGACGCGCCGCCTGTCAGCAGGTCGACCGCGAGATACTGCATTGAGCCCGCGTACACAAACGCGCTCATCAAAAACGACCACAAAATACCGTAGCCCTTTGTTTTAAACAGTATGCCAAACCCAATACCTAACACGATATATCCCGCCATAACGGGCAGGGTGGATTTGAGTGCGCCTAAAAACCGCTTCACAGCAGCACCTGCACAATGTATACCGTAAGCGAGGCGGCGCCCGCCGTAAGCATAAGGTTTTTAGAGAGTATCGCGACGATAACCGCAACAAGCAGCCCGATTGCCGCGGCGATAACAGAGCCCGTTGCAAAAAAGGCGGCGGGGACTGTCATAACGGTGAGCACGGTGTAGGGGATATAGTACAAAAACGAGCGCACAAAGCGGTTTTTGATTTTTTTGGTGAACGCGACAAACGGGATGGTGCGGATAAGGTAGGTGGACAGCGCCATTACCGCAAGGTAGATAAAAAACTGTGTATTATCCATTATCCTGCACCTCGCTTTCAACGGGAAAGAGCGCCGCACCTATGGCGGCCGCCGCGCAGGCACAGATGCTTATTGCAAGACCGCTCGAAACCTTGTTTAAAACGGGCAGGAAATAAAAGCCGCACGACAGCGCGCAGGACAGCGCGACAATGAGCAAAAGACTTTTGCTCTTTTTGGCATCGGGTGCGACGATCGCGATAAACATACCGTAAATGGCAAGGCAGAGCGCGCTCATAATTGACTCGGGCAAAATGTTTCCGAGCACCGCGCCGAGAATTGTGCCCGACGCCCAGCCGATGTAGGGAAAGATGGCAACGCCCGACATAAACGCGCGTGTGACGCAATTTTGGCTTACTGCCACCGCGAATATCTCGTCGGTTATAAAAAAGCCGAAAAGCCAGCGGTACAGCCCCTTCAGGCGACTGTCCGCCTTTTGCGAAAGGCTTATTGACATAAACGAATAGCGGATGTTTATTGTCAGCTGTGACACAAACATCTCGATAAACTGATATGGCTGTGCCATAATGGTGACACCCGCGAGCTGACCCGCAGAGGTCAGGTTGAGCATCGAAACGAGCGCCGCCTGCCACCACGAAAGCCCCAGACTTATCGCCATTATGCCAAACGAAAAGGATACCGAGAGGTATCCAAGGCCGATAGGTATTCCGGACTTAAGTCCTTGTAAAAAATTCTGTTTGGTACTCATAAATAAAAATTATATCACTACTAAATTTTTTGTCAATAAAATTACTCATAAAAAACGGAACGGCACACAGGCCGTTCCCTATAATACACCAATAAAATTTGCACAAACTCCACGGGTCGTCGAAGGCGCCGACCGCTACCGATGTATTAATCTATATATTCGATGCTCTCTACCCGATACGGTTCATCGTCGCTTCCGCGATAGCTGTAATAAAAATCAAAGCCGTCGTCGTACCATTCAAAGCGGTACTGATTTTGACTTATCGGATGGTAACCGTCGTCGGTCGAGTATCCGCCAAGCGACTTCATTGTGCAAAACGACGTCCGTTCATAAAATCTGCCGCTACCGCCCAAAAGCCACGACCATTCGCAAACAATTATTTGGTGTTGACCGTCGTCAGACGTAAACTCATAATACTTTTCGTCTGCAGAATTGGAAAGCGAGGCTACTGCCATAAAAACAAGGACTTCAAATATGATAACTACCGTCATTACTGACGGCATCCATTTGTATTTTATATTTAAAAACATTAGTGGTATTATTGTGATTGCAAGCAGTATAGCAAACGAAATCTGCAAAGAAAAAATCAGCTCATCCGAATCAACACCCATATAATAAATATAGATATCGGCTTTTTCCAACTGCTTGATTACAACGAAGCCGACAAAGCATACGGCCGAAAGCACGGCGGTTATCATTGTAACAATCGGAAACCGAAATTTTGTTTTCATATCACACCTCGATTATAGTAATAGGTAGAAGGAAAGGTAAAAAGTTTCTTCAATAAAACGGCGGGAGCAAGCCCCCGCCCTACAATAATTACGCAATAACGGGATGGGGAAACCCCACCTACAAAACACCAATTTGGCTTCTCCTTGAGGAGAAGCTGTCAGCGTATGCTGACTGGTGAGGTGTGAAATATGCAGGATTACACCTCATCCGACTTCGCCCACGCTCAGTCACCTTCCCCTCAAGGGGAAGGCTTTTTATTTATATAATTCAATATAGGGCAGCGTATCAAAGCCGCTCTTTTTATATGCCGCTACCGCGTTTTCGTTTTCGGGCTCGGCCTCGAGGCGATAGAGCACACCTGGATAGGTTTTTTCAACAAACCGCAAAAACGCAGTGCCGATGCCGCCGTGGCGGAAGTCGGGCTTTATGTAGATATCCTCGATCCAGATGCACGGCTTTCCGAACTCTGTCGAAAAGCTTTTTGCCACCATACCGTAGCCGACAATCTCACCGCCTTTTTCAAAGACGTAGCCCTCAAGGTAGGGAGAGTCGTTTACGCAGTTTTCAAAATCGTTTAAAAATATTTCCTCCGAGCCGTTTGTCGACACCGCGTCAGACGCGTAAAACACGCGCATCATATCAATAACGCTTTCGCGGTCGCTCATTGTCATTTGTCGTATATTCATCAATAATCGTCATCGTCATCCTGTGTTTCTTTTTTAAATCGGGCGCACGACCACACACCCACCCACAGCATATATATAAACATAATAATAAGTCGGTCGCCGTAAAGCTCAAAGGGGTTTAAGACAAAGCTCAATACAAGCGCGTTGTAAAACGCAAAGAGAAAATTATGCTTTTCGTCCTTTATAACGCTACTGTAAAAAATGCAGTAAACGGGAGTTACGACTACCACAAACGCAATCATTATCAGCACAAAAATGCCGATGCCGCCAAAGCCGTCGCCTGCGGTGGCGTTTATTATAGCTGTCAGCCCTTTATTAAAAGCGATGTATGCCGCTAAAAAAGCGGGCGGGTAAATAAATTTTTTGAACTTTTTCATCGTTGTCACCTTTTTAAAGATTTTAACATATATACAATGCATTGACAAGCGCAAAAAGTTACATTGATTTTTTTAAAAATCTGCTTTTATGGGCGGTAAATTTAAATATTTTAAAATTTCTTCGTATGTGTTCAGGTGTTCGGGCAAAAGATAATAAACTTCAGCGGAAGCATAACGGTTGGGAAACCCGTCGTCTGCAACTCTTAAAAACAGTCTGTCTTTGTATTGACCGTTTGTAACCTTGCCGACATAATAATGTGCTCCGTGGGGCGACGGCGGACCGTATATATGGTGCTGTTGCGCGCCTTTGACGTCTTCGTGAGAAAGGCGGTTACATTTTTCAAGCATGATTCATAATTCCTCCTTAATCTAAAAAGATATGCTACCAAAAATGATAACATATCTTTATATTGTTTGCAATACTAAGGATGCTGATACAGACTGTGTCCCTTGACATATAATTAGGGGTATGCTATATTTTGATAGGGGTATGCTATATTTTGACCAGCATGGTTCCTATTAATTTTAAAGGAGACTTGAAATGAAAATCGATTTTAACAAAAAACCGCAAATTAGTTTTGGAGACAGAGTGTCCAATACTAAACTGTTTGAATGTTGCTCGAATTGTAAGTATTATGAAAGAAACAGTGTAAAAAAGATATGCACACGTACCGGTGCTACTGTAGATGATAATTGGCGCTGCACCAGTCATAAACAAAAATAAAAATGGTTCGGATTTTCCCGAACCTTTTTTATTTATTTAAGTATTTACCGCCATTCATATTGATATTGCAATAAAAAGCCTCCACTTGTCAGGGGAGGTGGATTTTGCAAAGCAAAAGACGGAGGGGTAGTTATCTCTCCCTCCGCCTCGCCTTGCTCGGCACCTCCCTCGTCAGAGGGAGGCTGTTTTATTATTTAAAGTATCTGTTAAGAAGACCTTCGAATGCCTTGCCGTGACGGGCTTCGTCGCGAGCCATCTCGTGAACTGTGTCGTGGATTGCGTCAAGACCGAGCTCCTTTGCGCGCTTTGCAAGGTCAGTCTTGCCTGCGGTAGCGCCGTTTTCAGCGTCAACTCTCATCTCGAGGTTTTTCTTTGTGCTGTCGGTTACAACTACACCGAGAAGCTCTGCAAACTTTGAAGCGTGCTCTGCCTCCTCATAAGCTGCCTTTTCCCAGTAAAGACCCATTTCGGGGTAGCCCTCACGGTGAGCAACTCTTGCCATAGCGAGATACATTCCCACTTCTGTGCACTCGCCCATAAAGTTGGCGCGGAGATCCTCTTTGATATCTTCAGGTGCGTCAGCAGCAACACCAACGATGTGCTCTGCAGCCCATGTCTTGTCAGTCATTTCCTCGAACTTGTCAGCAGGAACCTTGCACTGCGGGCATCTTTCGGGGGGTGTGTCGCCTTCGTGAACATAACCGCAAACTTTACATACAAACTTTTTCATAATAATTTACTCCTTAAATATAATTTTTTTAATTAATGCAATCTCTGCATACGCCGCTAAAGAAAATGTCCTTTGTGTGCGTATTGAATCCCGAAAGGCCGCCGACTTCAAGATTCTTTACATCGAAATCGAAGATTTTTGAGCAGTGGGAACAAATGAAGTGCCCGTGCATTTGCAGGTTCGCGTCGTAGCGCAACCGATCGCCGTCAACCGTGATTTCGAGAGCAAGCCCGTGCTCCTTCATTTTTCGCAGGTTGTTGTGTACGGTGGCGCGGGTGACTGTGTTGTCACGGCGGCGCAAAGCGCTGTATATCTCTTCGGCGTCGGGGTGCGTTTTGTTTTCACACAGGTATTTGTAAACCCAGATCCGTTGCGGTGTGACGCGCAGACCGTGATCGTGAAGAGTTTTTACAATGGCTTTTGTTTCCATACGCTCCTCCTTTCTGTCTGTATGATAACACAGCTTTTTTGAGTTGTCAATACTTTTTAACAAATATTTTTTTATTTTTATTACTTTTTTATAATCATTATAAAAAAGTCTGTAAAAGTGCGTGAAATAAAGAGGTTTGCAGGGGGTTTGTTTTAGTGAACAGTGAATAAGGAATAGGTTCTGTAGGGCGGGGGCTTGCTCCCGCCGATTTAGTGAAGAGTGAATAGGGAATAGTGAAGAAGGAATAGGTTTTGTAGAGGAGGGGTCTCCCCTCCCGCCGATTTAGTGAATAGTGAAGAGTGAATAGGGAATAGGTTCTGTAGGGGAGGGGTCTCCCCTCCCGCCGTTTTAGTGAAGAGTGAATAGTGAAGAGTGAATAGGGAATAGGTTTTGTAGGGGAGGGGTCTCCCCTCCCTCCGTTTTAGTGAATGGTGAAGAAGGTTTGTGATGTACCCGGACGGACGACCAATGGTCGCCCCTACAATGTTGTTTATATAAATTTAAAAATAAATGTAACCTTTTGTTGACCTGAAGGCATATACAATTTAAAATATTAAAAAGAAGGTGGATTATGGAAAAGACATCAAAAAAACTGTTTATTGCATCGGCGGTGCTGTATACGCTGTCAATCGCATTTGGCATTGTTGCGGTCACGTTTTTCTGGGAATTTGTTTGCGGAGACTATTTTGTAGGAAAAGAATTAATAAAACCGATCCTGCCGATAAACCAGTTTTTATGCGTTATCTCTATTGCGGCGGCAATTATATTCAGCACCTTAAAAACAGACAGTAAAAGCATCACCCCCGAGGTGCTGGCAATTATTATACTGTGCGGCATTGTGCCTGTGCTTTCGGAAGTCATTGTCAACGTGCAGGCAGACTTCGTCAGTCGGCGAATCGGCGGCACAGGTCTGAGCGCACTCTCTATTACGTTAAAGGCGTTTAATTATACGACGGTTGTTGACGTAATTGCGTTCGCTTTGAGTAATATAGCGCTCGGAATGCGTATCGCACAAAAAACATTGCAAAAAACATTCACAACTACGATATTCACGCTATAAAATTTGACGCAAAAACCGAGAATGTGCGCTTTAAAGAATCGTTTTCACACGAGCGTGTGCCGATTATGTTTTTAAAAAAGACACGTAAACAGATAACACCGATTGAAGCATACATAATAAAAAAAGAATTTGTGCCCGACGACCTTTTGTTTGTCGGCAGCAGCTTTTCCATTATTGATACAAACGGAACTGTCATCGGTAAGGGCAGGGTCAAAAAGATATACGAATGATATTTATATTGTAGGGACAGGCGCGATTTAGTGAATGGTGAAGATGTTTGTTTGTACAAATTTTATTTTTTTATAAAAAGTGAAACTTTTTGCCCTTCTTTTGTGTTATAGTAATAGAAAGGGGTGCAAATTATGAAAAAAACATTTCCGATAATACTAATTATCCTGTTAATGCTTTCGGGCTGCAGTAAACAAAAAGTACCCGTCGAGGACCTTTCGGGTTACGACATTTCGTATAAAGAAACGTTTACGGTGGGCGGCAAATGGAACTTTGAGTGGGAAGAGGAAGGCATATCGGTTGTTGATACAAAATGCTACGCGGTAAACTACTCGACTTTTGAGGAGATATACGAAGGTGCCGACTGCGTTGTGCTTGCAAGCCCAAAAATTCCGTATAGCGAGGCAGAGCAGATTTGGCATAACGGCTTTGGTCAGGACGAGCAGTTTGAGCTGTGTAACCTCGAATACTCCTACTCGGTTCGCCCTCTTACCGTTAAAAAGGTGCTCAAGGGCGAAGCCCCCGACACAGACGCGCTGAATTTATACGAAAACGTGATAGTAAGGGACAGCAGTATGCGCGTAAGACCGGGGCACTATCCGCTTCGTGCAGGCGATGATTACATAATGCTTTTGTTCAAGTCGGAGGATCACGACGACAGATACTATTTTTACAGAAACAACAGCGTGTTCAGCGTGTACGACAGCGAAAACACCGCGCAGGAGCAGTTGAATACCAAGATTTACAGCGATGCAAAGGTGCACTTTGCCGACGAGATAAAATAAATTAAAAAGCGGAACATAAAAAATGTTCCGCTGATTTTTATATAGTTGCTTTATACAGCTCGACCAAAAGATAAAAAACAAATACACACACTGCCAAAAACGCAAGCGTTGCAATTATCGTAATCGCGGTGCGTTTTTTTGATTTTTTTGGCGGCTCGCTGTACTCGGGTATATTTATCTGACGCTTTTTGGTTGACTTTACCTCTTTTATCCGCTGTGCGCGGTAGTAGCACGCAAGCGGGTCGGTCGCGGACAGAATACTGTCGCAAAAGTCACAAAGCCACATAACGTCGTCCTCACTGCACAGCTCCATATCGAGTGTGCCGACATCGTGGGTCAGCTTGTTGCGGATATGTCGCAGGTGTGTAAGCATTTTTAACGTCTCGTCCCAGCCCGCGACACGCTGTGCGTTATAGTTTTTGACATCGCGCATAATGTTGATATAGTTTGTGATGCCCGTGTCGCTGTTATAGCTGTCCTTGCAGATGTTGTCCGTCCGCTTGTACTGCTCTAAAAATAAATTGTTTACGTTTTTCATAGTAGTGTAAAATGCTTTCTGTTAGTGTCGATTATCCCCTCTGCCTTAAGCTTGCTTATCTCGGCGGAAAGCCCGCTGCGGTCGACCTCGAGGTAGTCGGCAAGCTCCTGACGGTCAAAGGGAATTTCAAAGCTGCTCTTTCCCGTCTTTTTCTGTATCAGCATAAGATACGCCATCAGCTTTTCGCGGGTGGTACGCTTTGACATTATTTCGATTTTCTGATGAAAGATGATCGTCTTTGTCGCAACATCCTTCATTAAATTAAATATAAGCTGATTGTGAAAGCCGCAGTTATTGTGGCAGGTGTGCAGTATATGCGCGCAGTCGATGAGCATAATCTCGCTTTTCTCGTTTGCAATGACGCTGACAGGCAGCGCCGTAACCTCGGCGCAGGCAAACGCCTCGCAAAACAGCTCTGACGGTCCAAAGCCCGACAAAATACTGCGGTTGCCGTAGTAGTCGACCTGCACTATCTGCACAGACCCTGTCAGCACAATGCCGACATACGCCGCGCGGCTGCCCTCCGCCATTACGGTATATTTTTTGTCAAACTCGGCAACACGCGCACCAAGACAGCCCAGCATTGTTATAAGGCTGTCGTCGTCAATGCCGTAAAAAAGAGGACATTTTTTTAAAATTTGCAGATATTTTTTCAAAAAAGCTCTCCTTTTGTTGAAAATTCAACAGAAATACTGTTTTTATTGTACTATACTGTAATCGCAAAATCAACAAAATTTTCTTTGCGGAGGCTACTATGATAAGAAAGATAATTAAAATAGACAGTGAAAAATGTAACGGCTGCGGCGCGTGTGCTCACGCGTGCCACGAGGGCGCGATAGAAATGGTAAACGGCAAGGCAGTGCTCACCCGCGAGGACTACTGCGACGGTCTTGGCGACTGCCTGCCCGCCTGTCCTACGGGCGCTATCACCTTTGAGCAGCGCGAGGCACCCGCCTATAACGAGGCGGCGGTCAAGGCGGCAAAAAGCGCAAAACAGCCCTGCGGTTGTCCCGGTTCACAGTCAAAGCCGATAAAGCGCGAAGCTTTTGCTTTTGATAAAAAGGCGTCCGTTTCGAGTATGCTGTCGCAGTGGCCCTGCCAGATAAAGCTGGTACCCGTAAACGCGCCCTACTTTGACGGCGCGAACCTGCTTGTCGCGGCTGACTGCACCGCGTTTGCCTACGGCAGCTTTCATCAGGACTTTATTAAAAACCACATAACGCTTATCGGCTGTCCCAAGCTCGACGAGGGTGATTATGCCGACAAGCTTACGGCGATAATTAAAAATAATAACATAAAAAGTGTAAAGGTGGTGCGAATGGAGGTGCCGTGCTGTGCGGGAATCGAAAACGCGGTAAAGCGTGCGCTCACGGACAGCGGCAAGTTTATTCCGTGGCAGGTAATAATTATATCAACTGACGGAAATGTTATTGAAAATTAAAAACACATTTGTTAAAATACTTTTGAGGTGAACTTAATGAACATTACAAACGACATAAAATATATCGGCGTCAACGACCACAGGGTCGACCTGTTTGAAGGTCAGTACCGCGTACCAAACGGTATGTCGTACAACTCGTACGTTATACTCGATAACGAGATCGCGGTCATGGACACCGTTGACCAGAATTTTACTCACGAGTGGCTTGACAATCTGCAAAATGCGCTTGGCGACAGAAAGCCCGATTACCTCGTAGTTCAGCATATGGAGCCTGACCACTCGGCAAACATCGTAAGCTTTGTAAAGGCGTACCCCGACGCACTCATCGTTTCGTCGGCAAAGGCGTTTGCGATGATGAAAAGCTTTTTTGGCGACGACTTCGAAAAAAAGCAGGTGATTGTAAAAGAAGGTGACAAGCTGTCGCTCGGTAAGCATACCCTTCACTTTGTCGGTGCACCGATGGTGCACTGGCCGGAGGTTATCGTGACCTACGACTCGACCGACAAGGTGCTCTTTTCGGCGGACGGTTTTGGTAAATTCGGTGCGCTTGATGCAAACGAGCCGTGGGAGGATGAGGCGCGCCGCTATTATATCGGCATTGTCGGCAAGTACGGCGCACAGGTCGGGGCGCTGCTCAAAAAAGCGGCAACGCTTGACATTGAAAAAATCTGCCCGCTTCACGGGCCCGTGCTTGAGCGTGACCTCGGTAACTACCTCAATTTATACAGTCTTTGGTCGGGATATCAGCCCGAAAGTGAGGGCATTGTGATTGCGTACACCTCGGTTTACGGCAACACCAAAAAGGCAGTTAATCTACTTGCTGACAAGCTCCGCGACAACGGCTGTCCGAACGTTGTGGTGCACGACCTTGCAAGGACTGATATGGCGCTTGCTATATCCGATGCGTTCCGCTACGATAAGCTTGTGCTTGCGACCACCACCTATAACGCAGAGATATTCCCCTTTATGCATCAGTTTATAACAGGTCTTACCGAGCGCGGCTTTAAAAACCGCACCGTTGCGTTTATACAAAACGGCAGCTGGGCGCCGCTCGCGACCAAGGTTATGAAAAAGATGCTTGAAAACAGCAAAAGCCTGACCTATGCCGACACCGAGGTGACGATAATGTCAGCGCTCAATACCGACAGCAAAAAAGAGCTCGATGCGCTTGCTGACGAGCTTTCGCGTGAGTATCTTGCAAAGCAGGATACAACTGCCAACAAAAACGACCTTACCGCGCTCTTTAACATCGGCTACGGTCTTTACGTTGTCACATCAAACGACGGTAAAAAGGACAACGGTCTTATCGTAAACACAGTAACGCAGGTTACAAACACGCCAAACCGCGTTGCCGTTACAATTAACAAGGAAAACTACTCGCACCACGTTATTAAACAGACGGGAATTATGAATATAAACTGTCTGTCGACCGATGCGCCCTTTGCAGTATTTGAGACGTTTGGCTTTAAAAGCGGGCGCAACGTTGACAAGTTTGCAGAGTGCGAGCCGCTGCGCTCGGACAACGGGCTTGTGTTCTTACCCAGATACATCAACTCGTTTATGTCGCTCAAGGTCAAAAGCTATGTTGACCTCGACACGCACGGTATGTTTATCTGCGAGGTGAGCGAGGCGCGCGTTTTGTCAGACCGCGAGACAATGACCTACACCTACTATCTTAATAATGTAAAGCCAAAGCCCGAGACTGACGGCAAACGCGGCTTTGTCTGCACCGTCTGCGGATGGGTCTATGAGGGCGACACACTGCCCGACGACATCGTCTGCCCGCTGTGCAAGCACGGTGCTTCTGATTTTGAACCAATAAAATAATTATTTTAAGGAGATATTAATAATGGACGCAAAAGTACACAAACTGTTAAATGAACAGATCAACAAGGAGTTTTACTCGGCGTATCTGTACCTTGATTTTTCAAACTATTTTGAAGATAAGGGTCTTGACGGCTTTGCCAACTGGTATATGATTCAGGCGCAGGAGGAGCGCGACCACGCAATGCTTTTCTACACCTATCTGCAAAACGAAAATATGCCCGTAACACTCGAAGCGATTGCAAAGCCCGACAAGACATTTGCAAGCCATATGGAAGTGCTTGAGGCGGGTCTTGAACACGAAAAATACGTAACCTCGCTTATCAACGACATTTACGGCGCGGCTTACGACGTTAAAGACTTCAGAACAATGCAGTTCCTTGACTGGTTTGTAAAGGAGCAGGGCGAAGAGGAGACAAACGCAAACGACCTTATTTCAAAAATGGAGCTGTTCGGCTCTGACCCCAAGAGCCTGTATATGCTCAATCAGGAGCTTGCGGCAAGAATTTACAGTGCACCGTCGCTGGTATTATAGGAGGAAAGAATTATGAAGTATATTTGTGATGTATGCGGTTGGGAATATGACGAAGAGCAGGGCGATGCCGAGCTCGGTATCGAACCCGGCACAAAGTTTGACGATCTGCCCGACGATTTTGAGTGTCCTGTCTGCTCTGTCGGCAAGGACGAGTTTTCGGAGGAATAAAGGGTGCAGCTTGTACTTATAACTGCGCTTGGCGTTGGCGGAGCTACTGTTTTTGGCTCCGCCATTGGCTTTGCGTTTAAAAAACTGTCGCACAGATTTTCCGATATCGTGCTGTCTTTTGCAGCGGGCGTTATGCTCGCGGCGGCGGTGCTGGGGCTTATCATCCCGTCGCTCGAGTACGGCGGGAAGTTCAAAATACTCGTAACGGTTGCGGGTATCTTTGCGGGCGCGATATGCCTTAACGGCATCGACAAGCTGGTGCCGCACCTGCACAAAATGGTGGGTAGCGATATTGAGCCGCACCATAACGGAAAGCTTGGCAAGGTGCTGCTGTTTGTTATGGCTATTGCAATACATAATCTGCCCGAGGGCATTGCGGCGGGCGTCGGCTTCGGCTCGGGCGAAACGTCGCAGGCACTGCTCATTGCGGGCGGCATCGCGCTTCAGAATATCCCCGAGGGTATGGTTATCATCGCGCCGATGCTGGCGGCGGGCGTAAGTCCTGCAAAAACCTTTGCGATCGCGGCGGCAACGGGGCTTGTCGAGGTGGTCGGCACATTTATCGGCTACTTTGCGGTAAGCGTATCTGCCGTAGTACTGCCCTTTGCACTTGCATTTGCGGGCGGTACGATGCTGTACGTTATCAGCGACGAAATGATACCCGAAACGCACGCGCACGGCTGTGAGCGTGGCGCGACCTACGCGCTTCTCGTCGGATTTTGCATAATGCTTATTTCCGATGTGTTGCTTGGATAAAAAGAACGGTTAAAGCCGTTCTTTTTTTATTGTATAACGAAAACCACACGCTAAGCGTGTGGTTCCAAAAAGGCTTCTGCCGATGGGCAATCCCGCCGCAGCGGTGGGCTCCACTTGTCAGGGGAGCTGTCAACGAAGTTGACTGAGGGGTAGTTTGAGAGCTTCCTTTTCTCTCCCTCCGTCTTTTTGCCTTATGGCAAAAATCCACCTCCCTCATCAGATGGAGGCTGATTGCCGTATATACGGCAGTGGGGCAT
>JAZQDN010000043.1:0-20189 GCA_045546815.1 Eubacteriales bacterium
CTTTGAAGATGAGTTTATGTCAAATATCGTGCTTCCCGGCGGACAAACCGTTGGTGAATTTATGAAACCACAAATTGAGGCGGCATATCTCAACGGTGATGTTCCGATGTTGCTTCCTATTTAGACGATCGAAAAGGATGTATCCAAAAATGACAATGGTTTTTATTTATTGGGTTATGCTTTCGGTTGTGATGGGAGTAAGCGGTGACTGGCGGCATTTACTTATGGTATTCATAATCTTCAAGTTATGGGGCGAATATGACCGAATAAATGACAAAATAGATTATTTGGAATATTTAACAAGAAGGTGAGGAACGGTGCAAAATACACGTGTTTACGCTCAAAAGAAGTATGAAGGTTATAAAAAAGATGCTAAGCCTATAGCGGAACGCAAAGATGGCAGAGTTAAATACAATCCTCGGACAGAATGTTTTGGCTGGGATGCAGAAAAAAACAGATGCGATGCACTCACTAAAACAGAGTGTATATACTCTCCGAGCTGCCCCTTCTTTAAAACGGTGGAGCAAGCCGAGCGGGACAGGTTAAAAGCAAAACTCAAGCTTGCGGCTAAATACAAATAACAACAATATAAAAGTCTTGATTATTGGGTGATACTTAATAATCAAGACTTTTCACATCTATAACATTATTTATATATAGGAACGAATTTTTTTTAAGCGGCGGTTGCCGCTGATTTCGGTCTTGTATCTAATATTATCTTAGTAACCATTAAAGGTAGAAAAAGTGAAAGAAAAGTATTTTTACAGAGAAATAACGTGGGAGTGCGGCTGCTACACGGCCGTGGCGATATTCCCGGTGTATCAGCGGCCGGGGATCAGACGCTCAAAGTGCAATCCTACGAGTGATATACAAAAAGCTCTCAATGATAAACATTCTCGCGAGCATTTAAAACGGCTAATACATCTCAATTTTACAAAAGACGACTACGTTATAGGCTTTGATTATGCAAATAACTGCTTGCCTGAAAACGATAGACAAGCCAAACGCGACATACAAAACCTGTTACGCCGCATAAAGCGCTTATATAATAAATACAGTGCCGAACTTAAATATGTTATGGTTTATGAACGTTCAGAAAACGGCAGACCGCATTTTCACGTAATAATGAACAATGCAGGTATTCCTGAGGCACTCATCCGCGACAAGTGGAGCTTTGGCAGAACCGATATTGACCCGTTGCAGTTTGACGAAACCGGTGTTGCTGGGCTTTCTAGATATATTTCAAAAAGCAATCTGTTTGCAAAGCGTTGGTGTGCGTCAAAAAATCTTACACAGCCCCGACCAAAATCGCGCGATTATTCGCTTACAAAGAAGATGGTAAACGCCGTCAGGATAGAAGATCATCAAGAAATACGAAAGCACTACGGCGAAAACGTTAATATTATAAGCTGCGACGTGTTTAACAACGAAGTAAACCGCGCGGATTACATATACCTTGAACTGTTTGACTACCAACGCTTTATTGAAATCACCGGACAAAAGCGCTATGAACGAAAGATAAAAAAAGATAAATCGCCAACGCGGACGCCTGCACGCGAATAAAAGTCGGTGCACGCGCACAAATAATAATGCCGATTGCTTAAAAATCGGTCTTTTTCGCATACGAAAAAAATTTTAAAGTTATTTTTTGGACTTGACTTGCAAAACAAAAATAGCTTTGATATGGTATATATACAAATACAATCACACATCCTTTCAAAAAAACGTGCCAAGAAGCGTTTTAAGTAAAGGGATCTTGGTCCCTTACTGCGCTTTTTGGTGCGTTTTTTATTTTTCTCCGGGAGATCATATGAACGATAACATACAAGAAAAGAGCATAGAGGAGTTGCTTTCGGAACTTAAACCCCGCGAACGCGAATGCATTCGTTATATTTACGAAGGTATGAAGCAAGGAGCTGCGGCAAGAGCTGCAGGTTATAAAGAAAAATCTGCCGATGTTCAAGCGAGTAAACTTATGCAGCGCGAAATATCGCAGACGATACTGAAAAAAATGTATGAACGCGATTGCAAAATGCTCTGCATTAATAAAGATAGCATTGTTTTGCGAGCGGATGATATGTACCGAAAATGTATGCAAGCTACGCCTGTAATGGAGTTTAACCGGGAAACAGGAGCGTATGAAGCTACCGGCGAATATCAGTTTGACAGCCGCGGTGCCGGAAAAGCTCTAGAAATTCTTTGCAAGGTTGGCGGCTTTGAAAAATCAGAACTTGAAATCAAAGGCAAGCCTGCTGTTATAAATTTTGTGGTAAGCGATGAAAATAAACCAAACAATCAGTAAGCGTCAGCACGCATTTTTGACCGCAACGGCATTTGAGGTGCTGTATGGCGGAGCTGCTGGCGGCGGTAAAAGCTACGGACAACTGCTTGATGCACTCATGTATGCGCAGAAATACCCGGGATCTCGACAATTAATGTTGCGTAGACGATATACAGACCTTGAAAAATCGCTCGTTCGTAAGGCCCGTGAGATCTATCCAAGGGAAATATATTCTTATCACGAATCAAAGCATACAGGGACTTTTAAAAACACGGGATCGATTATAGATTTTGGTTATTGTGATCTTGAACGTGACGTCTATAACTATCAATCTTTAGAATATGACGTTATCCGCTTTGACGAGCTGACACACTTCACTGAATCAATGTATGTCTACCTTATTTCCCGCTGCCGTGGTGCCAATGATTATCCAAAGCAGATAAAAAGCACGACCAACCCCGGCGGCATCGGTCACACGTGGGTAAAAGAACGCTTTATTGATATCGGACCGCCCGATACTGTACATACGGTAAAAGAAAGTACCCGGATATTTATTCCTGCAAAGCTGCAGGATAATCATTTTTTGATGCAAAAGGATCCTGATTATATTAAACGCCTTGAGCTTTTGGATGAGCGGGAACGAAAAGCACTGCTTGACGGTGTGTGGGATCTTGACGAAGGCAGATATTTCAGAGAATGGAATCGCGATGTGCACGTTATTGAGCCGTTTGTTATTCCTTCGGACTGGAATAAATATATTGCGCTTGACTACGGTCTTGATATGCTTGCGGCATATAAGATTGCGGTTGATAACAATAACCGCGCGTATGTTCTTGAGGAAGTGTACACCGGCAAGGATAACGGCGGCAACGGCCTTATAGTATCTGAAGCTGCAGCTGAGATAAAAAGTCTTATAGGTAACGACAAGATCCGTTACATTTATGCACCGCCTGATCTTTGGAATCGCCAAAAAGACAGCGGAAAGAGTATTGCTGAAATATATCGCGATAACGGTGTTAGGTTGGAACGTGTATCGAACGATCGCGTTGCAGGCTGGCTGGGTCTCCGTGAATGGTTAAAACCGTATTCTGATGAGCTCGGCAACACGATAGCGGATATTCGTATTTTTTCAAACTGTATAAACCTTATACGCACGCTCCCTGCGATACAGCTTGACCCGAGGAACCCGTCAGACTGTATGACCGACCCCCACGAACTGACACACGCACCCGATGCGCTGCGTTACTTTGTAAGCGGCCGGCCGAAAAGATCGTGTCCGAAAATGCCGGCACGATCGCCCAATTTTAAATCAGAACGTCTGCCGAGCTCACCTATGGGTATCGGCCACAAAATAAAACCGATATAGGAGTATGAAATGAGTACTTATGAATTTGTAATTGTAATCACTTTGCTTGTGATTACCCTTTTGCTTTTTGCAGCACTGGCAGCAGCTGCGTTTTATGTTGGATTTTGTATTGCCTGCGGCGAAGAGCCGAAGGCGGTAATGAAGCTTGAAGAAATACATAATAATAAGGCATCAAAAAAGAAAAAACCGCCCGATCCGGAACGTGAAAGACAGTTGAAGGAACTTAACCGTATTATTTCGGGCATAAACTCATACAACGGCAAACCGCCTGTTGCTAAAAAGGATGGTGATTGAGGTTGCAAAAATTAAGACAGGAACAGCTCACCTGCAGCGAGGTGTGGAGCAAATTTGAAAAAGTGCGCAGTTATCATACGCAGATTGGTCTTAATGAAAACACCGAAATGTCGTATAGGTTTTATGAAGGCGACCAGTGGTACGGCCTTGAAAACAAAGAATCGTTGCCGGTTTACAACTTTATAAAACCGACTGTTAATTACAAGGTGTCTATGATTGCTATGAACTCTATGGCGATCAATTATTCCGTTGTCGGAAAAGCCACAACAAACGACAAGCATATTACGTCTACGCTTAATAAGCTCGCGTCTCGATACTGGGAACGTCTGCAGATGGATAAGAACTGTTGGCAAAGCGTGAAGGATGCGGCTATTGCCGGTGAATCGTATATCTATTTTTATGACGACAAGCTTAATACCCAGGTAATTAATAATACCGACATTTTTCTTGGCGATGAGCGCCAGCTGAATATTCAGAAACAGCCTTTTATTATAATCGCTGAGCGCAAGCCGGTTGACGAGGTTTTAAGACAAGCAAAGGAAAACGGCGTTTCCAAAGAAAAACTTGCCGATATCATCGCTGATGAAGAGCTTTACGATTACGTATCGACCGAAAATAACGATATGGAGATAAAACACGGCAGCGGAAAATGCACCTCTTTGCTGTATCTTGCTCTACGTGAAAACGGCGATCTTGAGTTTTGCAGATGCACAAAATACGTTGAGTATCAGCCAAAGACTATTATATCCGGGCTCGGATGTTACCCGATAGCAGCGTTGGTGTTTAACAACCGTAAAGGCACTGCACGCGGCAACGGCGAAGTGCGGCCGCTTATAAACAATCAAATTGAGGTTAACCGTAACCTTGCCCGCCGTATACTCAATGCAAAAATAACCGCATACTCGCGTCTTGTTTATTCAAACGACAGAATAATCAACCCGCAAGCGCTTTCGGAGGTTGGCACAGCAATTGAGGTGGACGGCGGCGGTGTTGATTCTATTAAAAACGCTATTGATTATCTCTCGCCTGCGCCGATGAGCTCAGAAGCTGCCAATCTTACCGCGGAGCTTATAACAACGACACGTGATCTTGCGGGAGCGGGCGATGCGGCTATAGGTAACATTGACCCGACACAAGCTTCGGGTACTGCAATAATCGCGGTACGTGATCAGGCGTCGATACCTCTTAATGAGCAGACAGCAGCGTTTAAGCAATATGTTGAAGATATTGCACGTATTTGGCTCGCAATGATAAAGGTGTATAACCCCGACGGTGTATCCGTTGACGATGGCGAGCTTGTAACCCTTGCAGATATAGATGCGATTAACGTTGCAATACGAATAGATGTTTCAAATACAAGCCCGTTTTCAAAGTATGCACGTGAGCAGGCGCTTGAACGCTTGTTCTCGCTAAACCACATTACATTTGAAGAATATGTTGCATCGCTTGATGATGATAGTTCAGTACCTAAATCGGCGCTTGAATTGATAATCAATCGCCGTATGGCTGCTATAGAAGACGCGGCGGCAGATCAGAAAGACGCGGCAACGGATCAGCTTCCGGGCACTATAAACGAACTTAAAAATATGGCGACAAACGCGCTTTCGCAGTATGGAGGTGAAATGTAGATGGGCGTAGAAAGAATAGACGTAGCGGGCAGCGCAGTAGCGGAGTGCTTGCACTCAAAGCAGGCTGACGTTCCTAATCTTCAGGCGGCAGATATGAAAGAGTTCTTTGACTCGATGCCGAAGAAGGTGCTTATTCCCAAGATCAATGAAATTGTCGACGAGATTAATTCCGGTAACTATGGCAAGTCCGCTTATACTTTGGCTAAAGAAGCGGGCTTTGAAGGCTCTGAAGCCGAGTGGCTTGAAAGTCTTAAAGGTGAAAAAGGTGACACCGGCGCCACAGGTCCACAAGGCGTCCGGGGAGAGCAAGGCGTCCAGGGTGCACAGGGTGAAAAGGGCGACACCGGCGCCACAGGTCCACAAGGCAGCCAGGGTCCGCAGGGCCCGCAGGGTGTTCCCGGTGAACAGGGTCCGCAGGGAGAAAAAGGTGAATCGGGAATCGAAGAAGTTTCTGATTTAAGTGAAATAACGGAGCCCGGTGTTTTTGACGTAAACGGCGACTTGTATTTGGCGTCTGACGTTTTGTGGGATACAGATCTTACTGTTCCGTTTTATTTCAAAGGGACGTCTGATGCACTCTCTGCGATCGCTTTCAGCAATAATAAAGACGGTATAATCGATGGTGAAAATCTCGCAGGCTTCCCGCTTTTGAAATATCCGAACAGGTTAGGTAATGGTGGATTTACGTATATTTTCTTAAACGAGACCTTTGATTCTCTGATTGTATATGAGGATGATCTGATAAGCAATGGTCCTTGGGAAAATGCAAACTCGCCGTTTAGTCTTTCAAATTCACCTATAGATCTTTCTGTTTTAGGGATACTTGGCTACACGGGAGCTGATATATGCAGTAATTACGAACTTGTGAAAAGGTTCTTTATTACAGGTGATATTTTTGCAGACAAGCTTATAACCGAAACAAAAATGAAAAACTCGACCGCCAACGCTATTAAAGGCAATAAAAGCGGCACGTCAGTGGTTGTTACAGACGTAAGTCCTCTGGAACACGAATTGAGCGTTAAAATCAGTGGCGCAGATTTGCGCAAGGTTAAAGTAAGCAGATATGGTAAAAACTTGTTGCCTTATCCTTACGAAAACACTACGCAAGACGTAAATGGTGTGATTTTCACAGATAACGGAGATGGCACAATTACAATTGAAGGTACTGCTGCAGCTTATGCGGGCTTTGTTTTAGGTAATGTTAATTTACAACCTAATACGCAATATTGTATGAGTGGTTTTAAAGACTCTGTAAATATTGCGGCAAGTGCGGCTATATATGACGACAGTAATACAATGCTTACTTCTATAACCGCCAATCCTGCTTATACGGGTGGAGATGTACTTTTGTTTAATACTGCCGATTATCCAACTGCTAAATATGCAAGATTATCAATCAAAAGAAATAGTGGTGACGAGAACAATCCTGTTAAAACAAGCGGCACAATTAAGCCGCTGCTTGAAATCGGCTCGACCGCTACAGAATACGAGCGATATGTACCGCCTGCTACTTACACGCCAAATCTGATGGGCGATGTAACCGGCATAAAAAGCATATATCCTTCTACAACATTGATTACCAACTCTGATGAAGCGGTAATCGATCTGGAGTACAACAGGGATATAAACAAAGCTTTTGCAGCTCTGCAGGACTTAATTTCTACATAAAAGGAGAATTATTATGGAAAGACTTAAATTTGTTTTTATTGGAATAGGCGGTATACTTGCGGCCTATTTCAAAGCGTATGTACCGCTTTTGATTATAGTGTCGATCGCGGTTGTGTTTGATATCATCACCGGTGTTATTGCGGCGGTATACACAGGTGTTGGTCTTAACAGCGTTAAGGCTCGGAAGGGCGCACTCAAAAAAGCCACAATGTTTTTAGCACTCGGCTTTGGTATATTTTTAGACTATCTCATACCAATGGCAGCAGCGCAGATTGGATTTGAAGTAACTGCAAAGCTACTATTTTCGAGTATCATTGCTTTTTATATCGTCTTTACCGAATGTGTGTCTATTTGTGAAAACCTGTTTAAATGTAACCCGAACGCGTTTCCTAAATGGATCGTCAAGCTACTCACTGACGGTATAAAACACCTTGATAATATTAAAAAAGACGAAGGAGAAAAAGAATGACACCCGTAAAAGGAAAATTTAACATAACAGCAATCTTTGGGCAGGAAGGCAAACACTGGGCGGACGGCCACAAAGGTATTGATTTTACAGCAAAGGATAAAAACGTTTATGCCGCCTGCGATGGTACCGTGCGCGTTGTAGCTTACGATGCGAACGGTTGGGGACGGTACATATCTATCGGTGACAGTGAAGGCCGCAGACATCTTTACTGCCACCTCGAGAAATGTAACGTAAGTGAAGGTAAAAAGGTTAAAGCCGGACAGGTTATCGGTGTCATGGGTTCTACCGGCAACAGCACGGGTGTGCACCTTCATTATCAGATCAATAATTCTGCGGGTGTTCCGCAAAATGCTGCAGACTTTCTCGGCATTCCTAATGAGAAGGGAGAGTATAACTCAAACGATTTTGATTTATTCAAAGACGATGAGGAGATCTCACCGTGGGCAAAAGACGCTGTTTATGAAGCAAAAGAAAAAGGGCTTATGCTTGGTGATGCTGACGGCAACTTCAGACCGAAGGATCCGCTTACCCGTGAAGAAGCCGCGGTCCTTATAAGAAACTGTAACAAGTAAGGGAGAAAATTATGGATAACTTAAATGTGGTAAACGACACACAGCAGGCGGTCGTGGAGCCTGCATCACAATCGGTGACAGATACAAGCGGTACGCCTGCAGGGACGCCTGCGGACAGTGCAAATGCGGAAGTCGCGCCCCGCGGTCAGTCAAAAGCCGACAATCACGCAGCTGCGCAGATGCGTCGCAGAGCCGAAGCAGCGGAGGCAGAAAATCAAAGATTGGTTTCCGGTCTTGCAAAATACGGGTACTCCGGAGCGAACACCCAGGAGATACTCGATCAGCTTGAAGCAAAGCAGACGGGCAGCACGGTTGCGCAGATACAGCAAAACAGAGCAAAAGCTCAGGCTGCTGTAGAAAACGATCCGAGATACCAGGCGCTTGTAGAACAAAATATCGAATACGCCAAAGCTGAAGATTTAAGGCAAATCCAAACTCTTGATCCTTCGGTAAAATCCGTTGATGATCTGGGCGACGATTACTTTAAGCTTCGTGCCGCGGGTATTGATGCAAAAAAGGCGTTTCTTGTTGTAAAGAACAGTGATGCGCCGACAACTCCCAAGCCTGCGAACATCGGGCCGGTAAACGATAGCGGTAATGTTGAATCAGAGTTTTATACCTCTGAACAGCTTGACCGCCTCACATCAAAGGATTTAGATAATCCGAAAATATTAAAAAAAGCAATGGCAAGTCTTACACGGCTTGGTAAAAAGTAAAGGAGAATTAAATTATGGCATATGCAAATTTTAAACCGACCATATGGTCAAAGTACATTCAGACGGAGCTTGAAAAGAAATGCAGACTTGTAGAAGACTGCTGGTCACAGTTCGAGGGTGAAGCAAAACGCGGTAACAGGGTTAAAATCCTTGGTGTATCTTCGCCCAACGTATTCGATTATAACCAGGATGAAGGTCTTGGTAAGCCTGAAACTCCCGCGGATACATCACAGCCGCTTGATATCGACCAGGCAAAAGCATTCAATTTTATGGTTGATGATATCGACAGAGCGCAGTCTGTTGAGGGACTTATGGAAACTCTTCTGATGGAAGCCACAAGAAAGATGGCACGTGTCCGCGATGCTTACGTCGGTAGCCTTGCTGCAGGCGCTACGCACATGTCGACATCGCTTGCGATCGGATCGGGAGCAGAAGCAAAGGCTGCTGTTGATGCAGGTCTTCTTGTTCTTCGCAATAACGACGTTGATTTGGAAGATGATGTTACTATCACAGTGTCGCCCTTCTTTTATCAGCTGTTTCGCGATGCGCTGACAGAGCTCAAGACCAATAACGACCAGCTTATCGGAAAAGGTGTTGTCGGTATGTATGATAACTGCAAGGTTAAGCTGTCAAATAACCTTCATAACGATGGTACCGACGATTATATGATGATTCGTACCAAACGTGCGATCGCGTTTTGCGGTACTATCGAAGAGACTGAAGCTTACCGCCCTGAAAACTTCTTTTCGGATGCAATTAAGGGCCTTAATGTTTACGGCGCAAAAATCATTCGTCCCGAACAGCTTTATGTAATTAAAGCTCACAAAGAGTAAACGGCTATATAACTGCCGTATAAAACGGAAAGCGGCAACAAAGCCGCTTTCCAATTTTATTTTAGGAGAAATGTTATGAACATAGAACAAGCTAATTCAATGGTGGCGGAACTTATTGACGAAGAGTCGCCGGCTGATTTTAAAAATAAGCTCCCCGGTTTTTACGACCATGCTCAAAAACAGATCGCGACGACTGTTGCACACATTGAACGGGTGTTTGAATTTACCCCGGACAAGACCGATGAATATGATATGGCAGATGTTGTCTTGAAGACGATCGGCAAAAGGATGTATAAACTGTGTCGTGTTATGACAGTAGATGTTGCATCCGCTCCGCAGCGCGTGTACGGCAGAGTATTTAAACTGTCTGCGGGCACAAAATACCGTGTTCTGTGCTATGTGTACCCGGACACAGTTGGTGATAATACGGATACCGTGACATATGAGTTTGAAATACCTGAAGAAGCGCAGCCGGCACTCGTTTATTATGCTGCAGCGCACGTTGTTGCGACTGAGAATGATAAGGCTCCGTATTATATGTTTATGGATAGGTACAACAACATCCTTCAGAATATAAGCGATGCAAAGACTGCGAGCACATCAATCAACGTTGTTAACCTTGGGGGTGTAACAAATGGCATTTAAGGCATCAACCTCAAGGGCGCCTGCATCGCCGGCGGTGTATAAAATTGAAGCAAACAAACTTTTTGGCATTGATGCGTCGACGTCGGATGATAACGTGTCGCTTGGCAGGGCTTGCGGCATATCCTATTTTAATGCAGAAAACGGCGGCGAAGCTGCCCCGGGACTGTGCAATTTCATACGTACAAATTACGGTGAGATAGGCAAACGCCGCGGCGCAAAGACAGTGCTCTCTACAATGAGGGCGAATATAGCTAATATCGAAAAAGCAGTGGCGATAGACAATTTGATTATACTGTGCACCGTTGACAGCGATTTTAATGCTGTACACAGTAATTTTTGGTACGCGTTGCATTTTCTTGTGTATGACAACGGGCAGTATAACGACACTACAATTAAGCTTGGCACAGCGGATATGGATTCGGCGTATCCGTTCGGCTTTGTTTCTGCCACACCCGAAAAAGTGATTATTTTTGTCGAGAACGGCATTATTTTTTTAAACACAAAAGATATTTCATCGGGAAATTTCGCATCTACAATCAAGGTTTCAAGCGCAGGAGTGCAGTTTTTTGATGTTTCGGAGAGTGCTTTTATGGGTGCTGAAGATAGTGTAGAAAGGTGGGAATACGCAAAAATCAAAATACCCACGGTATACATCGGTGCATCAGCTGCAGGCGGAAGCGGAAAAAGCTATGAGCCTGCGAACATATTAAACCCGTGGGTGTGTGAAATGTTCCAAGGCGATGGTATATCGACTGATTTTACATTTTCTTTTGAGCCCCTGAAGATTGAAGGAACTGTTGTTTCTGCTACAGTGCAAATCAAGGTTTTAAACGATTCAGGTGTTTGGGAAAATGTGACAAATGGAACGACCTGGAACGAAAATAAAATACACTTTGAGATCGCGCCCGGCAAGCCTACTGTTGAAGGCGAAGACAACGTGATGATTGTTTACAGACGTGCGGATTGGGATATGTCGCAAATTGCAAACTGTAATATTTATTGTAACTTTGGCGTTGGCGGTTATAAGGACAGACTTTTTGTGTCAGGCAATGAAGATTACCCGAATTATGTATGGTATTCAGATATGGATGATTACACATACTTCCCCGATACATCTTACCTTACGTTCTCTGACGGTAATAGCGAGGTTAAGGCGCTTGCGGGCCAGGATACGTCGCTTGCGGTAATTACCGATGACAAATGCTATCTTGTCAGCGGCGCGGTTAATACGAGTGAAGCTTATGAGTATAACCCCGATGCACTGTTTTTGATATCACACGTATTTGAATCGGCAAAGCCTGCGGGATTTCAAAAACCGCTTGTCTTCAATAATGAAATTGTTTATATGTCCGAGTATGGTCTTGCTGCAATCACACCGTCAAACGTTATGGATGAGCGCTATACACAAATACGTTCTGACCGAGCGGGCGAGCATTTGCTTAACGAAAACCTTGAAGAGCTGCAGTGTTGTGTATGCGGAGACTTCTTTGTTATAAACAACGGCGCAGGCAGAATGTATCTGCTTGATGGTGCACAGTTCTCGTCATCGGAATCAAAACCGTTTTCTTACCGCCAGTACGAAACGTTTGTTTGGGAGCTGCAGGCGGAGCATATTTGGAATATGCAGGGCGAACTACACTTTATATATAAAAACATTATTTATCGTGTACCCTTCGGCGTCGGCGCTGAAGATGAAGATTATACCGATGCGCTCGTAATCGGCGATGAAATTACGCATGCACCCGTAAAATGCTATTGGGAAACGCCCAACATTTACGGTACTGATTTTTATATACGTAAATCTTTTTCAAAGCTTGGAGTTTTAATTCGTAAGATTATAAGCAAAACCGATAATCACGAAATCAACACGTCGGTGCGCGTGTATGCCAAAAAGAATAATGAGCCCTGGAAGCTTATAAAGGACTACGACGGTGAGCAAAGCATTTTCAGATATGATTATATGAACTATGCGCGGTTTTCTTACCGTAATGTCGGAAAAAAATATTCGATTGATAAAAAGATAAAATTCAAAAAAACATATAATATCAAGCTTCGCTTTGAAAACGATATAGTGGGTATGCCGCTATATCTGCAGGCGTTTAGCTTGGAATATTCAAAATAAGGAGATAAACAATGGCACTTTCAATATACGATAAACAAAATCTTTCGGCGGAAGATCAGGAAAGAGTTAAAAATCTACAAAAAGCATATATCACGGCAAGTAAAGCCGGAGATAAAGCCGGTAAAGAGTCTGCAGCCGCGGCAGCCGAAAACATCCGCCGTGCTTACGGTTACAGCGGTGGTGGTGACGGTCAGGGTTATGTTGCTCTTCCCGGCCATGAGGGTGCGAGTGAAATGCAAAAGGCAGGCAGCGACCTTGATTCAGCGTACAGCGGTATTAATGACGCATTTAAGGCGCAGGCTGAAGCTTCAAAGGAAGAGATTGACAAGCAACGTGCGGCTACGCTCAAGCAGGCATATATCGGTAATATGATGGACCAAAAGAATATTGACCAGCAGATGCGCGCGGGCGGTATTACAGGCGGTCTTTCCGAATCGGCTCGTGTTGCAATGCAAAACGCTTACCGTACTAACCGCAATAGCGCAAACGCCGCCGCGATCAATGCTAAAAAAGACGTGGATCTTTCTATGGGACAGGCCATTGCACAAAATGAGGTAAACCGCGCGGGTGCAAAGTATAATGCAGGTGTTGCTAATGCGCAGTTCCAAAACGCCGCAGCAAACAATAATCGCAATATAAAGCTTACCGAGGAATCGAACAAACTTGCCAAACAGCAAAGCGAATTATCAAATATTGTGTCCTTAGCTTCGAGCGGGTATTTGAATGAAGATAATGCATCTTTGTTTGCTAAAACTTATGGGTTGTCCGAGGAAGGCTTGCGAGCTGTCGCTAGAGCGCGCGAATCGGGCGACTATGAAAGCGTTGTGTTAAACTTGCTTAATGCGGGTATTTATGACGAC
Source organism: Eubacteriales bacterium (assembly GCA_045546815.1). Classification (GTDB taxonomy): domain Bacteria; phylum Bacillota; class Clostridia; order Oscillospirales; family QAKW01; genus RGIG9041. Next base: position 13,455 of record JAZQDN010000043.1, read on the forward strand.
AGTTTTGTTGATGCTCTCGGCGGCCGCTTTTCCGCAGATTTATTAAAAGAATATGCAGGAGAAAAACGCCCTTCGACGAGTAAAACTGCATCGGATGACGCAGCTTACAACAATGTGATTTTAAATAAAACTCCAGAACCAGCTTTAAACTTGGACGATTACACTTATGAGCAAATTACGGGTTATGCTGAAAGTAGTAATTACGGTGCGAATTTTGATGAGAACGATTGGGTCGAAGCTGCAGCCGATATGGGAGTATCTGTTGAGCAAGTCAAAAAGCTTTTTACAACAATTAAAAACTTAAGAGGAATAAAATGAACAACACGGTAAAAAAGAAAAAGTATACTCGTATTTCCGATTATGTAAAAGAAAACCCATCAAATAAACTTGTATCAAAGTCGGATATTATATCTCCGTCAGCGATTTCAAAAGCGATGCAACAGAATTATACAACGGTTTCGGAAAAAGCTGACAACCGTACTGTAAAAGAAAGATATACTGTTAATAAGTCTGCTTTATCAGCTGACACTTTTGAAACCCCGACTTCAGATCCGTTTAAAAACGCGGGTAAAAAGCAAGACGTTGCAAAGCTTAAGGTTGCAGATCCGTTTGCTAAATCTAAAACACAGATTGATAGCATAAACTATAACTATTTAGGTACAACGCCGATTGAAAAACTCACAGAAGATAAAAACAATACCGATGATTTTAATAAAATCGTTTATGAGGCGGTAACGAATGACACCGCAGACGGTAAGTCTTTTGAAGAAATAAGAAACGTTGCATCAAAAAATAATGGTGTTGTACCCAAAATAAACACCTATTCATCATCGCTTGGTGTCTTGTCGGGCGGTGACGTAGACAAGCTTATATCAGATTATGCCGAGTATGATTCTTTGTATAAACAGGCGATATCTCAAATTCAGCAAAACGGCAAGGTTGAACCCTATACTGATTCGCTTATTTCGCGCGGCATAGAAAAACTCAAAAAAGCGGGCAAATCTGATTACGAAAAAACAGTTGCTAAAGAGTACCGGGAAATGCTTGAAGGTGTAAAAAACGGTGATTATGCTAATTATTTTGCTTCACGCTATGCTCAGGGCTCTGCATCGGGGGTTATTGACAGTATCAGTGGTGTCTCAATTGCTGCCAAGGATGTTATATCAGAGCTTATCGGCAAAGAAACAGAAAGTGAAAAGATACAAAAAATAGATAACTATTTTAAACAGAACCCCGCTGATCGTTCGCTTATACATAATCAAGGTGAGGCTTTTAAACTCGCGAATAAAATCGGTGTGAGCGTGAGCGACCTTGATTCGTATAATTTTTATACAACAAATCAACAGGTATCAGAAGCTACCGAGAAAAAAGGAAATAACCTTAATGAAACCGTAAAAAACATCGGCGGCGGAATTGCTGAAACAATGGGCGGGCTTGTAACATCGAAGGTAACGGGCAATGCCTTTGGTGCCGCTTCGACGACGTCGACCGTTGTCAAGAATATAAGAAATAAATCAGGCTTTGTAAAAACAATTAAGGATTTGTTTAAGATAACCCCTCAAAATGCCCTTTATGGTTTTGGCACTATGGGCTCTGAATCGGTGTCGCTTGCGCAGAAGCGCGGGTATAATCCGCTTAACGTGCTAACTGCCGCGGCGAAGGGTTATGCTGAAACAACTGCAGAAAATATCGGCGGTATCGAAGAACTGAAATGGTTTGACGATTTCAATGCCGGAAAAAGCTTTGGCTCCGCTATGGTGGACCATGTTATAAACACCGTGAGTGAAATCGGTGAAGAAGAACTGACACTTGTTACGCAGAATCTTATTGATAAAGCTTTAGTAAACAATGACCGTAAATGGACGGGTACTGGCGGAGTGCTTGACGGTTCTGAAATGCTTGAAACCGCTATTACAAGCTTTGCTCTCGGCGAAATAATCGGCAGCGTGAAGCTTGTGTCTGATGTTGCGCAGGCATCAGGCAATAAAACGGCAGGCACCGATGCCAAAAAGACGCTTGACTATATAAACGAGTCTACACCCGAGAAATATCGTGTTGACATATCGAAGGATGGCGTTGAAGCCGCAAGCAAAAAAATCATTCAGGCACAAATTGATTATTTAAATGATATCAATGACAGTGTCAAAGATCGCTCGGTCATAAACAAAAATGTAAATGCTATAATGGACTATGCTGTAAAAGGTGTTGCTCTCAACTCGTCTGCAACAAAACAATCAACCCTTGATATTATGTCAGAGCGGGGGCTTACACCTTCAAGTGCGATAAATGCGCAGCTTGAAAGTAATACCAAAACCCCGAACTATAACAATATCGGTCTTTCGGATGAACTTACTGCAGCTGTAGCACAGCTCACCGATAAGCTTGACACGGCATTTACTGCAGCGTGGTACGGCAGTGACGGCGTTTCATCAGCGCGCGAAGCTGCAAACGTTTATGTCAAAGGCGCGTCCGTAGGCGATGCTATGAGCGCAATAAAGCTCGCGGGTGATGTTTTAAACGGCGAGCTTTCCGAAAAACAAGCAAATAAACTTTTAACAAAAGCTTCAGCTCTGCTCCCTGCGGTGCAAAAAGCTGACATCACAAACGGCACCGTGGCTGAAAAAGCACAAAATGTTGTTGACTCTGCCTCGGCTTATATTTTGTCATTAAATGAACAAACCGCCGATGTGTCACAAAACTACACCGACGGTATTGTAGAAGCTTTGAATGAAAGTATAGATAATACGTCTAAAATGGATAGTCAGTCGCAGATTGCGCTTGCCAATATGTTGCTGACGGGTGATGTAAACAATAACCTTGAGAATGTTCTTGGTGATGATGCTGCTATTGAAGCGCTTTCGAAGATCCTTGGCACTCATATTGACAAGGACAGCGAGGTTCTTTATGTGCGCCGTAAAGTGACTGATATGCTAAACGCATATAAAGCGGGTCAGGGTGCTGCTTTTTCGGCTGTCGCAAAGCAAAAGCATACCAGAATGAAATACATTGAAAAACGCCTTTCGGAACTTGGCGCCGACCGTGATGTTTTAAACGGCTTTAGAAACGCAGTGTATAACGGCAAGCTTACCGAACAGCAGGCGCAAGAAATTGCGGCTGATGTTGACGCTTATGAACTGTATGTAAGATCCACCGGCGGTAAGCTGTCGACAAACTCAACCATCAAGGATATGATAAAGGCTGCAGGTTTTGTTGCCGGCTTTGACTTTGCGGGTGACATCAGCCCGTATTATGACGTCGGCTATAATAAAACGGTTGAATCTGACGTGGCGGTACCTGACGGTGAAACCGGCATATATGATTCTACAACCGGCACGGTCATATTAAATAAAAACGCCGAGCCTATAAAAAAGCTCGGTTATAAACTTGCAAGAGAAATTGCTGTTGACGGCACTAATTCGCTTGAAGGGAGCGTTTTGCATCTTTCAAGAGATGGCGTATTATTTTCAAGGATAAAAAACTCGAATAAGAGTAAATATGATGTGATAAAAGAATATATCATTGAATTGTTCTATGGAAAAGAAATTGATTTGTCAGATGGATATACGGCAATTATAGATAAGAGCGATGCAAAACATATTGCACATTTATCAGATGATATAAAAACTGCCGAGATTTCAAAACTTAAGAAGGTTTTGGAAATAGCTACGTTTTCTCATTCTGTAGATGATGTGGTTCACAATAAATTTTCTGATTTTCGATATTACAAATTTTCTGTAGAGTTTGATGGTAAAACATTTGATTTATTGCTCAATGTCGGAAAAGGTAAAGCTGATAAAAAGTATCACATATACGATATAACAAAAAAACAAAAAAGAACTGCCAACCAGGCATCTCCTGGTTTGTCGCGGGTCAATATGACTGGCGCGATGAGAAACAGTTCTTTTAATAATAGTATACCCAATTCTGATAAAAATGTCAACACTCTTGTTGATTCTGTTATCGAATATATGTCCGGGCACGGCTACGATATCAGCGCCGAGCTTAACAGAGTAACTAAAAAATACAATGCTTACATTCTGCAGGATGAATCGAAACTTAACAGCGCCGCTCTCTCCTTTGAAAATCTGCAGCGTGAAATTGCCGCCGACTTTTTAACAAACGTGTTTACCGACACCGAGCTTATGCAAAAGCTTGCTGATGCGGATCTTAACCTTGCTGTAGAGCTCGCCGAGCGGGTAAAAGCTTTTGAAAACTCCACGTCTGATAAACAGCTGAAAAACTTTGCAAGTGATGTATATCAAAGCTTGTATGATACAATTCACAACTATGACCGTATGCAAGAACTCGAAGCTGTTTTGTCGAACCGCAGAAAAGAAGGATTAAGCACGTCGGCGGTCGATGATTCGATTGATGAAGGGCGAGTTAATATGGATGAGCCTGGCAAGGAGACGAAGTTGCAGAAAGTCAAAAAGTGGTATAACGAGCTTAACCGTGGTTTTGTTGACAGTGGCGAAGCAATTAAGCGACTTGGCAAAAAGCTTGATAATGAAACCATATATCATCTATACAACAACACAAAACAGGCAAAACAGGCTATAAGCTATATGCTTGAAAAAGCTCAAACCGATATTGAAGGTAACAAAATCGGCAAAAGCTTAAAGGATGTTTTCAAGCCTATAATTGCCGATAAGAATAAATACAAAAAGTTTTGCCTGTATATGCAGTATCTCAACAACGCCGAACGTGCCGTGAATGATAAAGCTATTTTCAGCGATATATCCCGCGAAGAAAGTTTAAGGCGTGCAGAAATGCTTGCCGGTGCAAATGCCGAGTTTGAAGGCTGGGCAAAAGACGTTTATAACTATATCGAAGGTCTTATGCAATGGCGCATTGATTCAGGTCTTATATCTCAAGAACAGGCCAAAACTATGAAGCAGCAGAACAAATATTACGTGCCTGCGTTCTTTGTTGAAAATTTTATAACCGACAAGCCTAAATTTGCCGAAAACGTTGTTGTTAAAAAGACTGTTAAGCGTGCAAAAGGCGGCAACGAAGAGACTATGCCGCTTCTTGATGCTTTGGAGCTCCAAACACAGCAGGTAGTGACCGAGGCGAAGCTTAATATGCTTGCAACCGAGATTGTAGACACTCTTAAGCGCAAAGGACTGCTTGAAGATACCCCGCGCGGTATTGAGGTAAAGGATCTTGCATTAAAAGAGTTTGTAAATCAAATAACGGCTGTACGCGATTCTAAATACAGAGAGCCCGAAAAGAAAAACGGTGCATATATTACCCCCAACGCAAAAAGACGGTTAAAAAACGCCATTAAAGAACAATTTAGCTTTTCGCAAAAAGGTGAAGCTGATAAGCTTATAAATAAATATGCCGATGCTGTTACGTTAAACGAAGCGTTTAACGCCGATGATGCAAAAAGACTTGCATCTGATCTTGCGAACCTCGCTATCATACAAAACGCAAATATCGATGCGCCGTACTATCAGCATCCCGAACTGCGCGCCGAACTTTCGAAGATGCGGCTGTACGTTCCGCCTGAAGTTGTGTCTGAAATACCCGACTATAACTATTTTAGAAAAACAGGCGGAAAGCTTGGTCTCACTCAAAGCAAGGGTGAGGGTGTGAGCTTTATTGATGTTACATATAAAACTCTCTCGGAAACCTATCCGCATTTATTTGATCCAAGTATTATCAACTCAACTGACCAGCTTGTAGAGATTCACAGAGTGGCAACAGAAGTACTCAAAAAGCCGGCAGATGTAACGTTAAAAGAATACTGCGGAAAAAACTTTGAATCTGTTATTGCAGAATTTGCGGATAGCATTGCGGTGCTGTCGCAAGCCGCGGTAAGTGAAGCACACAACGAGCGGGCGGAAATTACCGCCGACCGTGAAGCTCACGCTTTTGTAACATATGATACCGACCGATTAAATAATTTTAATTTTGACGGCGAGCAGGACGGTAACAGAATGATATTTTACGCTGACGGTATTCGTCATACGATGGATATTGGCCGCGGATTATATGAAGGTATAAAAAATATCACTTTTGACCCCGATGCAAAGTCTGCACTTGTGCCGGTACAAAGGGTAAATGATACCTTCAAAAAGCTTGTTACATCGTGGAATTTATTCTTCTCGGCACGCAATTTGGTACGTGACCTTCAGGACGCTGTGATGTACTCGTCGGATCCGGTTAAACTGTTGCGCAATCTGCCGCGGGCTTATAAAGAAATGGCAACCAACGGCAATATGTGGCAGTTGTATCAGTCGCTTGGTGGTGTCGGTAGTTCGTATTTTGATTTTAAAAAGCAAATGGATCTTGAAACAAGTATGTCTGCAAATTCTAAAATCAAACGTGCGTGGAGCAATGCATCGGGATTTATAGAGCAAATTAACCAGACGATTGAGCAGGCGCCGCGTCTTGCGGAGTTTATGAGTGTACTTGAAAAAGGCGACGGTTCCTATGAATCAAAACAAAAGGCGTTGTATGCTGCAGCTGATGTTACAGTAAACTTCGGCCGCAGCGGTATATATTCCCGTTTTCTTAATTCTACTGTTGTGCCGTTTTATAATCCCGGTGTGCAGGGCCTTAGTCGTTTTGTCAGAATGTTTACTGAAACAAAGGGTGTAAGACAGATAATATTTCTTGCTGCTAAGCTTGTTGCTCTTGGATTTGCTGCAGGTGGTATAAACGAACTTATAAACGCTATATGGCAGGCGATCGGCAACGACGAAGATGATACCTATAATCAACTTA
>JAZQDN010000044.1:0-13752 GCA_045546815.1 Eubacteriales bacterium
ATATCCAAATTACAAATCCTTAAAATTGTTAAATTCATACCCTCTAACTCTTTCGTTCTAACTTTGTCTTTTTCTATTTGCTCTGGGGTATAATGATCACCACCATCAAGTTCAACAACAAGTCTTGCTTTAGCACAATAGAAATCTGCTATGTAATTACCAATAGCTTTTTGTCTTTGAAATCTTATAGGGTAATATCTTAAAAACTCATACCAAAGTTTTCGTTCCCACGATGTCATATTTTTCCTTAAAGTTTTTGCAAGTGGGATATTAGATTTATTATATTCTTTCATTTTCTCTCCCTCCGTCAAAACTTTGTTTTGCCACCTCCCTCGTCAGAGGGAGGCCGGGGCTACAACTTGTGGCAGTCACTTCTACAAGTTGAAATTTCCGCATAACAACAAGCTTTTTCTTTAATTTAATATAACATTTTTAATGGACATTTTCAAGTCGTCATAATTATGATATAGCAAATGGGAGCAATAAGAGAAACCAAAAAAATAATTATATGTTTCTTTCTGCCTGTAACCGTTTTCTTGCTTAAAAAACGAAGTATAATTTTATATATAAAGACAACAACAAATGACAATATAAGTGATGGAACAAAAGTATTTACAAGAGCTATTATAAAAAAGGGGTCACTAATCATTAATCTAAAATACATTGCTCCGTTTGGTGTGTTTAAAACGAAATAGATAATAGAAATAAAACTTTAAGCATAAAAAGGTATTAAAAACCACAAAAATTCTTTAAATTTCTTCATCACAACTTATCTCCTTAGTATAATTATTCTATCATATTTACAAATTCATTTCTATGGTCTTTTTGTCCCTATTGTAGCACAAGCATAGCATAAAAGCGTCGAAGGCGCAATACCTCTTCACTATTCACTATTACCTATTACTTTCCAATAATCCCGTTCACAATTTTTTAGTGAAAAGTGAAGAGTGAAGAAGTAATAAGTAAAAATCTCGAACGCTATCGCATTCGGGATTTTTGGGACCCGCACTCAAAATGGAACCGGTCTGAAAACCTGATTTTCTTTATTTATTCAAGCATTTTTTAAGCCTCAAAACTGCTTTTTTCGCTTTCAAAGAAAAGATAATATAACCGACAAAAGAGCAAAGCAATTCAAAACACAGCATTATAGCTATTGGCTCAAAGAAATTTAGCGTTTTTGATATAATACCACTTACCACCAAAAATAACATAGCACATAATGTTAATGCTAAAAGCATTATAAACCCAACTTTATCATTTCTATTTAATTTGATATTCAATTGAATATTGGTGCCGGTGTTAGTTTCAATAATTTTCCCTTCCAAACAAGGATTAAGTACATTATTAGAAAACGGTTGACATTTTATCAAGCTAAAGTGATTGTCATCCACCTTGCCGTAAAAAGATCGTCCGTAATTACCTGGATCGGTTAAATCACTTAATCTCATAATTAACTCATTTTTTGAAAAAGGAGTATCAAAAGCGAAACTTTTTTTCATTTTTTTCACCGCCTTGGGTGTATTATAGCAGAAAAGCAGTGGAGGCGCAATACTTTTTCACTATTCACTATTGCCTATTACTTCCCAAAAATTCCGTTCACAATTTTTTAGTGAAAAGTGAAGAGTGAAGAAGTAATAAGTAAAAATCCCGCCCACTTACGTGAACGGGATTTTTGGTGCTGGTGACCGGAATCGAACCGGTACGATATTGCTATCACGGGATTTTAAGTCCCGGGCGTCTGCCTGTTCCGCCACACCAGCGCAACAATTATATTACCATATCAATAATTAATTGTCAATATTTATAACTTCGATAAAAACACATTTTTTTGTGTTATCGTCAATGTCGGCAAAGACACCGCTTAAAATACACCCGCCCTTTGCGTCCTTTATCGGCAGTCGGTTTTGGGGTGTTATAAAGTTGTTTACGCATACGTCAACGTCTTTTCCGAGTACCGAGTGCTTAACACCTGTCATTCCGACATCAGTTATGTAGCCTGTGCCGTTTGGCAGAATCTGTGCATCGTTTGTCTGCACATGTGTATGTGTACCAAAAAGCAGCGACACACGTCCGTCTGCCATAAACCCGAGCGCACGCTTTTCACTTGTCGCTTCCGCGTGAAAGTCAACAACTGTTATACAGTCTGTGTCGGTTTTAAGCGCTTTTTGCAAAAACTCAAACGGGTTTGTCGTATTTTTTATATACAGACTGCCCGAAAGGTTTATAACACGCAGTGTGTTTTTGCCAAAATTCAGTTTTATCTGCCACTGTCCGTCTGATACACCCTCAATATTGCCCGGTCGGAGCAGTCGCTTTTCACTTTCATGCAGCTGCCCCGCCGAATTTTTTTGAAAAGAGTGGTTGCCGCCCGTTACAACATCTGCGCCCGCGTTTATAATCATATCATACGCGGTTTTGTCAATTCCGTTGCCGATTGCCGAATTTTCACCGTTGACAATCACAACGTCAGGCGCGTATTTTCGCTTAAGAGACGGTAAAACATCAAAAAGGCAATCTATTCCTTCGTGCGACACAACGTCGCCTACGCACAAAATTTTCATTGATTTCTGCCGTTTAACACTGCAGTGCGTTCAAACGCAGCAGCATATTCAGTTAAAATTTCGTCAGGCTCGCCGCAAAGTGTTTCGGGAATGGTTGATTTTGTGAAGATGGACGAGATAACGCGGTCAGCGTTGTAAAGACCGCCGTTGGTTTCAGAAAACTCGATATATTTTTCTGCCTTCTGCTCTGACAGCTTATAGTCGAATACGAGCGCATCCGCACGCGCCTCGCTGTAGCGTGCCGACCACAAAAGTATAAATGTAAGCGCATACTGCGACTGCTCATCAGTTGCGGTTTTTGAAACACCCATACCGACACCGCAAAGCTCTGCTACGTTTTTACCCTGCGGACCGTATGATGGAACGGGCACAAAGCCGAGCGCACCCTTGTCAATAACGGGTGCATCGGTAAAGGTGAATGCAGTACCGCCGTTTTTGAAGGTCTTTTTGTCGGTCGAAACGGTATTCAAAAGCTGTGAGAAGGTTCTGAATGCAAGATACGATTGCTCGGTGTCGAGCGCGCACACTACGGCGCCGTCGTCTGCAAGACCTGTTATCTGTGTACCGCAGGCAGACGCAAACGATGCCCAGTTTGAGCACTCGATCATTTTCTTTTCAGCTGATTTTATTTCGCCGTTAAGAAGCGCGAGCGCCTCGGTGTTCCAGCTCTCTTTTTCAAACAGGTCATAGGCTTTTTCGTCGCTTACGATGTCCTTATTGTACCACATCATTTTTGCGTTACCGTAGCCGGTAAACACCTTTCCGCCGGAAAGGTCAAACACCCGCTTTGAAAACGGCAGGGTTTCTGTGTTTTCAGTGAGTGTAAGCGCACTTTTCATAAGCGAGCGTGTGGGGATGATATCTGTTATAAGTGTTGACACGATATCGAGTGACATACCCGATTTTTGTGCAATCGCCTGCGACGAGTAAAGGGTTTTATCTGTACGGACATACTGCTTTACATCAACGCCGATCTGCTCGCAAACACTGTCGATCCACTCCTTGTCGGTCTTCTTACCTACGGTAAACGCGTTACGCTCGGCAGTGTACACTGTCAGCTTTTTGTCTGCAAGGTCAGACACCTTTACAGGCGCGATACCGAGGGTGGAGATGTCAATGCTCGGCAAAAGCTCCGCATTCTTTTTTTCTTTAGCGGTTATATATCCGCTTTTGTCCGATGTAACGGGCGCTTGCTCATCACCCTGTGTGTCGGGAGCATCGGTATTATCGGGTGCAGGTGCTTGCTCATCACCCTGCGTGTCGGGAGTGTCGGGGTTATCAGGTGTTAAAATATTGTTTGGTGCACACGCCGATAAGCTTAATATTAAAACGAGTATAAAAACAAATGAGATTATACGTTTCATAGCATTATTTGTCGCAGCTGCTGCAGCAACCTGCGCATCCTCCGATTTCAAGGTCGTTTTCAATTCCGTTTTTGTCAAAATAGTCTTTTATAGCAGCCTTTACTGCTTCCTCTGCAAGTACAGAGCAGTGCACCTTTACGGGCGGCAGACCGTCAAGTGCCTCGATAACCGCCTTGTTGGTAAGTGTCAGCGCATCCTCTACCTTTTTGCCCTTTATAAGCTCGGTTGCCATCGACGAGGTTGCGATTGCCGCACCGCAGCCGAAGGTCTTGAACTTAACATCGGTGATTATATCGTTATCTATCTTGAGATAGATACGCATAATGTCGCCGCATTTTGCGTTACCTACCTCGCCTACACCGTCAGCGTTTTCAATTTCGCCGACATTGCGCGGGTTTGAAAAATGATCCATTACTTTTTCTGTATACATATAGCTTTTCTCCTTTACTGTTATTGCGGTCTGTTTTCCCATACGGGTGACATAGCACGCAGTCTGCTTACAACTTTTGGTAAAACTTCCAAAATATAGTCGACATCCGCTTCGGTATTATCCCTGCCGAGAGACAGACGGAGCGAGCCGTGAGCCACCTCGTGAGTAAGACCGAGTGCGAGCAGCACGTGTGACGGGTCAAGTGAGCCGGTAGTACAAGCGGAGCCGCTTGAAGCACAGATGCCGTTAAAGTCGAGCATAAGAATGAGTGACTCACCCTCGATATATTCAACAGAGATATTGACATTACCCGCAAGACGCTTGTCGCGGCTACCGTTTAAGCGGGTATAGGGGATGGTTGTCAGTATTCCGTCGATAAGCTTATCGCGAAGCACGGTAAGACGCTTGGTTTCGTGGTCAATCTCGGCGCAGGCGAGCTTAAGTGCTTCTGCCGTGCCGATAATACCGGGGATATTCTCGGTACCTGCGCGCTTGTTGTTTTCCTGTGCACCGCCTGTGATGAGCGGCTTATAAACAACACCGCGGCGGACGTACAGAACGCCTGTGCCCTTGGGGCCGCCAAACTTGTGTGCCGAAAGTGACAGCATATCGATATTGAGCTCTTTTACGTCGATTGCAACGTGACCTGCTGCCTGAACAGCGTCGGTGTGAAACACGATTTTGTGCTCGCGTGCGATCTTGCCGATCTCGGCAATCGGCTGGATTGTGCCGATCTCGTTGTTGGCAAACATAATTGTGATTAAAATAGTGTCCTCGCGGATAGCGTTTTTAACGTCCTCGGGGTTTATAAGACCGTCCTTGTCAACGCCGATATATGTCACGTCAAAGCCGTCTTTTTCGAGTGCCTGAACGGTGTGGAGCACTGCGTGGTGCTCAATATTTGAGGTTATGATATGACCCTTGCCCTTACGCTTTGCAATACCCATGATTGCCATATTGTCGCTTTCGCTGCCGCCCGATGTAAACACAATCTCTTTCGGGTCGCAGTTTAAGCACTCTGCAACGGTTTTTCTTGCCTCTGCCACAACAACGGCACTTTCGCGACCGATTGAGTAGATGCTTGACGGGTTGCCGTAGTGCTCGGTGTAGTGCGGTATCATTTTAGCAAAAACATCGGGGCGCACCTTGGTGGTTGCCGCGTTATCTGCATAAACAAATCTCTTTTCCAATTCAATTACTTCCTTTCAAGAACTTTTGATAAGCGCTGACAGCGAGAGCATCGCAGCGCTCGTTATAGTGATGACCGTTATGGCCTTTTATCCATTCAAATGTGACAACGTGGCGGTCGAGCTGTATTAATAGGCGTTGCCACAGCTCCTGATTGAGCACAGGCTTTTTGTCCGCCTTTTTCCAGCCGCGGTTTTTCCATGACTCAAGCCAACCCTGATTGATAGCATCACAGAGGTATTTTGAGTCGCTGACAACGGTTACCTCGCATGCCTCTTTAAGACACTCGAGTCCTACTATACAGCCGAGCAGCTCCATTCTGTTGTTTGTGGTGTTTTCAAAGCCCTCGGACAGCTCCTTTTCAATGCCGTGGAACACAAGCACTGTACCGTAGCCGCCGGGACCGGGGTTGCCGCTGCACGCGCCGTCAGAATATATTGTGACCTGCTTCATATATCGAGCTTGTCCTTGATCTGATTATAGATCTCAAGCATATTTTCGCTGAGCGCTGATGCGTCGACTGCCGCAAATTTTTCGCGAGCCGATGCAAAGTCACGGTTTGCAATATCGCTTTGGATATCGAGCAGAATCTCTGCGTTTTCAAGCATTGCGGCGGAGCTTTGCAAAAGGAGTGCGTCCTGCTCTGCCTGCTCCTTGCAGTCTGCTGCCTGCTTTTTATATTTTTCAATGTCTGCTTTGAGTGTTGCGTTTTCTGTCTGTATGTTTTTGATTGTCGACTGCGACGATGTCTGTACGTTTTCGTACTGATCCTGATAATAGTCGGCGCGACGGTCGATTTTATACTGCACAAACGATGAAATAACTATGAGCGCGAGCGCAAACAGACAAAACAGAGTGGTGTATATCCACAATGTTTTTATATTTTTTTCAAACTCTTTTGTCTGTTCGGGTGTCTGCTCTGTTACGGGTTCTGTCTTTTTCTTTTTAAACATAGCTTTTTACCGCCTTATGATAACATATCTATAAGCTTTTCAAGCTCATCTGTTGAGTTGTAGAAAATCTCGATTTTACCTGTGTTTTTTGCCGAGTGCTTGATTTTTACCTTATTGCCTGTGCCGACACGCGCGCGGGATTCGAGCTCTTTGAGCGCGAGCACGACCTCGGGGTCAGCAAGCGGTTTTTCGGGCTTTACCGTCTTTAAGCGTTTTACAAGCTCTTCTGTCTGGCGCACCGACAGCTCCTCGCTGATGATTTTGTTTGCGGCCGCAAGGATATCGTCGGGGTTTTCAAGCGCAAGCAGTGTGCGTGCGTGACCTGCCGAAAGCTCGCCTGTTTTCACGTATTCGAGCGCGCCCTCGGGAAGTGCGAGAAGGCGCATTGAGTTTGCAACGGCACTGCGTGATTTTGAAACCTTGGTTGCAACCTGCTCCTGCGTCAGTCCGTAGGAAATCATAAGCTTTTTGTAGCCAAACGCTTCTTCAAGCGGGTTTAAGTCCTCGCGTTGAAGGTTTTCTACAAGGCTTATTTCAGAAATTTCGCTTTCGCTGTAGTTCTTTATTATTATAGGCATTGTTTCAAGACCCGCAAGCTTTGACGCGCGCCAGCGACGCTCACCTGCTATGATGCGGTATCTGTCCTCGCCGATTTCAGTAACTATTATCGGTGAGATGACGCCGTGGATTTTAATTGATTCTGCGAGTGCTTCAAGTGCGTCCTTGTCAAAGTCGCGACGAGGCTGGTTTTTGTCAGGCTCTATCTGCGAAATCCGCACTTCAGTTATAGGTCTTTCGGATATATCAAATGAGTTTTCTTCAAAAAGTGAGTCAAGACCTTTGCCAAGACCTTTTTTTATCATTGTTTTACCTCCTGATTTGCAAGAAATTCCTTTGCAAGCTCTCTGTATGTGAGCGCGCCCTTTGAGTATCTGTCATAGGCAGATACCGGCATTCCGTGGCTCGGCGCTTCGCAAAGGCGGACATTACGCGGGATTACGTTTTTGTACACCTTGTCCGCAAAGTATTTTTTTACCTCGTCTGCCACCTGCAGAGTGAGGTTGAGTCTGCCGTCGTACATCGTAAGTAGCACACCCTCTAGAACAAGTGACGGATTTATGCGTTTTTTGACCTGGCGCACGGTGTTTATCAGCTTTGATACGCCCTCGAGTGCAAAATATTCGGGCTGGATCGGTATTAATATACTGTTTGATGCCGCAAGACCGTTAAGTGTCAAAAGGCCAAGCGACGGCGGGCAATCAATAAAAATGTAATCGTAAAGGTGGCGTATGCTGTTAAGAGCGGTTTTTAACAAAAACTCGCGGTTTTCGGCAACAACCATCTCAATTTCGGCGCCTGCAAGGTCAATGTGCGACGGAACGACATCAACGCTGTCGTATGCAGATGTAACAATGGCGTCTTTTATATCTACATTATTAATAAGTATATCATATATCGTATATTTTGCTTTTTTCTGCGATATACCAAAGCTCGATGTGGCATTTGCCTGGCTGTCCATATCGACTAAAAGCACCTTTTTGTCCATCTGTGCAACAGCAGACGCAAGGTTTACGGCGGTTGTTGTCTTGCCTACCCCGCCTTTTTGATTAACTATAGAAATTATTTTTCCCATTATTGTTCTCCAAATTCATATTAGGCTATGTTATTGTATCATATATATTCTGAAAAATAAAGACTTTTGTTATATTTTAATGTTTTTGGTGTGTTTCACGTGAAACATTTAAAACTTCTTGTCTGTGTGATGTTTCACGTGAAACACTGGGAAGGAAGAGGGGAGAGTGAGGAGTGAAGAGTGAAGAAGTAAAAGAAGAAGAGAATGTCTTTCGACATTCTCTTCTTCTTTTAGGGGGGACGTTGGTGAGCGCCGCCGGGGGCGGAAGAAGCGAGCCAAAAGGAGCTGCTGCGGTCCAAAAACACAAGGAAAAGCGTAAGCCCGCAGGGTTTTTGGCAAACCGCAAAGGGAAAGAGCAGAAACAAAAGAAGAAGAGCACACCTTGCGATGTACTCTTCTTCTTTTAGGGGATTAGGATGATGATTTGGGTATCTTGATTATATATTCAACAAACCCGTCCTTTTCACAAAGCTGTGTGGAGGGTTTGATACCCGACTGTTTAATCAGGTCAACCGCTTTATTAAGCGTGTTTATAAATATCCGAACGTCGCCGATTTTACAAGAACGGCTCGGTTTTTCGGGCGGCGGAGTTAAAAGTGAGGTGATAAACTGCTCTGTCTGTGTGACATTCAGCTTCTTTTCAACTATCTTGTCCAGTGCAAAAAACAAAAGGTCGCTCTTCGGTATCCGCAAAAGCTCGCGTGCATGACGCTCTGTCAGCCCCGCTGCTACAATTATTGCGCGTGCTGTCGGCGGCAGCTTTAAAAGTCTTATCTTATTTGAAATGGTTGACTGCTTTTTGGATACACGCTTTGAAATTTCCTGCTGTGTCATTGAAAACTCGTCCATTAACCGTGCATAGCCCTCGGCTTCTTCAAAAAAAGATAGCTGCTCGCGCTGGATGTTTTCAATTATTGCAAGCTCGGCGCACTTTTTGTCGCTGTGACTTGTCACGATGCAAGGCACACGGTCAAGTCCCGCAAGCCTTGCCGCGCGCAGTCTCCGCTCGCCAGCAATGAGCATATACTCTTCCCCGTCATCCGTCACAATGAGCGGCTGCAAAATACCGTTTTCCTTTATTGACTGCGCAAGCTCCGAAAGCGGCTTGTCCGCAAACGTCTTTCTCGGCTGGTATTTTGACGGTTTGATTTTATTTATCTCAAGCATAACAATGCCCGTTTGTTGTCGTGTAAATAAAAATGGCATCATTTAACCCTTTCTTTGACTAAATAATACCATATTTGGAAAAAACTGTCAACAAAAACAGTTCGTCATTTTGCGAATGCTTTCGACAAAGCTTTTGATGTGCGCGGATAAACGGGATGTGTCGGCTTTACCTTTTTTATAATAACAAGAGTGCGCGCACCCGCGTCCTCGGGCAGATTGTAGGTGATAATATCCTCAATTTCGCCCGAAAGCTCTTTTATGTGTGCGCGGGCGGCGTCGATCTCACTTTGGTCAGAGCCTTTATATGCTATAAAGTATCCGCCGACCTTTACAAAGGGCAGGCACAGCTCGCAGAGCAGCGGAAGCGATGCAACCGCCCGCGAGATTGCGATATCGTAGCTGTCGCGCATCTCCTTTTTGCGCGCCGCCTCCTCTGCCCTTGCGTGAAGGGTGGAGATGTTGTCAAGCGCAAGCGCGTCTATAACGCCGTCAAGGAAGGTAAGCCGCTTTTTAAGCGAGTCGAGCAGTGTAAACTCAAGCGTTTTATCGCACAGCTTGAGCGGCATTGACGGAAATCCGCCGCCGCAACCGATGTCGATTATTTTTGACCCTCTTGGGATAAGACCGAGTGACTTTGGGTAAAGGCTGTCAAAATAGTGTTTTATAACAACGTCGTGCGGCTCTTTTATAGCGGTAAGATTAAGTGTTTTCGCCGTTTCTAAAAATATATCGGAAAACTTTAAGATATTTTGCTCAAAATCGGGGTCGACGGTGATCCCATGCCCCTCAAGTAGCTGTAAAAGCAGAGAAATTTCAGTTTTCATTACGCTTTTTCTCCTGTTCAAGATAAATCATAAGAACGCTGATGTCAGCAGGGCTTACGCCTGAAATTCTGCTGGCCTGACCAAGACTTACGGGGCGGATTGAAATGAGCTTTTGACGTGCTTCAATACGAAGACCCGTTATTTTATTATAGTCAATGTCATCGGGCAGCAGTCTGTTTTCAAGTCGGGCAAAATCGCGCGCTGCGGCGAGCTGCTTTTCAATATATCCTTTATATTTAATAGATATTTCAACCTGATTTATAACCGCCTTCGGAAGCTCGGGGCGGTCGGGATCGACGCAGGCGAGGTCAGCGTAGCTTACCTGCGGACGCGAAAGCAGGTCATATAGAGAGCAGCCGCTTTTGAGTGTTGCGGTGCCGAGCTCCTCAAGACGCTTTGCAAGCTCAGCGTTTTTGGGAGAAGCGACAACGTGACAAAGACGCTCCGTTTCATCCTCGATCTGTTGCTTTTTGTATAAAAACTTACTGTATCTTTCGTCGGAAATAAGCCCGATATCGTGACCTTTGGGGGTGAGTCGCAAATCGGCATTGTCCTGACGCAGAATAAGGCGGTATTCACTGCGCGAAGTCATCATACGGTACGGCTCGGGAGTGCCCTTTGTAGTGAGGTCGTCGATAAGCGTGCCGATATAGCTGGATGCACGGTCAAGCACAAATTTTTCGCGTCCGAGCACGCGGTGAGCCGCGTTTATGCCGGCAACAAGCCCCTGTGCCGCCGCTTCTTCATAGCCCGATGAGCCGTTGAACTGACCTGCACCGTACAGTCCGCCGATTGCCTTGAATTCAAGCGTCGGATAGAGCGCAAGCGGGTCAACACAGTCATATTCGATAGCGTACGCAACGCGCATTACCTGTGCGTTTTCAAGACCCTTTATCGTTTTTATAAACTTGCGCTGAACAAACTCGGGCAGTGATGACGACAGCCCCTGCAGATACATCTCCTCTGTGTCAAGACCGCACGGCTCAATAAACAATTGGTGCGCGGATTTGTCAGCAAAACGCATTACCTTGTCCTCAATGCTCGGGCAATAGCGCGGTCCTACGCCCTTTATCATACCGCTGTAGAGCGGTGAAAGATGGATGTTGTCACGAATTACCTGATGTGTCTTTTCATTGGTGTATGTAAGGTGGCACACCACCTGATTTTCGCCGATATAGTCGTTTTCAAACGAAAACGGAACGATTTCGTCGTCACCCGCCTGCGCCTCAAGCTCGGAAAAATCAATGGTGCGCTTATTGATACGCGCGGGCGTGCCTGTTTTAAAGCGACGCAGCGGTACGCCGAGGTCTTTTAGCTTTTGCGACAGCTTTGTTGCGGCAAACATACCGTCGGGGCCGCTCTCAATTGACGATTCGCCTATTATAATAGCGCCCGCAAGGAACGTTCCGCTCGCGATAACGACCGATTTTGCGCCGTAGTGCGCGCCGAGATGGGTGGTGACACCGCAAACAGCGCCGTCCTCTACGTCAATATCGACTATCTCTGCCTGAACAAGACTTAAATTATCCTGCATTTCGAGCGCGTGCTTCATATATTTCTGATACTCTCTGCGGTCGGATTGCACACGCAGTGAGTGCACTGCGGGACCTTTGCCGCGGTTGAGCATACGGCTTTGCAAAAACGTGGCATCAGCCGCCTTTCCCATCTGTCCGCCGAGCGCGTCGATCTCGCATACAAGATGACCCTTTGCCGTGCCGCCGATAGAAGGGTTACACGGCATATTGCCGACAGCGTCAAGGTTTATGGTAAACACCGCCGTTTTACAGCCAAGGCGCGCCGAAGCAAGCCCCGCCTCAATTCCTGCGTGGCCTGCACCGATTATAACAACGTCAAAATCATCAACATGATACATTAAAATATCTCCATAACAATAAGTGTTCCCTGCCCTACCGTGACGGTTGCAAAATCGCTCACAACCTCGTTGCTCACACCGTATTGGTAGCGGGAATAAATCTCTGCATTATCCAAATTATACTTGGCGCCCGAAATACACACGCCCTTTGCAAAGCCGTTTGCAAAGACCGAAAAGTACCTGCAGCCCGCATTTACCGTGATCGTATCGCGGCAGACGCGTATACGCGTGGTTTTGTCAATTATCTGACCGCAGGCGTCCGCATTTTGCAAAAACTCAATAATTGAAATTGCGGCAAAGGTGTGGTCGAGCCGACCGCCCGTAACACCGATAAGCAAAAACTGTGTAAAGCCGCGCTTTAGTCCCTCTTTTGCAGCAAAAAAGCTATCGGTATCGTCCTTTTCACAAGGCAGGACAATGGTTTCAACGCTTGTATCGGGCACGTCTGCCGAGTCGAAGTCGCCGACAATGAGGTGCGGCGTGATGCCCGACCTTTTTGCGTGCAGATAGCCCGCGTCACAGCAGATGACAAAATCGCCGTCTGTGATATTATCTTTTAAAAACTGCGGGTCGGCAATTTCGCCGCCGCCGATAATTACACATCTTTTCATAACTGTTCCTTTTAAAAATTGGCTCTTTTCAACATTTAATAATATCACTTGTTAAAAATCGTGTCAATACAAAAAGGATGGGGCTTACCCATCCTTTTATATGGTTTTGTAAAAATTAATCAAGAATATAAACAATAACGTTACGTCTGCCGAAAGCACGGCATTCAGCCTGGCTCTCAACAAAAAGGTCGATTTTATAGCCCTTGATAGCACCGCCGGTGTCGCCTGCAACAGCCTCGCCGTAGATGTATTTGCCGTCCTCTGACTCGATGTAAAGTCTTGTGCCGAGCGGGATTACGTTGGGGTCAACTGCAACAGTACCGCGGGAGGTGGGCTTGCCAAGGCAGGTGTAGTTGCCGCCGTCGTTGCCGTAGGTGTACGCACTGCCGCGCATTGTATAAACCGCCTTATAATTTTTGGGCGCATTGGCAGATGCCTTGAATGACGACTTGATTTTTGTGCCGACCTTGATAACCTCGGTAACGGGCTCTGTCACGACCTTGCTCGAAACGAGCTCGCGTGAGGTCTCCTTGCCGTCAATATAGGTTACGTTATAGGTGTGCTCGGTCTTGCCGTTTACACCCTTTGTCTTGACCTCGGTCTGACCCTCGTACATTGACGAGTCCTTGACTTTTTTGGTTTCATATTTAATAGTTTCTGTTTCTGTGATGGTTGCAGTGCTTACACGCTCAACTGTTATAGTAACATTCTCTGTTACATTGTTATAGCGTGCAGGAGAAACGATATCCGCATCACCGATTGTGATATCGCCTGCTGCAAGAACGTCTTTGACAGTTCCCTTTGCGGTTTTATACGAAACCTGCTGACCGTCGGCAATTACTGTAACATAAACTGCGCGGTCAATATAAATATTGTTGTTTTCTGTTCTGAGTGTGTCACCCTCGTAAACGGTAACACCCGCTTTTTTAAGCCAGATGCCTGTGTCGTCTGCAAGAGTTTCAAAGTGTGCTGTAAGCGCGCCGTCAACATAAACGCGTACGTCGTTGCGCCTTATAATCATTACCGACATAAGCATAACCATTACTATAACAGCGCTTACGCCCGCAATACAGTTGCGGCTTGCACGGCAGCACAGAATGTTTTTTATATCGCTAAAAACTTTCATAATATCTCCTTTTTTTCGGGTT
>JAZQDN010000045.1:0-3383 GCA_045546815.1 Eubacteriales bacterium
CCCGTGAGAAAACCCATAAAGCTATTCTTTGTGATTTTTTTAAGTGCCGACTGCATTCTGCCGCCCGCAAGTTTTTCAAGACCCGACGACATTGTGCTCATACCGAACAAAAACAGAGCAAGCCCGCCGCACATTGAAGAAAAAACCGTCAAAAGCTGTGATGCGCTCATTTTTTCACCTTTCCTTTGAATTTTATTTTACAAAAGGAAATGTGTTTTATACATTGAAAAAAATATAAAAATAACTTACAATATAAAAGAAAAGGAGTGAAAGCTATGAAAAAATATGACGTTATTGTTCTTGGCGGCGGCTTTGCCGGCATCGGTGCTGCCATCGGTGCCGCACGCGAGGGCGCAAAGGTACTTATTATAGAAAAATCGAACAACTTCGGCGGTACTGCAGCAAACTGCCTCGTTATTCCTTTTATGAGATACTACACTAATATTAACGGTGAGCGTGTCGACCTCTCACGAGGAATATTTGCAGAGATCGTAACCGAGCTCGAAAAACGCAATGCAATCGAAAACAGACGCTTTATGGAAGAGGACTTAAAGCTTATTTTAAACCGTATGGTTTTGAAAGAAAAAATTGACGTGCTTTTCCATGCAAACATTTTTGATGTAAAGCGCGAGGGTGATAAGATTTTATCGGTAAGCGTTGCAACACGTGGCGGTGTTCTGGAATTTGAGGGTGATTATTTTATTGACGCAACGGGCGACGCACAGGCGGCGTTTCTTGCAGGCATTCCCTGCAGAGTCGGTCGCGAAGAAGACGGGCTTTGTCAGCCGATGACGCTCTCTTTCAGGGTTGCAAACGTTGATACAGATAAATTCAATGCATCAAAAGAGCATTTTCAGAAAAAATACAAGGAATATCTTGAAGCAGGTAAGTTTATAAACCCACGTGAGAACATTCTTATTTTCAACACTCCTATTAAAAATGTTGTACATTTCAATACAACGAGAATTGTTAAGAAAAACCCTGTTGACCCATTTGATTTAACACAGGCAGAGCTTGAGGCACGCGAGCAGGTTTATGAGGTGTATGAATTCTTAAAGGAACACGCTGACGGACTTGAGAACAGCTATATTTCAATGACGGCTTCTGAAATAGGCGTGCGTGAGAGCAGAATGATCGAAGGCGAGTACACCGTAACAGGCGATGACTTCAGAAACTGCGTTAAGTTTGACGACGCGATCGCGGCGGGCAACTATGACATTGACATACATAATCCCGAAGGCAGCGGCACATATATCTACCGCTTTGCCGACGGACAGTACTACACAATCCCCTACCGTGCCCTAATTCCGAAGGGTGTTACCAATATGCTTGTTGCAGGCAGATGTATTTCAAGTGACCACACCGCTCAAGCGGCATACAGAATTATGCCGATCGTGTGTTGCATCGGTGAATCGGCAGGGATTGCGGCAGCAATCGCACACAAAAATTCAAGTGATGTAAGAGATGTTGACATAAAACAGCTGCAAAGTACAATAGTTTCAAAAAACGGCATAATAGAGGTATAAAAGTGATTAAAAAGTTTGAATTTAAGGACACAGACAAACGTGTAAAACGATATATAGTACCCAAAAAAGTGGTGCTCACAACGGGAAACATCAATAATGCTAACTGCCTTTTGACATACCGCGACAGACAGATACAGCTACAAGAACGCGAGTTTATGACAATGAGCGGAAAATCGGCAATTTTAGTTGATTTTGGCTGTGAGTTTCACGGTGGAGTGCAGATTTCGGTACACAAGGTAAAGGATGCGACCGCCGCAAGAATGCGTTTTTGCTTTGGCGAGTCGGTCACCGAGGCGATGTCACAAATCGGTGAAAATGGCGCGTGCAACGACCACAGCGCACGCGATTTTGTTGTAAACATTCAGTCGTACTCGGCGAACGAATACGCAAGCACAGGTTACAGATTCTTATATATCGAGCTATTAGACGACTGCACCGTTACAGTAAAGACTGTTCAAGGCATTTTCGTTTACAACGACTATGAATACGTAGGCTCATTTGAGTGCTCGGATAAAAGACTTAACGAAATTTACGATGTTTCAGCATACACCTGTCATTTATGTATGCAAAATCAACTGTGGGACGGCATAAAGCGCGACAGACTTTTGTGGATCGGCGATATGGCGCCGGAGCTTAAGACAATCAAATATGTTTTCGGCGACACACCCGAAATTTTAAACGGGCTTATGCTGTCAGCGGACGACGCGAAGCTTCCTAATTGGATAAATAAGCACCCGACATACTCAATGTGGTGGCTGATAAACCTTCTTGAGTGGTGCGAATACACAGACAACTTTGAACCGCTTGAAAAAATGAGCGATTATGTATTGCCGCTCACAAGACAGATACTTGATAACATTGACAAGGCAGGTTACTTTACAGCAGGCGATTTTATTGACTGGCCGTCAAAAGACAAGCCTGCAAGCCGTGAGGGCACACGTGCACTCACAATAATGTGTATGGACGCGTGTCAGAGGATGTGTGACCGTCTTGGCGACAGCGCACTTGCAAAAGAATGCGCCGATATGAAGGAATTTATTGAAAAAACCAAAGCAGGCTGCGACGGACTCAAACAGATTGCGGCACTGCTCAAGTTAAACGGTATTGCCGACAAAGATTGCGACGAGGTATTAAAAACGGGTGCGAAGGGATTTTCCACCTTTATGAGCTATTACATTTTGTCAGCAATGGCAAAGGTTTGCGACGAGAGAGAGGTGCTCGACGCACTCAAAGAATACTACGGCGGTATGCTTGACATGGGGGCTACAACCTTTTGGGAGGACTTTGATCTGGAGTGGACAAAGAATGCGTGCAGAATTGACGAGCTTTGCCCCGAAGGAAAAAGTGATATCCACGCTGACAACGGCGCGTATTGCTACAAAGGGCTGCGACACAGCCTTTGTCACGGTTGGGCATCGGGTCCTGTGCCGTTTTTGACAGAGTACGTGCTCGGCATAAATCTTATGGACGGCTGTAAAGCAGTAAAGCTTTCTCCCCACCTCAAAAGTCTTGACTACGCAAAGGGTAGTATTGCAACGCCTTTTGGAAAACTCTCCGTTAAGTATACAAAAGACAGCGAAGGAAAAGTCGTCACAGAGGTTGACGCACCGAAAGAAATTGTTATAATTAAATAAGGAGGTTATTGGAATATGTATACAGTTCTTGTTATATCGTGTCATCCCGATGACATGGAAATTGCGTGTGCAGGTACACTGCTCAAGTGTAAACAGCGCGGTGACAGAGTTGTTGTCTGCCATCTTTCAAGCGGCAATCTCGGTCACGAAATCATCCCGCCCGATGAACTCACCGTTATGCGTGCAAAGGAAGCACAGAACAGCGGCAAACTCGGTGGCTTTG
>JAZQDN010000046.1:0-6807 GCA_045546815.1 Eubacteriales bacterium
CTTATACTTGCTGCAATCTTTATGGCAACAGACTACGCAACAAGTCCTGTCACCCCTGTGGGTAGAATAATCTACGGTGTGTGTATCGGTCTTATCACCGTGTTTATCCGCTATTTCGGCGGCTATCCCGAGGGTGTTTCATTTGCGATATTGTTAATGAACTTTTTTGTATGGTTTATTGATAAACATACCATCCCCACAAAGTTTGGAGGCGAAAAGAAATATGCAAAACTCTTCCGTAAATCAAAAGACTGAGTTTTTAAAGCTTTCTGTTACGCTGTTTCTTATCGCGGGGATAATGGCTATCGTTGTTGCTTTTGTAAACAATATAACCGAGCCGGTAATTGCTGAAAAAAATGAACAAAAAACTTCGGCTGCATTATATGAAGTACTGCCCGAAGCTGATGATTTTGTTGCGGTAAATTATCCGATAAGTATTGCCGATGATGTAAAGATCGAAGGCGTTTTTCGTGCAACCAACGATAGCGGTTACTGCGTCAAGGTCGTTCCGAACGGCTATGGCGGCGATATTGAAATGATTGTCGGCTTTGATAAAGCAGGTGCTGTTGTCGGTGTTAAAATTGTTTCAATGTCCGAGACCTCAGGCATCGGTACAAAAATCGACAGCCCTGAATTTATACAAAACTTTTTAGGCAGAACAACACAGGTGAAGGGTGATAAAACCGTCACCGATAAAAATACCGTTCAGATTATAAGCGGCGCAACAAAATCGTCAAACGCTTTTATAAAAGGTATGAATGTGGCGATAGATATCGCATCACAGCTTGCAGGAGGTGGGTTTATTGGCTGATAACGAAAAAATAAACTTCTCGTCGTACTTTAAAGACGGTCTTATTGAAAATAACCCTACCTTTGTTCAGCTTCTTGGTATGTGTCCGACGCTTGCTACGTCCACGACCCTGCTGAATGCACTCGGTATGGGCGCTGCTACAACGTTTGTGCTCGTTTTTTCAAACCTCGTAATTTCACTGCTCAGAAAGCTGATTCCCGAAAAAATCCGTATTGCGTCATATATTGTCATAATTGCAGGTTTTGTAACGGTGATCGACCTGCTTATGCAGGCGTATATCCCTGTGCTTTCACGTTCACTTGGTTTGTTTATTCCTCTCATCGTTGTAAACTGTATAATTCTTGCGCGTGCCGAGAGCTTTGCTTCAAAAAACAAACCGCTTCCGTCGGTGCTCGACGGCTTTACAATGGGTCTTGGCTTTACCTTTGCGCTCAGCTGTATTTCGGTTGTAAGGGAAGTGCTTGGCGCAGGAACGATTCTTGGTTTTAAAATTTTTGGCGGCGTTGCTCCGCTATCTATTCTTGCTCTTCCTGCGGGCGGGTTTTTAGTGCTCGGCTTTGCTATTGCTCTTGTGCAATACCTTAAGGCTAAAAAGAAAGGCGGTGCGAAATAATGACGTCTTTTTCAACGATTCTGATTTTTGCAATTAATGCCATTCTTGTCGAAAACCTTTGCCTTGTTAAGTTTCTTGGTATATGCCCCTTCCTCGGTGTTTCCAAAAAGACGGATACAGCGCTTGGTATGGGTTTTGCAGTAACGTTTATAATGACTGTTTCGTCGCTTGTGACGTGGCTTGTTTACCATTTTGTTTTAATGCCGCTGGGTCTTGATTATCTGCGCACGATTGCATTTATTCTTATAATAGCTGCACTTGTTCAGTTTGTTGAAATGGCTCTTAAAAAGCTGATTCCGTCACTTTACAGCGCGCTTGGAATCTATCTTCCGCTTATTACCACAAATTGCGCCGTGATGGGCATTGCACTGACAAATATTACAGAGGACTACACGCTTTTATTCTCTGTGCTTAACGGTCTGTTCTGTGCACTTGGCTTTACTCTTGCAATATGGGTTTTTGCCTGTGTGCGTGAGCGTATCGAGCACTGCGACATCCCTAAACCATTTCAAGGCTTCCCGATTGCACTTATAACTGCAGCTCTTTTGTCATTTGCGTTTATGGGCTTTGCGGGTATGCAGTTTTAAATGGGGTGCGGTATGATAGTTGAAGTTTTGATTGCAGGCGCAGTTCTCGGTGCTGTCGGTTTTATACTCGGCATAGCACTTTGGTATGCGTCAAAAAAGTTCAGTGTCGAAGAGGACACCCGCGTTGAGCGCATAACCGACTGCTTTCCCGGTGCTAACTGCGGCGGATGCGGCTATGCAGGCTGCTCAAATTATGCTGAAGCAATTGTGTATAAGGGTGCGCCGCTTACGCTTTGCGGCGGTGTCGGCAAGGATGAAATGAAAATAATGTCATCTGTTCTCGGTATCGAGCCGGTTGAGATCGAAAAAAAGACTGCGTTTGTAAAGTGCTACGGCGGTATTGATATCTCACAGAGAAAATATCAATATCAGGGTCTTAATGACTGTGTTGCGGCATCCCGTCTTCACGACGGTCCGATGGTCTGTAAATACGGTTGTGTCGGTCTTGGCAACTGTGTTAAGGTGTGCCCGACAGGTGCCATAAAGGTTGTCGCGGGTGTTGCAACTGTTGATAAGAATATTTGCATTGGATGTGGCGTATGTGCAAAGGAATGTCCCAAAAATATTATCGATATTGTTACAGTCCCTGTAAAAGCGTTTGTTGCGTGCTCTAGTCACGATAAAGGTGCAGTTACAAAAAAATATTGTTCTCTTGGTTGCCTTGGCTGTAAAATATGTGAAAAAGCGTGTGAATTTGGTGCGGTCAAGGTTGTTGACAATGTTGCTGTTGTTGATAACTCGCTGTGTACTGTTTGCGGTGCGTGCGTCGAAAAATGTCCAATTCACATTATTGAGATAAACTAAATGAATACATTTTTAAAACTTGAAAAACTTACTGCCCTTTGCAAAAAGGAAACCGATTTTAAAAACCGTCTTATTGAAACAGCAAATACAGATGACCCGATTTACAATTTTTGCATTATTGCGCAAGGTGCGGGTATCGATTTATCGCTTGGCGAGATGTTTGCTTTGGGTGAAGAATACTGCGATAATCAGTGCAAAAGTACAAACGGCGGCAATCCTTCACCGTACTATTCGTTTAATGACACCTACGAAAATTTTATAGAGTCGCTTAAATATTAAAGAGCAAGCTTATTTCAGCTTGCTTTTTTTATTAAAATATTGATATTATACTATTATTATGCTATAATAAATAGTAATTATATTTTAGTGAGGCAATTTGATGAATTATAAATCGTATAAAACACAGTCGGGCATCGTCCGCCACGATATATTGTGTGATAACTTTAAAACAGCCTGCATTGCTGTTGATTTTTTGGTGCCGCTCAATAAAACGTATGCATCATATATTTCGCTTCTCAGTGCCGTGCTAAAACGCGGTAATGCAAAATACGGCGAAATGGATAAGATCAGTGAGTTTCTTGACGAAAACTACGGTGCTTCCTTTGGCATTTCTACCTCTAAAAAGGGCGATTTGCAACGTCTTTCTTTTACCTGCGTATTTATTGACGACCGTTATGCACTCGAGGGTGAGTCTGTTTCAAAAAATATGGTGTCGCTTATTGAGAGCATGCTGTTCGAGCCGCTTGTTGAAAACGGTGCATTCAAGGAGTCGTTCGTTGAGCAGGAAAAGCGTAATTTAAAAGATAAAATTGCTTCTTTAATAAATGAGAAACGCCAGTATTCGCTTGAAAAGTGTAAACAGACGATGTTTAAAGACGATGTTTACGGTATATATGAGCAGGGTGACCCTGCCGTTATTGATACAATAACGGCAAAAAGTCTTTATAATTATTTTCTTGATATTCTTAATAATTCGTCAGTGTATATCTGCTATGCAGGTGCTGACACAGACACCGAGCTTCTTTTTAAGCCGCTTTTGCAAAGGCTTGATAATGCAGCCCGCCCTGTGTTTGAAACAAAAATTGACAATAATGTCTGTGATGTAACTTATAAAACAGAGCCGATGCCCGTTGCACAGAGCAAGCTTAACTTTGGCTTCAGGCTCGGGGACGCCGCAACAAAAGACCCCTTTGCAACACGTCTTTTCAATGTGATTTACGGTGCAAGTGCCACGTCAAAGCTCTTTAATAATGTCCGTGAGCGTCTTTCGCTTTGCTACTATTGTGCAAGCACCATTGATTTTTTGAAAAACGCAATGTTTGTTTACAGCGGTATAGAGACGTGTAACTATCAAAAGGCACACGATGAAATTCTGTTCCAGCTTGAGCAGATGAAATCGGGCAATATAACAGAAGAAGAGTTTGATAACGCAAAGGCAGGGCTTGTTGATTCTTATGTTCAGATGGGCGATTCACTTTCAAGCCTTATTGAAAACCGCATTTTTATGAGCCTTGCAGGTCTTGAACTTTCGCGTGATGAGCAAATCGAGCAGGTTAAAAATGTAACACTTGAGCGCGTTATTGCCGCGTGTCAGGATATTTCTCTTGATACTGTCTACCTGCTTAAAGGAACGGAGAGTGAAAACGATGCAGAGTAATTATAATGAAATATTAGGCGAAAACTGGCTTTGCCATACACACAGCTCCGGTCTTGAAATAAGAATTATAAAAAAACCGGGAAAAAGCCGTATTTGTGCAATGTTTGCAACAAAGTTCGGTTCGATAAACCGCGAGTTTGAATGCGACGGCAAAATGGTTACCGTGCCAAACGGTACTGCCCACTTTCTTGAGCACAAGCTGTTCGAGGGCAAAGAGGGCAATGCCTTTGACTTTTATGCAAAAACAGGCGCCAAGGCAAACGCCTTTACTTCAAACGATAAAACGGCATACTATTTTACCTGTACAAGTGATTTTGAAAAAAATCTCGGCATATTGCTGTCTTTTATTTCCAATCCGTACCTGACTCCCGAAAACGTTGAAAAAGAAAAGGGAATTATCGGTCAGGAAATAAGAATGTATGAGGATGAACCGTCGTGGCAGGGCTATTTCGGGCTTGTAAATTGCCTTTACGGTACGCATCCTGTTAAATATGATATTGCGGGCTCTGTTGAAGATATTGCGCCTATCACGGTTGATACGCTGATGTCCTGCTATAACACCTTCTATGACTATTCCAATATGGTGCTGTGTATTTCCGGTGATGTTGACGAACAAGAGATACTTGAAATCTGCGATAAGCATTTGAAAACATCGCACGGCAAAAAAATCAATCAGATAATCCCGCGTGAGCCGCAGGGCGTTGTAAAAGAATATGCAGAAAAAACAATGCCTGTTTCACGCCCTATTTTCTATATCGGTATAAAAGATAATGATACCGAGCTTTCAGGATACGAGCTTGTGAAAAAGGAAATGGAAGTTGAAATGCTGACAGAGATAATGTTCGGTCAGTCAACACCCTTTTATAAAAAACTTTATGACAGCGGTGTTATCAATGCCGATTTTGATGCTGACTATGAGCTTTCAAATACCTTCGCTTTTTACTTTTTTGCGGGCGAGAGCGATAATCCGGAGCTTGTGCGTGATGCAATCGTAGAAGAAATTGATGAGATTTTCAAAAACGGAATTAGTGATGCTCGCTTCAGACAGGTTCGAAACACGGTTTACGGCAATATAGTAGCATCACTTGATAATGTTTCCACACTTGTAAATATGCTCGTAAACTCACGTTTTGCAAACAGTGACCCGTTTGATTGTGCTCGTGCACTGAAATCAATCACAAAGGAAGATATAATGTCGCGTGCAGCAAAGCTGTTTAAACCGCTTGATATTGCAATGTCCGTTATAAAAGGAGAATGATCTATGAATTATGATGCAGTTTCTTTTCCGAATTTAGGTATTGGTGAAATAAAGCTGAATCCTGTTGCTTTGCAGATAACCGAAGACATTTCGATCAGGTGGTACGCAATAATAATCTGTCTCGGAATAATCGCAGCTTTTATTGTCTGCAATAGATTAAGACGTCGCTTTGGCATTTTAGAAGATGATTTTCTTGATTGCCTTCTTTATACTTTGCCTGTGGCCTTTATAGGCGCACGTCTTACATATGTCTTGGGAGACCTTGAAAACTTTCATTCGTTTATGGATGTAATTTCTATCTGGAACGGTGGACTTGCGATATATGGCGGTGTAATATTCGCGGCACTTTCCGTTTTTGTTGTGTGTAAAATCAAAAAGTGTGATTTTCGGTCAATGCTCGACCTTATGTCGATTGGTCTTTTGATCGGTCAGATTATCGGAAGATGGGGCAACTTTGTAAACATAGAGGTTTACGGTATCGAAACAAATCTTCCATGGGCTATGGGCATTGGTTATTATACAGAAGGCGCAAGTGAGCTTGTTCATCCGCTCTTTCTCTATGAGATCCTCTGGAATATAATCGGGCTTGTGCTTATTTACGGATATCTTGATTACCGCAAATTCAAGGGTGAAGTATTTATGTGGTATATGGCGTGGTACGGCCTTGGTCGCGGTCTTATGGAACCGCTTCGTGATCCCACCTTCAACCTAGAGCTGTTCGGTGTTCGCATAATGATGGTGCTTGCATTTGCAATCTGTATTGCAGCAGTTGCTGTTATCGTTGTATTCAGAATAAGAAGTAAAGGATACGTAGTGACACCCACAGTCGAAGAAAAGAATGAACAACCGAAACAGGATTATGAGCGTCAGTTCAATATAACCCGTGAGGATATCGAAAACGTCGAGCTTTCTCCTGAAGAACTTGAAGCGAAACGTATTTATGATAAAATTGAAAACGAAGATTTTGAGGAAAAAGAAAATGAAAATAATTGACGGTAAAGAAGTATCACAGTATATAAAAACAAAAATCAGGGACGAGGCGGTGTCTTTGGGTATAAAGCCGGGCCTTGCCGTTGT
>JAZQDN010000047.1:0-3390 GCA_045546815.1 Eubacteriales bacterium
TTAAAAAAATATGTTATTATTAAATCATAAAAGTAAGGAAAGATACAATGAAACTATATACTTGTACAATTTCAGAACATACAATAGACGACTATGTAACAATGTTTAAAATCGAAAACAAGTTAAGACCCAGAGAGCAAAGCACTGTCAGTCACTATTATGCAAAAAAACTTGTAAACGAAGCGGTTGGTTGTGGAATAAGACGTGTCAAATTTAAGTATACTGAAACCGGCAAGCCATATTATGACGACAAAAATCATTTTAGTATATCACATACAGGAGATTACATTTTTGTTGCTTATTCAAACAAGCCTGTCGGCATTGACGGTGAGCTTGTAAAAAAAGTAAACCCGCGTTTTATTCATAAAGTTCTTGCAGACGGTGAAATCGAAACTAACGCTGATTTCAGTATTGAGTTTTTAAAAAGCTGGACAATTAAAGAGGCTTTTTTAAAGCTGAATGGTGACAAAATGGGAAACTTTCAAGCGATAACAAAACAAACATTGTCAGATTCACATACAATAATTACAAATGTAACAGAAAACTATATAGTTTCAGCAGTATATCAAATTTAGGTGGTGTATTTTATGAAAAATAAAGTAATAACAATCGGACGTGAATTCGGAAGCGGTGGTAAATACATTGGTGAACTGACTGCAAAAAAACTCGGAATACCCATTTATGACCAAGAAATAATTGACAAGATTGCCGAGATCACAGGTCTTGAAAAGGACTATATTACACGATTTGGCGAATATGCTCCATCAAAAAGTGTTTTTGCATACTCTTTTGTCGGAAGAAATCACAAGGGCGAATCAATAGAAGACTATCTTTTCAGAATACAAAGCAAAGTTATTATTGATTTTGCAAAAGAAGGTCCGTGTGTTATAGTTGGTAGAAGCGCTGATTATATTTTAAGAAATACAGCTGATACATTAAATGTTTTTATCCGCGGAGACATGCCTGAAAAAATTAAACGTGTTGTTGAACTAAAAGAGGTGCCCGAAAATAAAGCAGCATCATTAATTAGAAGCACCGACAAAATGAGAAGAATAAACTATAAGTACTATACAGGTCATATTTGGGGCAACATCAACAATTACTCAATTATGTTAAACAGTACAAGAATAGGCATTGAAAAATGCGCTGAAATAATTGCATCTGTATACTAATTAAATAACCCTTCGATAAACAATCGAAGGGTTATTTTGTTATATTTTAATAACAAATTCAAAAGAAAACTCATTTTCGGATAATCTGTATTTTTTTAAAAGTTTTGGACCGCAAGAATTTGAACCGATACCACTATTTTTATAATCAATCCGAATGTGAGATTTACCGTCCTTTTGCAAATAAGCACTATGAGTTTTACTAAATAATTCACGAGAAGAATACTGTGAAACATTAATTTCAAATGTAGTGTCAGCAACAACTTTAAACCCGTTTTGAAGTTTAAAATATTTAACACCATAATGATTTCCGTGCTCCTGCGGCTTTATATACGGGCAATACTCTTTTGACGCCGAAGACTTCCACAAGCCATAGCAAGCATAATGATTTAAATCAACATACGTTTCGCCGGGACCTTTGCCAAAATATTCAAACTCAACATCATTGTTGTCAACAACAAATTCAAAGCCAAAACGTTGAATCCAAGAAAGCTCGGGACATTTATCAGCCATAACCTTAATTTTTATTGAGCCATCATTATAAATACTTATATTCTGTGCGTATGATATGGCCGGTTTACGCGAAATCGGAGAGATAGACCCTTTTGTAACAATAACTCCGTTTACGATTTCTGTTAAATAGTTCTTATTTGTGGCAATATCAAAATTCCAACTGTAGCCAGCTTTGCGACCGTACCACATATTTTTTACAGTACGCTCATTATCAGTAGGCGCTCTGAAAACAGATAAAGTAAGAGGCGAACCCAGCAGTTCCTTACCGTTCACAATCATAGAATCGATTGTTCCGTTTTTCTTTGAAATTTTATATTCAAAACAATTACCTTTTGCGACTATATACTTATCACTTTCAAAAAGCTCACAAAGCGAGTATGCAATATCAATCTTTTGACAAGGAACTTTCAATTTAAGCTGATCAATTGCGACTTGTTCACCTGTAATGTCAAACAGCTTTACAGTAACAAAGCATCCAAATTTACAGGTTTTAGGTAAAACAAAATCAATATCAACATCTAAACTTGAAAGAGGCTCAATATCTAACGACATTGATTTCGTTTCAATAACCTCATCATCGCAAATAAGTTCGAATTTTGCAGTATATTCATTTAAATTTGTGAAGGAGAGATTATTATAAACATTAATTTTACCATTGTTTAATTTAAAGTTTGCGGGCTGATAAGCATATTTAATTTCATATGTACCCGCTTTAAAACTTCTGTCAGGATAAACCATTCCGTCGCAGCAAAAATTACCGTCGTTGACCTTTTCGCCTTCCCAGTCACCGCCGTATTTTGCAACACCGTCTTCAATAACAGTGTGATCTGCCCATTCCCAGATACATCCGCCAATAAAGTTCGGGTGCTTATAAACAATATCCCAATAATCTACAACATCACCGGGGCTGTTACCCATTGCGTGTGAATATTCGCATAAAAAGAGAGGTTGAGTATTGCTGTTGTCAGAACAGTATGCATCACATTCCTCATACGAATAATACATTCTTGAATAAACATCTGTATAGTATTTCCAATCATTATACTCCGGTTTATAGTCTGAAATCCTTGAACAGTCTTCGGCATGTATAAGTCGAGATTTATCACGTGTACGCAACCAATCGCTCATTGCCATTTTATTCGGACCAAAACCACTTTCATTGCCAAGCGACCACATAATAATAGACGAATGATTTTTATCTCTTTCTAACGCTCTTACCATTCGTTCAATATGTTCTTTTTTAAACTCAGGCATATTACACGGCCAATCAGGCGAATCCATATCATATCCTTTTTTGTCGGAAAAATAGCTATATCGCGAATCAAAACCGTGTGTTTCGATATCGGTCTCGAGAATGACATATAAACCAAGTTCATCACAGTAATCTAAAAACTTTGATGTAGGCGGATAATGTGATGTACGGACACAGTTTATATTTAAGTTCTTCATAAGCTTTAAATCAGTTAAAATATCATCGTCGGTCATAGTCCAGCCGTTATATGCATTTGTATCGTGGTGGTTTACACCTTTAAGTTTTACAGGCACACCATTGATTAACAGCTCATTTTTATCTGAAATGCTTACTTTTCTGAGTCCGACTTTTTGAATTATCGTCTCTCCTGCTGATTCAAATTTTAATGTGTATAAATTTGGTTTTTCTGCGTTCCAATAAATAGGAGATTCAATCTCAAAAGCAGCACTATTTACA
>JAZQDN010000048.1:0-7311 GCA_045546815.1 Eubacteriales bacterium
TGTCTGCTGCACAGATGCCGACAGTACCGATACCGCAATAGAGGTCAAGCACCGTCCCTGCGCCCTTCACATAGTCCTTTGCAAGCGAGTACAGCAGCTCGCAGCCGTCGTGGTTTACCTGATAAAACGACTGCGGCGATATAACGAATTTTTTACCGCACAGCGTATCGGTGATAGTACCGCTGCCAAAAACTGTTTCGTATCTGTCACCGAGGATAACGTTTGTCTTTTTATCGTTATAATTTATACATATTGTAGAAATCTGCAAAAAATTTGCAACAAGTATATCGTAAAACTCTTGCTTTACGTTAAATTTACCGTTTACAACAAGGCAGAGCATAATCTCGCTTTGCGTGCTGTTTGCACGGAGATAGATATGCCGCAGCGTGCCCTTACCGCTCATTTCGTTATATGCGCTGATGTTAAAGTGCGGCATAAGCTCTTTGATTTTACGCGCGATTCTTTCAAAAATATCGGGCTGGATTTTACACTCGCCTTCAATCACGGTGTGTGAGCCGTTGCGGTAAAAGCCGACCGCAATCTGTCCGTCCTGCTCGCGCACGGGATACTGCGCCTTATTGCGATAACCGATAACTTTATCGGTTGAAACGACCGCGTTTACGGGCACGTCGATACCCGCTTTTTTGATATTCTGGCTGACCTTTATAAGCTTAAAGCGCTTTTCCTCCTCATAATCTGCGTGCCACATTGCACAGCCGCCGCACCTGTCGCAAACGTCGCACTGCGGCTCTACGCGCTGTGGTGACGGCTCTGCCACCTTCAAAATTTTGGCATAGCCAAAGCTTTTGTTCACCTTTACCACGTGAACGTCAACCTTTTCACCGTCAAGCGCACCCGGCACAAACAAAACAAAGCCATCCGGCTTTGCAACGCCGTGGCCCTCGGACGAATATCCTTCTATTAATACTGTAAGTCTGTCATTCTTTTTCATAACCCAAGTATATCATATTAAATTATGATATAAAACCACTTTTTAAATATTTTTTACATTTTACATATAGACAAAAATTTTATATATGATAGAATGTTAGTGTATAATTTGTTGGAGGTTACTATGAAAAAATTTAAACATATATTGGCGGTGCTATGTCTTGCCGCAATAATAATCTGTGCGGTGCCGTCCTGCTCGTCTGCAAATTACGCGCTCAAAATCGGCGATATCGAGATTTCGCGCAAGCAGTATGAGCTGACTGCAAAGAGCATAAAGAGTCAGTTTTTTACCGAAACCAATGTTGAGGAGACTGACGAGCTGTGGGACCAGTACATCGACGAAACATATTCGTCAACCACGCAGGAATATCTTGATGCAAAGGTGCAAAGCTACATAATCACCTATAACCTCTATGCAATCCACTTTGACGAGCTCGGACTCAAGCTTGACGACGCTGTCGTAAAAGAGATTGAGGACTCTATCGACGCACTCATCAAGCAGTACGGTGATAAGGCAAAGTTTAAAGAGGTGCTTGAGGAGCAGGGCTACAGCTACGACCAGTTTGTCGAGCAGTATTATAACGAAGCCAAGGAAGAGGCGGTTATAATGCACTATTTCGGACCCGACAGCACTGTTGAGCCGACCCCGCGCGAAGAAATACAAAAATATTACAACGAGTACTACTCAAAGGTAAAGCACATCTTCTTTTCAACCCGCGACAGCGAAACAAACGACTACACACACGAGAAAAAAGCCGAAATCGGCGAAAAGGCACAGCGTGTGTACGAGCGCATTATGAACGGCGAGGACTACGAAAAGCTGCTTGACGAATACAACGAGGACACAGGTATGGTGACAAACCCCGACGGCTACGTTTTCTCGTCGGAGGACACATCCTACGTTCCTCTTTTTGTAAAAACATCGTTTGATATGCAGCCGGGGGATGTAAGACTCATACAGACATATATGGGCTACCACATCATCAAAAAATATTCGTTTACAGATGACGATACCTTTGCTTCCGAAAACGAAAAGCTTCTTATAGAAAATATGAAGAGCACCGAGATGTCTGACCTTCTTGACGAGCTGAAGGAACGCATCGGTGTTACATACAACAACACCGTGCTCGAGGAGCTGTCTGTAAAAAATCTGCCGAGAGTTACCGAGGTAAAGGACCCCTCGCAAGAACTTAAAGACCAGCTCACAAGCGCCGCTGACGCGCTCAAGGGCGAGTCGGAAGAAGAATAAAATTTAACCGCCTGATCTGTTCGGGCGGTTTTTTTGTTACCAAATTGTAATTTTTTCCGTCAATACTAATATACTATTAATAGGGATGTAAATTTTTAGAAAATTACAAAAAAGACTTGATTTTATTACAAAAGTGTTGTAACATATATGCAGTTGTTACTAATTTGTAATTTTTGAAATCAATCTGATAACTTTTTGACGGAGATTTTTAATGATAAATAAAAGCAAAACAATTAAAAAAATACTGCTTGCACCGGTAAAAGCGATTGTACGCGGTTTACTCAAGGCCGGCCACGCAGTTAAACATATGTCGATCCGCGACGTCATCCATTCAACAAGCGCACTTGGCGAAAAGGTTGTAAAATTCATTTACAACACAGGTCTTTTTGTGGAAAAATCGGTTGTTACCGGCGCAAAATTCCTGTTCAAAGCGTTTATGTTTGCTGTAAACTTCACCTATAAAACAGGTGAGCTTGTTATAAAGTACTCAACACTTTTTGCAACACGCGGCATAAAAATCATAATGCTCATTCCCAAGAGCTTTATCCGTGATTTTTCTTACTGGGCACCTGCACTTTCGGCTGTCGGCGTTATTGCAATCCTGCTTTCTACAAACTTTTACACACTCGCGCTCAAGGTTACCGTAAACGGTGAGACTGTCGGCTACGTTTCAAACGAAGGCGAGTTTTCAAGCCTTGTTTCAAGCGTTGAAGACGACCTTGGCAATTCAATCGGCGAAAACTATGTTATGAAGACCACTCCCGAGTACTCGTTTGCCGTTGTTGACAAGAGCAAGCTGTCAACAGAGGAGATGTACAACGACGTTTATTCGGCTGTCTGCGAGGAGATCGGTGAGCACTACGGTCTGTATGTTGACGGTGAGCTTGTTGCCGCAACCGAAACAGAGGAGACGCTCAACACAATTTTAGACGAGCTCAAGGAGCCGTATAAGACAGGCGCTGAAAACGAATCGGTTGAGTTTGTTGCAAACGTTGAAGTTAAAAAGGGTATCTTTGCGCCGTCTTATTTTATTGAAGAGGACGCTATCCGCGCGATGTTCTCGGCTTCGACAAACCCGAGATACTACATCATCCAGGAGGACGACTACCTTTCGGATATCTGCAAGGCAACAGGTCTTACCCGTTCGCAGATCTACTCGCTCAACCCCGAGCTTGACGAAAGACGTCTCGTTCCCGGCAGAAAGGTAAATATCTCACAGCCCGACGTATATCTTGGAATTAAAATTGTAAAAACAATTTCGTATACCGAGGATATCGCATACGAAACAGTAAAAATCAGCGACGACTCGCTCTATAAAACACAGACAAAGGTAAAGACCTCCGGTCGCAAGGGTGAAAAGGCAGTCACTGCCGAGGTAACCTATGTTGACGGCGCGCAGGTTTCTAAAAAGATCATTTCGGAGAAGGTAACACGTGAGCCCGTAACCCGCGAGGTTTATGTCGGCACAAAGGCACTGCCCGTTACCACCTCTCCCCTTGCAGGCACAGGCACATTTATCCGTCCCATCAGCGGCGGCTACACCTCTTGCGGCTACGGCGGCTACCGCGGACACGTGGGCGTTGACCTTACAATGAGCGGTGCTTACGGCAGACCCGTTTACGCATCAGCGGCAGGTACCGTTATCCAGGCAGGCTGGTCGGGCGGCTACGGCAAATGCGTTAAAATCAGCCACGCAAACGGCTATACCACCTGGTATGCACATATGAGCTCAATAAACGTATCTGTAGGCGACACCGTTTACCAGGGTCAGCAGGTCGGCAGAATCGGTTCGACAGGCAACTCGACAGGTCCCCACCTCCACTTTGAACTTCGCATTAACGGTTCACCCGTTAACCCAATGAGATATATAGGATAGTAAAAAGCAGAGCATTTTTGCTCTGCTTTTTTATTTTTCTTTCTGTTTTTTATATTATATTATAAGGTATAAACTATTGACTTAAAAAAATCAGTGTGTTAAAATTTAGGTGTATTTGTATGAATTTGTTCTGTTTTGGGGGCTTCAATGAATTTAATTGAACAACGCATTTTAGACTGCGGTCAGGTAATGGACGGAAATGTTGTAAAGGTTGGTGATTTTTTAAATCATCAGGTTGATGTTGCACTTTTGATGGAGGCGGGCCGTGAGGTAAAAAAAGCGTTCGCCGATCAGAATGTTACAAAGCTTGTGACTGCGGCAACAT
Organism: Eubacteriales bacterium; assembly: GCA_045546815.1. Lineage (GTDB taxonomy): Bacteria > Bacillota > Clostridia > Oscillospirales > QAKW01 > RGIG9041. The sequence goes on from JAZQDN010000048.1 coordinate 4,402, forward strand.
CGGGTATCGCTGTGGCGGTTGCCTACGGCGCGGTTATGGACCTGCCGGTTGTGTTTGCAAAAAAAGGGACAACCTCTAATATGTCAGACGACGTTTACTGTGCAAACGTACACTCGTACACACACGGTAACGATTATACAATGAAAATTGAAAAGCAGTTTTTGAGTGCAAGCGACCGCGTGCTTATTGTTGACGACTTTCTCGCTAACGGTGCGGCACTTGAGGGGCTTATCGATGTTGTGAAGCAGTCGGGCGCAACGCTTGTCGGCTGCAGCATCGTTATTGAAAAGGGCTTTCAGAACGGCGGCAAGCGTATTCGTGACATGGGCGTGCGCGTTGACAGCCTTGCAATAATCGACAGCATCGAAAACGGAAAGATAACCTTCCGTTCTTAATCTGTATGTAATTTTTATTTACATAAAAAATTTAAGGAGAGAAAAACAATGAAAAAAATCTTAGCAATCTTACTCGCACTTGTACTCGTTGTTGGCGTTTGCGCAGGCTGCGCTCCCAAGGACGATACAACACCCGCAGGCAACGAAGAAACCAACGCTTATGCTGACATCAAGCTCGGTGTTATCTGCCTCCACGACGAGAACTCAACCTATGACCTTAACTTCATCAACGCTGTTAAAGAAGCTAAGGAAAACCTCGGCCTTACAGATGCTCAGGTTATTATGAAAACCAACATTCCTGAAGGTTCTGAGTGCTACGACGCTGCTGCTGACCTTGTTGACCAGGGCTGTGACATCGTTTTCGCAAACAGCTTCGGTCATGAAGGCTTTATGATCCAGGCTGCTAAAGAATTTAAAGACGTTCAGTTCTGCCACGCTACAGGTACAATGGCTCACACAGAGGGTCTTGACAACTACCACAACGCTTTTGCTTCAATCTACGAGGGCAGATACCTCGCAGGTGTTGCTGCAGGTCTCAAGCTCAACGAAATGATCGAGGCAGGCAAGTTCACTGCTGAAGAAGCTAAAATGGGCTACGTTGGCGCATTTACATACGCTGAAGTTATCTCAGGCTACACATCATTCTACCTCGGTGCAAAATCAGTTTGCCCCACAGTTACAATGGACGTTCAGTTCACAGGTTCATGGTACGAGCCCACTCTTGAAAAAGAAGCTGCAGAGACACTTCTTTCAAAGGGCGCAAAGCTCATCTCACAGCATGCTGACTCAATGGGTGCTCCCTCAGCTTGCGAAACAGCAGGTGTTCCCAACGTTTCATACAACGGTTCAACTCAGACAGAGTGCCCCAACACATACATCGTTTCTTCAAGAATCAACTGGGCTCCCTACTATGAGTACATCATTAACTGCGTAAAAGACGGCAAAGCAATTGATGCTGACTGGACAGGTACAATCAAGACCGATTCAGTTCTTCTCACAGAAGTAAACGAAGCAGTTGCTGCTAAAGACACAGCTGCAACAATCGAGTCTGTAAAGGGCGAGCTCGTTGCAGGTACACGCCACGTATTCGACACAAGCACATTTACAGTAGACGGTGCTAAACTCGAGAGCTACAAGGCTGACGTTGATACAGACGAAGCATACGAGAAGGATACAGAGGTTATTGCTGACGGTTACTTCCACGAATCAGAGTACCGCAGTGCTCCCTACTTTGACCTTGCTATCGACGGCATCACAAGACTTAACGAAGAGTTCTAATAAACCTTCAATCTATCGGGCGGGACAAATCGTCCCGTCCCGATTTTTAGTTTTGAAGCAAAGTATAAACGCTTTATTTTTTGTTTGAGAATTAAAAATATCAGGAGGTAACCCCGTGTCACAAGCCCCCGCAATTGAACTAAAAAACATAACCAAAACATTTGGTCCGGTTGTTGCAAACAAGGATGTAAACCTTTCTGTCAACCGCGGCGAAATTCTGTCAATTCTTGGTGAAAACGGCAGCGGCAAGACGACCCTTATGAATATGATCTCGGGCATCTATTTCCCCGACAGCGGTCATATCTTCATTGACGGTAACGAAGTCGTAATCAGCTCGCCCAAGGACGCTTTTGACTACAAAATCGGTATGATCCACCAGCACTTCAAGCTGATTGACGTGTTCTCGGCAACAGAGAACATAATTCTCGGTCTTGAAGAGAGCGGCAGCTACGACCTGAAAAAATCAAGCGCACAGGTCAAAGAGATCTGCGAAAAGTACGGCTTTGAGATCGACCCGCTCAAAAAGATCTATCAGATGTCCGTTTCGGAAAAGCAGACGGTTGAAATTATCAAGGTGCTTTACCGCGGCGCAGATATACTCATTCTTGACGAGCCGACCGCAGTACTTACCCCGCAGGAGACGCAAAAGCTGTTTAAAGTCCTTCGCCGTATGCGTGACGACGGTAAATCAATCATTATCATCACACACAAAATGCACGAGGTGCTCGCACTCTCCGACCGCGTTTCAGTTCTTCGCAAGGGCGAATACATCGGTACTGTAAACACGTGTGAGACAAGCGAGTCGGAGCTCACCGAAATGATGGTCGGCAAAAAGATCTCGCTCAATATTGAAAGAAGCGAGCCCAAGGACCCCGAAACCCGTCTTGAGATCAAAAACCTCAACTGTATCAACCGCGAGGGTGTGCAGGTGCTTAAGGATATCTCGTTTGAAGCGCGTTCGGGTGAAATTCTCGGTATCGCGGGTATCGCAGGCAGCGGTCAGCGTGAGCTGCTCGAGGCGATTGCAGGTCTGCAAAAGCTGTCTGACGGCGAGATTATCTATCACAACCCCAAAACCAACACAGAGGATAACCTCCGTAATAAAACCCCGATGCAAATACGCGAGCTCGGTGTTCGCCTTTCGTTTGTTCCCGAGGACAGACTCGCTATGGGTCTTCTCGCCTTTTTGGATATCACTGACAATGTGATGCTGCGTTCTTACTGACGCGGTAAATCA
>JAZQDN010000049.1:0-5159 GCA_045546815.1 Eubacteriales bacterium
TGCGACATACACGAAGAGTATATTGCGCAAAGAAAAGCGGAGTTTGAGGGCGTCCGTACAACGACCGACTGGCGCGATTACGTAAACGACGAAAACGTTGATGCGGCGGTCATCGTCACCCCCGACAAGCACCATCTTGAAATGACAGAGGCGTTTTTGATGGCGGGCAAGGACGTTTTGTGTGAAAAGCCGATGGCGCTCACGCTTGAGGCGTGTCAGAAGATGATCGACGCCGAAAGAAAAAGCGGCAGACATCTTATGATAGGTCAGGTGTGCCGTTGCACGCCGTCGTTTATTATGACAAAAAGGCTTATCGACGAGGGACGCATAGGCGAGCTGTTTTTTGTCGAGAGCGAGTATGCGCACGACTATGCCGTATCACGCGGTGTAGATGACTGGCGCGTACACCCCGACCGTCACGGTATTATCGGCGGCGGCTGTCACGCGGTCGACCTGCTTCGCTGGATCGCGGGTGATCCTACTGAAGTTTATGCGCTGTCAAACCACAAGTGTCTCACCGACTGGCCCGTTGACGACTGCACCGTTGCACTGCTCAAGTTTCCAAACGGTGTAAACGGAAAGGTATTTACATCTATCGGCTGTAAGCGCGACTACACTATGCGCTCGGTTTTCTACGGAACACGCGGCACTATCATTTGCGACAACACATCTGATAAGATTTGGCTTTACGAGGACGGCGAGCGTTGGGAGGACGGCAAGCGCAGATACACCCGCGCAATCGAGCTTCCAGTTGAAGTGAACAACCACAACATCGACGCGGAGATCGACATGTTCGTTGACGCGCTGAATGACGGACGCGAGATGCCGGTCAGCTCAAGGGAAGGCGCAAACACCGTTGCCGTTTGCTGCGCCTGCATCGAAAGCTCAAGAAAAGATATGCCGATTAAAATTGAATATATAAAATAACACCCCGCAATGTAGGGGCGACCATTGGTCGTCCGCTTGGGTTTTGCAGGGCAAATAAAAAAGAGCCATTCGGCTCTTTTTTATTTTGTATCCAAATTGAATTTCAATGGATTATTATAGATATATTTTACGTGCTCCTCATAATCCTGTTGATTACGAATCACATGATCAATAAATAATTTCTGCCAGATTGAGCAACCAATCTGCTTTGTAACGTAGCCTTTTAATTGTTGTATCACACGCGACACAGTAGGGGCGAGCATTGGGCGTCCGCGCCCGTCATCAGACATCACCAATAATAAGTGAATATGATCAGGCATAATTACATAGCAATCCACTTTAACCGTAGGATACACCAACGGAATATTGGCAATAGCCTTGTCCACAGCCTTACCGTATTGTGACAGGCGTACATCTTGCGGACGAGCAATGCTCGCCCCTACATTGTCCCAAAAATAATTACGCTTATCTTTTGTGCATAATGTAACAAAATATGCACCCGAAGTGCTGTAATCGTAGTTTTTCAGCCGTATCCTTTTTCGGTTCGGAAGATTGGTTTCACTCATTTTACATAGGTTTTGTTGTATTGGTCGATTGCGCTTTGGATAATTTCCTTTGCGTAGTGGGCGCCCGACACCTCGTAAACAACGGTAGATTTGTTTTCGAGTGCCTTATACACCTTGAAAAAGTGCTGCATCTCCTCCTGAATATGAACGGGGAGCTGTCTTATATCGGTATAGCTGTTATAGGTCGGGTCACCGTAGGGGATGGCGATTATCTTTTCGTCGTGCTGGTCGTCGTCGATCATCGAGATAACACCTATCGGGTAGCAGCGCACAAGCGTCATCGGATGAATCTGCTCCGAGCAGAGCACAAGCACATCAAGCGGGTCATAGTCATCGGCATAGGTGCGCGGGATAAAGCCGTAGTTTGCAGGGTAATGGGTCGAGGTATACAGCACGCGGTCAAGCTTTAAAAGTCCCGTGTCCTTATCCATTTCGTACTTACACTTTGTGCCCTTACCGATCTCGATAACTGCAACAAAGTCGTCAACATTAATTCGCCGGGGGTCAATATCATGCCAGATATTCATTAAAATCTCTCCTTTTTATTCCGAAAGGGTGTTTGCAAACTCGTCGATAACGCCAAGGTCCCAGATAAGACGCGAAAGCACGTATTTGTCACGGATATCCTTGGTAGCCTTTAGTGTGAGCGGCAAAATTTCGGGGTCAACACCGATTTCTTTCGCCGTGGTCGGTGCGCCTATTTTATCAAGAAGCGCTTTGAGCGTATCCCCTGTCGGCATCTCGGTATCTATAGCATTTACAATATCCTGCCACTTATTTATAATAATTTCAAGGCGCTCCTTATGTGCGCATTTATTATACTTTTGCTCTTTTGCCTCGAGTGCGATCATCGGCTCTGCCGCGCTGCCCAAAAACTTGCGCAAAGTGTCTGCCCACTCGTTAAAATCAAAGCCGTTTACGTAGTCAAGCGCCTTTTGTCTGTCGGGTGTAACTGATTTTAAGCGCTCATAGAGGCGGGCTGAATAGAGTGTACCGAGTGCGCACTGGATACCGTGCAGGTCAGCTGACAGTCCGAACTCGAGCGCGCGCATATCCCACACGTGCGACATATAGTGCTCACCGCCTGATGCGGGGCGCGAAACGCCTGCATACGACATTGCAAGACCTGTGATAACAAGTCCTTCAAAAACGGCGGCAACAGCGGTCTCATCACGCTTTAAAAGACCGTCGGCATTGTCAACACATTTTTTGAGTGCGGTGCGAACGAGTGTTGCGATTTTTTCGCAGTAGTACTCGCCGCTGATGGTGTTCGCGATTTTCCACTCGCAAACGCCGACATATTTTGCGACCATATCGCCAAGACCCGCCTGCAGCATACGCACAGGAGCGTTTTTGACAATATCGATATCGCCGATAATGACATTGGGGCATTTTGAGTTGATGCTCACCTTTACACCGTCGCGCGCCATTGACGAGGTGGCAGACGCGTAGCCGTCCATTGACGGAGCGGTGCCGACAATGATATACGGGCGGCTTGCGGTGGTGCAGAGTATCTTTGAAATATCGTTTATAACGCCCGAGCCGACACCGACAACGATGTCACAGCTGTTATCAAAGTGCATTATAACAGAGCCGACCGCCTTTTCGTCGGGCTCAAGGTTTTTGTCGGGAAAAATATATTTTGAATAGGCTATGCTGTTTTTATCAAGCAGCTCGCACACTGTTTTGCCTGCGGCATCGAAGGTGTTGACGTCGGCTACCACAAAAACCTTTTTGGCATTGTAGCGGGAGAGCACGGCAGGCAGCTCGTTTACCGCGCCGCTTTTTATGATAACGTCATCTATATCTGCGCGGTGGGTCTTGCCGCACTCGCACAATGTATCGGGTGAAATATCAAGGTAGTTTACTGACATATTTTTACTCCTTTTTTTAGTATTATTACATTATAACAAATACTGCCATAAAAAACAATAACAAAATAAAAAAAGGAACGGCACACAGGCCGTTCCGAATCAGATTTTATCAATTGTCACAAAGTACAGCGCATAGTTTTCGCTGTCCTTAAAGTCGCGCTCATAGATTATGTGCATTTTGTCGCCGACAACCGCGATATCGGAATATCCGCCGCGCTCATCGACAAGCACCGATCTATATGTTTTAAACATATCATCCGACGCCTTGACAGTAAGCTTGATTCTGCCGCGGTGGTCAAAATTTCGGTTACCGAATGCGCAGTTTATGTGATAGACAGTGTCACCCACCGTATCCATACTGCCCATACACTCGGGGTCGGGAAGGTTGCCCGCAAAGGTGATATCCTGCCAGCCGTCAATGCCCGTCTTGCTCCGTGCGATACCGCGAAGGCGGCAGGCGTTGCCGTTACGCACAGATATTATCACCTCGTCACCGACAGAGGCAAGGGCACATTCACTCGGGTTTAAAAAGAAATTCTCGCCGATGCGCTCACCGAGCTGCCACGATTTTCCGTCATCGTCCGAATAGAGCGTGGCGATAAAGGACGGACCGTGGGCGGAGGGGTCGTCGTGATTATGTGCAAACCAGATGGGCATTAATATTCTGCCGTGATGCACAATTGCGTGACCAGGCCCAATCGCCGCCGCGTTATAGAAAAAGCCGCCGTCTGTCAGCGTTTTTGTTATATCGACAGGGTCGGAAAAGGTTTTGCCGTCATCGGTCGATGTGCAGTAAAAAAGCTCGCGATAGTTTTTAAGATACAAAAAGTGTATCACGCCGTCCTTTTCAACCATCATCGGATTATTGAGGGTGTTGCCCTCCCCTTTTACAAGGTGCACCCTTTCAAACGTCTTACCGCCGTCTTGCGAGCGGATGACCTTTAAGTCTATCTGCGCCCAGTCGGAGTACTCGCTGCGGCACTCATAGTAGGCAACAAGCGAGCCGCGCGACGTTGCGATAATGCCGGGGATGCGGCACATATAGTATTCGGTATTTATCTTTTCGAGAATCATAACTGTGCAGTAACGAAGGGTACGATCTCTTTGGCGATAAGCGCTTTTTGCTCGTCGTTCAGTTTACCGAACGGCTTACGGCAGCTGCCCATCTCAAAGCCGAGCTGATTGAGGACCTCTTTTTCGCCGTTCATAACGCCGACCTGACAGAGAACTGTGATGATACGGTTTGCTTCCTTCTGAATCTCCTGTGCCTCGGCTACCCTGCCTTCAAGGAAAAGCTCGCGGATCTTTACAAACTTGTCAGCCATAAAGTTATAGGTCGAACCGATCGCACCGTCAGCACCCATCATAAGACCGCAAAGGCACATCTCGTCGTAGCCGTTATAAACGATTTTGTCGGGGTAGTTGGTCTTACACTGCTCAAGTGTGAAAAAGTCGTTTGAAGTATATTTGATACCGAGGAAGCGGTCGTCCTGAAGATATGCCGCGAGGTCGCTCGCGCCCATATTAACACCCGAAAATACGGGGATGTGGTATACAAGCATGGGAAGACCTGACTCGTCTGCAAGATAGTTATAGTAGTCTCTTATCTCGCTGCCCGAAAACTTGAAGTAGTAGGGGGCAACGCTCGATACTGCGTCGTAGCCGAGCTCGCGTGCGTATTTGCCGAGCTCAACCGCCTCGTTTACATTGATCGTACCGATATGGGCGATAAGTGTAGCCTTGTCATCAGATGCGTCCTTGACGATCCCCATAACCTGCTTACGCTCCTCCT
>JAZQDN010000050.1:0-4428 GCA_045546815.1 Eubacteriales bacterium
GCTACGATCCGACTTTGAGGTGATGGTACGGTTTAAAACCTTTTTGTCCATACCCATTGCGATGCCCGCTTTATACGCACGCACCATAAACAGAGCGGAAAACAGAACAACAAACAGTATTATTCCGCCGCAGATGAGGTATAACACAGGGCTGTTGAGTGTGTTTAAAATTTCGGTCAATTAAGATACTTCCTTTCGCTGATATTAAAAAATTTGATAACCGGACAAATAATTTGTCTTCAAAATGTATTGAATAACACTTTTTGCCGTGTTAGAATAAAAACAACAGTTATATTTTATCACAAAAAAATAACAAAGGAAAGTATTTTATTATGGAACAGGGTGTAATTTACAGAAGAACCGACGGACTTTTCAACTATTTAGGCTGGCCGACGGTTGCACGCGACGAAAACGGAAAAATTTACGTGGCGGCTTCGGGCAACAGACTCGGACACGTTTGTCCATTTGGTAAAAACTATATGTTTATAAGCGACGACAACGGAAAAAGCTGGACAGGTCCCATCGTTGTAACCGACACAAGATTTGATGACAGAGACGTCGGTGTCCTGCCTCTCGGTAACGACAAGCTATTAATATCGTGGTTTATTACTGATACCGACGGTTACACCGAAAGATACAACAGAATAACAAAGTATGCAAAAGAAGAAGTTGTAGAAATGTGGAAAGCGGGCGTTGAGCGTTGGCTTGCTGACCCCGATAAAATGATGGGTTCGTTTATTAAAATTTCAGAGGACGGCGGCAAAAGCTGGAGCGAACCGATAAAAGCACCCGTAACTGCACCGCACGGTCCGATCAAGCTTAAAAATGGCAAGCTTTTATACTATGGCAACAGATTTCTTGATAAGCACGAGACCGTTATTGCCGCTTACGAAAGCGATGATGACGGCAAGACCTGGACCGCGCTCGGCACTGTGGATTTTGTTAAAAACAATCCCGAATTTGCAATGCACGAGCCGTACGTTGTCGAGCTTGACGACGGTACAATACTCGGTGTGATTCGCGTTCAGCAAGACCCCGACCAGCACAAGTTCTGTATGTACAAATCGTTTTCACACGACGGCGGCAAAACGTGGAGCACACCTGAATATCTTTGCCCCGGCTCACCTCCTCACATTTTAAAGCATTCGTCGGGTGCACTCATTCTTACATATACATTAAGAAGCGGTATATTCGGTCAGTGCGCAAGAATAAGCTACGACGGCGGCAAAACGTGGAGCGACCAGATCGTGCTTTGTGACAACGCACGCGACTGGGACTCAGGCTACTGCTCAAGCGTAGAGCTTGATGACGGCAGCATTTACACTGTTTATTATCAGAAGGTGTCTGACGACAGACATTGTTCACTTATGTACACAAAGTGGGAACTACCGACAAAGTAAATAATTATATTTAAAGAGGTTTTTATGGAACAAGGAATACTTTACAGAAAAACAGACGGGCTTTTTAACTATATCGGTTGGCCGACGGTTGCCCGCGACGAAAACGGCAAAATTTACGTTGTGGCCTCGGGTCACAGACTCGGTCACGTTTGTCCGTTCGGCAAAAACTATATGTTTGTAAGCGACGACAATGCAAAAAGCTGGATGGGTCCTATCGTTGTAAACGATACAAGATTCGACGACAGAGACGGCGGTGTTTTACCCCTCGGCGACAATAAATTATTGATTTCGTGGTTTATTAACGACGTCAGCCAGTGCACCACAAGATATAACCGTATAACAAAGTACGTAAAAGAAGAGGTTGTCGAGCTGTGGAAAGCGGGCACAGAGCGTTGGCTTAACGACCCCGATAAAATGGTCGGTTCGTTTATTAAAATTTCAGAGGACGGCGGCAAGACCTGGGGCGAGGCAATAAAGGTTCCCGTAACCTCCCCTCACGGTCCGACAAAGCTTAAAAACGGAAAGCTGCTTTATCTGGGTACTTTATTTGAGGGAACTCATCAGGGTCCGATTACAGCGGCTGAGAGTGAAGACGGAGGCAAGACCTGGAAAAAGCTGTATACATTTGACAACATCAAAAACAACCCCGAAATTTCGTCACACGAGCCGTATGCAATCGAGCTTGACGACGGCACAATCCTTGGTATCATAAGAGTACATGAGGACCCGGATTCTCATAAATTCTGTATGTATAAAACATTTTCAAACGATGGTGGCAAAAGCTGGACTACACCCGAGTATCTCTGCGCAGGCTCACCGCCTCACGTGTTAAAGCATTCATCGGGCGCACTCGTTCTTACATACACATTAAGACACGGTACATTCGGTCAGTGTGCAAGAATCAGCTACGACGGCGGCAAGAGCTGGGGCGACGAGATCATGCTTTGCGACAACGCAATCAACTGGGATTCGGGCTATTGCTCGAGCGTTGAGCTTGACGACGGCAGCATTTACACTGTTTATTATCAGAAAGCGTTTGACGACAAGCACTGCTCACTTATGTACACAAAATGGGAACTGCCGACAAAATAATTTAAAAAAGGAGATGCAAAAAAGCATCTCCTTTATTTTTTGATATCATCGGGCTCGTATTCCTGAAGCGGTGCTATAAAGCCCGCTTTTTCGAGTGACGACTGAATGTCGTCGAGCACACGCTCTGTTTCCGCCTCGACTGTATGATAGTGATACCCGCTCGTTGCATTTGACAAAAGACTGGACTTACCCGTTGCGAGGTCGTCAATAAACCGCTTGACGTCGGCTCTGTTTTTTATGCCCATATTGGCACGTACTGTTCCGTACGACCTATGGTAAATAAACACGTCAACGACAACACCGCCGTGGTCGACAATCAGATTAAGCTCGTTTCCGACATTTTCGTCGGTGTGATGTACCTTGAAAACGCGACGGCACATTTTGGACGAATTGATTTTGTAGCCACGCGCGAGCGAGATTATATCGTGACCTGCGGCACGGATAAGCGCAATATCCTGCACAATTACCTGCCGACTTACGCCAAACTGTTTTGCAAGGGTTGAGGCTGAAACGGGGACATCCGCCGATAAGAGAACCTTAATTATTTCGTTTCGTCTTGTTTCTCCGTTCATCTGCTTTCTCCTAAACCGCGTGAAGATTTTTGAGTGATAAATCGAGAATGGGTGCGGAGTGTGTGAGAGCGCCGCTTGAAATGAAATCGACACCGAGATCGGTAAGGCGCGAGATATTTTCTTTGGTGACATTACCCGAGACCTCGACCTCTGCACGACCTGCAATATATTCCATTGCCACCTTTATTTCATCGTGGCTCATATTATCAAGCATAATTATATCAGCACCCGCATCAACCGCGTCTTTTACCATATTAAAGTTTTCAACCTCGACCTCAATTTTACGAACAAATGGCGCATACGCCTTTGCGGCGGCTATCGCCTCTTTTACACCGCCTGCGGCACCGATATGGTTATCCTTTAACATAACACCGTCAGACAGATTATAGCGATGGTTTTTACCGCCGCCGATACGAACGGCGTATTTTTCAAAAATACGGTTATTTGGTGTTGTTTTTCTTGTGTCAAGAAGGGTTGTTTTTGTCCCCGAAAGAAGTGACGCAACGCTTCTTGTATAGGTTGCGATACCGCTCATACGCTGAAGATAATTGAGTGCGGTACGCTCGCCGCAAAGCAGAGCGCGGATATCGCCGTGAACACGGGCAACAAGCTGACCTACCTTTATTTCGTCACCGTCGGTCACAAACATTTCAACCTTTACATCGGGGTCAACAAGCGTAAAGGTACGTTCAAACACCTGAAGACCGCAGATCACTCCGTCTTCTTTACAGATGAGATCAACAACGCCCGCCTGTGCATGCGGCATAACGCTGTTTGTTGACACGTCCTCGCTTGTTATATCTTCGCGCAGAGCGCTTAAAATGAGTGGGTCTACCTGTAATTTTAATGTTACCTGATCAAACATAGTATTTACTCCTTTACTTTGTTACATTAGCCATACGGTCAATTTCGCGACGGACAGCCAGGCTGTATTCGCGCTGAATCGCCTTTACATCGGTATACTGTAAAAGGTCGACAAAAAGTTCCTGTGCCTCAGCGTTTTTAACTTTTTCCGCGATATCGTGTGCGGCACGTTTAGCAAAAACGAGAGCTTCGAGAAGCGAGTTACTTGCAAGTCGGTTTTTTCCGTGAACGCCGTTGCAGGCAGTCTCGCCCACCGCATAGAGCATCGGCATTGAGGTATTGCCTTTTTTGTCTATCTCGACACCGCCCATAAAATAGTGCTGTGCGGGCACAACAGGGATTGGCTCTGAAAAAACGTCGTAGCCCATCTCACGACAATGCTCCACAATATTGGGAAAATGCTTTTTTAGTTCTGTTTCACCTATCGGTCGCAAATCTTCCCAAACAAAGTCGGTACCGTCACGCTCCATCTGATGACGGATTTCTTTTGTAAGCAGGTC
>JAZQDN010000051.1:0-30756 GCA_045546815.1 Eubacteriales bacterium
CTGTTGCAGTAATCGGCGCTGCCGCCTTAAAAGCGGCGGGTGATACCGTTATTTCGCGCTGGGACGGCGAGTACTACACCTTCACCGTTGGCGTAAACGCCTTTGCAACGCTTGCCGATGCACTTGCAACCGACGCAAAACAGATAATCGTGCCCTCGGGCAAGCTTACAAAGTTTGAAATTACCCGCTCGGTTGAGATCTACGGCGAAAACCACGACGTTGACCCCTGGCTTGTACAGGGCAATAAGGTTGTTCAGAACGAAAGCTGGGGCAAGACGGGCGACAGCGTTATCGCCGATACCGACGTCGTTATTGCACAGTCTGCAACACCCGTGGACGAAAACGGCACAAAAATCCTCATTTCAGGCTTCAGACTTACCCGCGGCTTTAACGACACCGCAAGAAAGCTGTCAGGCTATAAAACAAGCATCACTCTCGAAAACACCATTCTCGACCGCTGTATTGAGACGGGTGATTTCCGTGAGTTTAACCTGCTTAATGCAAACAATACAAACTACACCGATACAACCGTTACCAATAACGACGAGTTTACAATAAAGAACCTGTTCTTTATCAACCGCGGCGCCAATACAAACCACGCGCTGTTTCAGGAGCAGGTGCCGTCATACTTCACCATCGACGGCTTTGGCTGTAACGTTGATATGGCAACACTCGGCTTTCCCAAGTGGGGCGTCGGCACAACAACAGGTAAAATGACGCTCAAAAACAGCTTTATCAAGGATAACAGCGACCCGTCAAGCCGCTTTGGCTACGTTGTAAACTTCTCGGGCTACTCGTCAAACGCAAACGTTGCCGACGACAAGATAAAGGACCTCGACCTCACTCTCGAGCTTAAGGATAACCACTTTATCGACTGCTACGACGGCGGCACAGAGGGCGCAATCGTGATCTGGCCCGCGGCGTTTACCAAAATGACGCTCGACGGTAACACGGTCATTTCGACCTCCGACCTCAATGTCCGCGCAATTCAGTGGCAGGGAAGTGCTTCCTTCCGTCCCAATGATAAGGACTTTACCGACAGAATCACCTTTGTAAATAACCGTATCATCGGTCTGCTCGCGACCCCCTATGTAAACGAGCTTACAGAGCTTGACCTTTCAGATAACTACTTTGAGACGTACACCCTTGCTTACCGTGACGGTGTTACGGGCGATATCCCCGCCGATGTCGATGCAGACTACTACCTCGACTACGCGCTTACCACCACCATCGGTGATATGGCGCCCCTGACAGTCAGCGGTGTGTCGGGCGTTACGACCGACAGCAAGACCCGCACCATCTACGGCTACGCTGTAAACGATATCGAAAGCATTAGCCTTACAAGCGATATCGGCGTTACCTATAAGGTATACTCCGACGCCGCGTGCACAGAACAGCTCACATCGCTTGATGTAACACTTGGCTGCGCGACAAAGGCGTATGTCAAGGCAAAACGCGGCGATATCGAAATCGTTTATGCCCTCTACGTTATGGGTATCAAGGACGTTGCTGATATTGACAGCGCGGCAACCACGATTGACGGCATTGACCGTCCCACCCTTTACTACCCCTCACTTTACGGCGCACCTAACGGCATTGAGGTAATCTCATACTACGACGGCGCACCCGTTAAGCTTACAACAGGTGTGAGCGTGGCTTCGTCCACGGGCGAGATGGGTCTTTACAGCGACAATATCGTCTTCCCCGACGACATCACCGAAATCGAAACACTCGAGCTTGTTACCGCAGTGAACGTATACAGCGCTGTTGCAAATATCAAGGGCGTTACAATGCGTAAGGTAAAGATCGCCTGTGTCGGCGACTCGATAACCGACGGTGTTGTGGGCGGCTCGCGTCAGTACTCCTACCCCACAACAATGCAAAACCTTCTCGGCACATCAAGCTTTGATATCCAGAACTACGGCGGCAGCGGTGCCACTGCACAGTATATCGAGTACCTCCGTCTTAACGCGGCAGAGGGCAACCGTGAGCGCCACTACAAGATACTGCGTAAGTCAATGTACGACGGCAGTATTGCCTATAACGGCGACGTTGTTATCATAGGTCTTGGCGCAAACGACTCGGCAATCGCAGAGCCGGTACGCTGGCTGTCAAACGATAACTTTATCAACTCCTACGTTGAGCTCATCCGCGAGTATCAGGCACTGCCCTCAAAGCCCGCGGTCTACCTCACGACCACCACCGCCCGCTACGACGACGCAAGGGCTGCTATCCTCATTAACGAAAATATGCAGGGCATCGAGCAGATAATTGCCGATATGACGGGCGCAAAGGTCATCGACCTTCATAGCCTTATGGGTCATATGTTCAGCCCGTCGGGCACAAAATACTCCGACGATAAGCTGCATCCCAACGCAACGGGATATAAGGAAATGGGCAAGATAATGGCAGAGCAGGTGACAGCAACCCTTGCTCCCATCGGCGAAAACACCGTTTCTATCAGCACAAAGCTGCTGACAGGCCCCGTGTCCTCAACCGTTGCAAAGACAAATCTTGCAATTACCGATACCGAGATCTGTGCTGACACACCCGCCATCAATAGCGCGAATTTTGTAAGCCTTGCGCTTCATAACGCGGTTGTGACCAAGGAAAATGCACCGCAGTCAGCCTTTGATATCACCGATCTTGTAACATATACAGAGGCGCTCGAGATCGACCTTGCAACAGCGGATACCGAAAAGACCTACGACGTAACGATAAACTCAAGAACACTGCCCGTAACCGTTACAAACGACGATGCAGTTGCGCTTCTCAAGGCAGTTCAGCCGACAGCTGAGGCGAATGAGTCTGCTGTATGCTCCGGCTACGAATACGCCTGCACCGCTGACCCCGATACAATGTCACAAGTAGAGGCCTCGGCGGCAGTGACCTCTATCCGCAGCGGCGGCAATCACGTCGTCAGCACTGTTGAATACAAGCCGTCCGACTGTGAAAACGGCGGACATAACGAGCACCTTGCATGCCTTCTCTGCGACGAGTATAAGGAAGGCTACGTGCCGACAGAAAAGCTCGGTCACGACCCCAAAAAGCAGGACGGCAAAAAGGCAGAGTGTACCGTTGACGGCTATAACGACTACTACGAGTGCCAAAGATGCCATAAACTCTATGCAGACGAGGGATGTACAACACTTATTGCAGACCTTGACGCGTGGAAGGCAGGCGACGGTAAAATCGCACACGAGGGACATAAGTGGGGCGAGTACGTTTACAATAACGACGCCACCACCGAAGCAGACGGTACAAAGACACGTGTCTGCTCTGTATGTAACACTCCCGAAACTGTAACCGCAGAGGGCACAAGGATCACAGTTACCATCATCGACTCGTCAAAGAAATTCACCGACGTCAAGGCAAAGGCGTGGTATAAAAAGGCGGTTGACCACGCGGTAAGCTACGGTCTTATCTCGGGTATTACCGACACCACCTTTGAACCGAACACTAACGTGACCCGCGCAATGTTTGTAACCATTCTTGCAAGAATGGCGGGCGTTGACACGGGGAAGGCGGCAAATAAATCGGCTACAACTCCGTTTGCCGATGTCAAGAGCGGTAAGTACTACACCGCCGCTGTTGCCTGGGGCGCAAGCACGTCTATCGTTGCGGGCACAAGCAAGACAGAGTTCTCGCCCGACGATAACGTTACCCGTCAGCAGCTGTGCGCACTTATCGTAAGATACGCGCAGTACTATAACGTAGAGCTGAAGGCTGTTACACAAAAGGTGACCTTCACCGATGCCGACAGCATTCAGAAGTATGCAAAAAGCGCAGTTGAGATATGTCAGCAGGCGGGCATTGTAACGGGCTATAAGGACGGCAGCTTCAAGCCGTTCGGCAGCGCAACCCGCGCGGAAGCCGCACAGATGCTCTATGTATTCCACAAAAACTTTGTCCTCGCAAAATAAAATAAAAAACAGACCCGCTTGGGTCTGTTTTTTTATGCTTAAACCAAAATATATCCTTCGGTCTTGTTGACCTTTCCGCCTGACAGCAGGTACGCCTTCAAATTACGCTGAAGGCTTGTGTTTTCGGGTGCGGTCTCGACATTTCCGTCAAAATCAAAGCCGAACACGCGTTTTTTTGCCTGCGCGCTGTCGTCATCCTTTTCCTTTTCCTTTGTCCACAGCCGCATAAACCTTACAATGTTTGAGCCCTCACTCAAGATCTTATCAAGATTTTCGTTCAGCAGCCATGACGAGCAGACAAACCTGTCGGGCTTTTCGCTCGGGAAAATCTCTTTAAAAAACGCTCTTGCCATATCAAACGAGCGCACGCACTCGTCTTCGATGAGCGGCTCGTCCTGCGGAATGTGCGTGTTTATCACGCGCCCGCCGTCACCGTTGATTATGTGAAACTGCAGTCTTCCTAAGCGAAAGATCTTACCTGTGTAGTGATAGAGCAGCCAGTCAAACTCGCCGATGCCGATCTCTCCCGTCACCGCCTCGTAGTTTTTAAACCATACGTTAACGTCCTTTAGCGTCGCCACCGTGATTTCTTTTGAAATGCCGCGCTGCGAGTTGATTTTGAGCGCGTAGTCGGCAAGATGCGCCAGCACAAAGACGGTCTGCAGCCCCTTTTCGGGCACAACCCTTTCGCCGCCGATTATTTTGTCGGCAATCGCCCTTGCATCGCCCGCCATCGACATATTTTCGCGTATTTTTTGCTTTACTCTGTCGTTTTCAACGATTTCGTTTATAAAAAAATCCATAATTATTCCCCCATTCTGGGCAGTGAGTGGTCAATGTCGCCGCCCGCAAGAAAGCGCATAAAGTTGCCGCAGTATATCTTTTTGCGCGTTGCGTCGCTGACGTTCAGCTCGTCAAACAGCGCACCGTCGATCTTCAGCCATTTTTGTGTCCAGTCGGCGCGGTAGGCGACAGTCGTCTGGTCGGAGCCGAACATAATGTTGTCGTCAACGTCGTAGCCGACGGTAAACAGCTTTGTTATAAGGTCGCGGCGGTAAATTTCGGGTGTGCCGGGGGTCAGGTCAAAAAACATCTCGCTTGAACGCCTGTGATTGTACGACTCGAGGAACTTGCCGTACACCGCAATGCATTCGTCATACCACGGCCACGAGCAGTGCGCCAGCGCAAACTTTATGCCATTAAACCCGAGCATGCACTCCCAGTCAACAGGCTTGTTGTACTTTGAGCTGTCCTTGCCGCTCCACAAAATTCCCGTGTGAAAGAGCACGGGCAGTCCCGTCTTTTCGATCTGCGCAAGCATATCCATATTTTCCTTGCAGTAAACGTAGTGGTTTTCGCAGATGATCTTAAACGCGCGGATGCCCTGCTCCTTTGCATCGCGGATTTTGTCCTTTATGTCCTTTTCAAACGGGTTTACCCACAGCATTGGGATAAGACGGTCGCCCGAATCCCTGCACCACTCGAGCACGTTTTTTACGCGCTCGCGATAGTCGAGCGACAAAAGGTTTTCCTTTGATTCAATCGGCGCCGCCGAGATGATCCCGCCGCCGTAAACGCCCGCGTTTTCAAGGTCGGCAAGCAGCTTTGCGCTGTCGGGCGTGCCCGTGTCAACGTGTATGTGCATATCGTAAACTTTCATTAGTCTTCTCCTATAATGCTATTTAAAATGTACTTAACAGCGTGCTGCTCGTTTGAACAAATTATTCTGTCGGCAACCGCCTTCAGCGCGTCGCTTGCGTTATCGACCGCAAGCCCGAGCCCCGCATCGCAGACAAGCGTCATATCGTTGCCGCTGTCGCCGACACCGACGGTGCTTTTTATATCAATGCCAAGACTGCCTGCAAGCGCGGTGAGCGCCGCGCCCTTGCCCGCGCGCGTGCTGAAGATTTCGAGGTTGTACGGCCACGAGTCCGCAACGATTATGCCATCTATGCTGTTGAGCTGACGCTTGCACTCGTCCATTTCGGCTTTGCTTTGGAAAAATACCGACATCACCTCAACGTCGTCAAGCGAGTAGACAAACTGTCTGAAATCGTCCTTTAAAATTCCAAATTCAGAAATAACTCTGTGATGAACCTCGTGAACGTTGTAAAAACTGATATCACTCGGCTTTTGAAAGCCCGCGTCAATATAGCACATTCCGTCGTGACGCAGCGTGATGTGCGTTTTGAAGTTATAAAGTGTGTCAAGCACCCTGCCCGTTGTCGACTGCGACATACACATAAGTATCTTTTTGCCCGTTTTGGTGTCGATTGCGGCGGCACCGTTTGAATATATGTAATAGCGGATGTCGGGGTTTTGCAAAAGCTCTGTCGGCATTTCCGACAATGTTCTGCCCGATGCGGGCACAAACAGAACGCCCCGCGACGTAAGCGCGTTTATCGCCGCAAGGTTTTGCGGGCTTATCTGTGTTTTTGAGTTGTAGAGCGTGCCGTCAAGGTCGCACGCAATAAGCTTGTACTGTGACATAAATAATCCTCACTTAAGTTATAAACGTATTATATATAATACGTTTTTCAGTGTCAAGTAGGGGCGGGGTTTCCCCGCCCGCCAAAATTCGCACCCATCCAAACGGACGACCAATGGTCGCCCCTACAATGCTTGTACATATTATTTTGTAGGGACAGGTGTCACTGATTTTAGTGAAATATTTGCCTTGTGGCAAATGTGAAATAATTCGCTATGCGAATTGTGAAATTTTCTGCTAACGCAGAAAGTGAAATGAAATAAATCCACCCACGCCCGCAGGCATATCACTTGCGAAGCAATATTTCACTGCCGAAGGCAATTTCACAAATCCCACAGGGATTTATTTCGTTAAAAACAAAAAGCAATGCTTTCGCAGTGCTTTTTGTTTTCTGGCGCGCCCGACTGGATTCGAACCAGCGGCCTTCAGAGTCGGAGTCTGACGCTCTATCCAACTGGGCTACGGGCGCATTTGATTAATTTATGCTTGTGTTAAATGAGGAACAAATTACCCCTTGGCTCCCTCTGACGAGGGAGCTGTCAGCGAAGCTGACTGAAGGAGAGATTTTTTAACATTCAAGTCTATATATTCGCATATTTTTTCTTAAAGTTTTTGCAAGAGGGATATTAGCTTTATTATATTCTTTTATTTTCTCTCCCTCCGTCAAAACTTCGTTTTGCCACCTCCCTCGGAAGTCGGGAGGCTTTTGTTAAATTTAATATACCATTTATTATCAGAGATTTCAAGTTGTATATGCAAACAAAGTTATCCCGAAATTTCGAGATAACTCTATTTTTGATGGTATGACAAAAATCATACTGACACATTGAAAATCATACAAAATGAAATGCTGTTAAAAACTCTGTTTTTAAGCAGTAAATTCGCCGAAAGTATGACGGTTATTCCTGCCTTGCCTTACACATTTGATAGAAAAGTCAAGGATAAATGATTATTTGTCCCTATTGTAGCACAAGCATAACATATAACGCCTTCAATTTCAATAAATTAAAAAATATTATTGATTTAAATAAACATCTATAATATAATATTAAATTGAAAAATTATGCAGAGGTAAAAATAATATGGATAATAAAAATTTACAGCTTGCAGAGCTTTTGTTTTCGCACGTAACAAAAACACCTGCCGATATGGAGACGGAGTTTGCACCCCGCAGCCTTCCCGACGGCGCAAAGGTTACGCGAATAGCTCCGAGCCCCACCGGCTTTGTGCATTTCGGCAACCTTTTTCCCGCGTTTGTGTCGGAGCGTCTTGCACGACAGTCGCAGGGTCTGTTTCTTCTTCGCATCGAGGACACCGACGCACAGCGAAAGGTGGAGGGCGCGGTCGAAACGATAATCGACTCGTTTGCGCACTACGGGCTTGTGTTTGACGAGGGCGCGACAGCGGGCGACGATGTCGGCGCTTACGGCCCCTATTTTCAGTCAAAGCGCGCGGCTATCTACCACGTTTTTGCAAAGGACCTTGTAAAACGCGGTCTTGCATACCCCTGCTTTTATACAAAAGACGAGCTTGAAAAGATCCGTCAGGAGCAGGAGGCAAAAAAAGTCCTGCCCGGCGTTTACGGTGAGTGGGCAAAATACCGCGACACCGATATCGATACAGTAAAAAAACTCATTGACGACGGCACACCGTATGTTCTTCGTCTGCGCTCGCCCGGTACTGTCGGCGGCAGGATCAAGTTCACCGACGTTATAAAGGGCGCACTCGAGCTTGACGAAAACTATGTTGACCAGGTACTGCTCAAGAGCGACGGCATCCCCACCTACCACTTTGCGCACGCGGTCGATGACCACCTTATGCGCGTGACCCACGTTGTACGCGGTGAGGAGTGGCTGTCCTCGCTCCCGCTCCACGTTCAGCTCTTTTCGGTGCTCGGCTTCAAGACCCCCAAGTACCTGCACATCTCACTGCTTATGAAGCTCGACGGCAGCTCAAAGCGAAAGCTGTCAAAGCGGCACGACCCCGAGGCTGCGCTGTCGTATTATAAAGAGCAGGGCTATCCTGCCGCCTCTGTGCGCGAGTACGTAATGACGCTTCTTAACTCCAACTTTGAGGAGTGGCGTATGCAAAACCCCAAGGCGCCGCTTGACGACTTTAAGTTCACTACCGCAAAGATGAGCCACAGCGGCTCGCTTTTCGATATAAACAAGCTCGACGACGTTTCCAAAAACGCAATAAGCGTTATGTCGGCCGACGATGTCTGCACGCAGGTCATCGACTGGTCGCGCGAGTTTGACAGTGAGCTATATTCACTTTTGAGCCGCGACCCCGACTACGCAAAGCGTATTTTTGCAATCGGACGCACTGATGCCAAGCCGAGAAAGGACCTTGCAAAGTGGATCGAGGTAAAGGCGTATGTCGACCTTTTCTATGACGAGCTGTTCAAGGTTCAGGCACCGTTTCCCGAAAACGTGTCAAAGGACGACGCCGTGCTCATTTTGCAAAAGTTTAAGGACAGCTACGACCCCGCTGACGACTCATCGGCATGGTTTGAAAAGCTAAAGGTAATCGCCTCTGAGCTCGGCTTTGCGCTAAAGCCCAAGGACTTTAAAAACAACCCCGATATGTACAAGGGCCACGTCGGTGATATCAGTATGGTGCTTCGCGTTGCGGTCTCGGGTAAAACAATGTCGCCCGACCTCTACAGCATTATGCAGATCATAGGCAAGGAAAAAACCTTTGCACGCATCGATGATGCAATAAAAACAATTAAGGAGAACTAAAATGGAAGAACTGACTTCGTTTTTTATACACGATATTATTGACAAAGACATCGAAAACGGTCTTGACAGACGTATACACACCCGTTTTCCGCCCGAGCCCAACGGCTATCTGCATATCGGCAGTGCAAAGGCGATTTTCATTAACCACTACACCGCGCAAAAATACGGCGGTCTGTTTAATCTTCGCTACGACGATACCAACCCCGTAAAAGAGGACGACGAGTACGTAAAGAGCATCTACGAGGACCTCAAGTGGCTCGGCTGCGACCCGAGCGGCGGCATATTTTACGGCTCGGACTATTTTGACAAGTGCTACGAGTACGCCTGCCAGCTTATCCGTCAGGGCGACGCATACGTGTGCGATCTGAGTGCTGACGAAATGCGCGAGTACCGCGGCACCCTCACCGCCCCCGGTAAAGAGAGCCCCTACCGCAACAGAACGGTTGAGCAAAACCTTGCACTTTTTGAGAGAATGAAAAACGGCGAGTTTGCTGACGGTGCCTGCACCCTTCGTGCAAAAATCGATATGTCAAGCTCAAATATCAATATGCGCGACCCCGCCATCTACCGTATCAGCCACACAAGCCATCACAGACAGGGCGATAAATGGTGTATCTACCCGCTCTACGACTTTGCGCATCCCATTCAGGACGCACTCGAGGGTATCACACACTCGCTCTGCTCGCTTGAGTTTGAAAACCACCGCCCGCTCTATGACTGGGTCGTTGACAAGATCGGCTTTGAGAACAAGCCGCATCAGTATGAGTTTGCGCGTCTTAACGTAACCAACACCGTTATGAGCAAGCGCTACCTGCGCGAGCTTGTTGAAACGGGCATTGTTGACGGCTGGGACGACCCGCGTATGCCTACACTGTGCGGTCTTCGCCGCCGCGGCTATACCCCCAGCTCAATCATCGAGTTTGTCAAGGCGGCAGGCGTGTCAAAGGCGTTTTCAATCGTCGATATCGGTATGCTTGAGCACTGCGTGCGCGACGAGCTCAACTATTCTGCACCCCGCAGGATCGCGGTAATCGATCCCATCAAGGTTGTGGTTGACAACTACCCCGAGGGCAAGACCGAGACCTTTAAGGTTTCAAACAACCCCAACGACGAGGCCGCAGGTATGCGTGAGGTCACCTTCAGCCGTGAGCTGTACATCGACCGCGCCGATTTCTTAAAGGAAAAGGTGGGCAAGTTTTTCCGTATGTACCCCGGCGGCGAGGTAAGACTTATGAGCGCGTATATTGTAAAATGTACAGGCTTTGATACCGATGAAAACGGCAACGTGACAGTTATCCACTGTGATGCCGACCTCGAGACAGGCTCAAATATGCCCGCTGACGGACGCAAGATAAAGGGCACTATCCACTGGGTCAACGCCAACGACTGCGAAAACGCAAAGGTCATCAAGTATGACAAGCTGTTCACCGAGGAAAACCTCGTTACAATGGAGGAGGGCAAGACCTACGGCGACTATCTCAATAAGGATTCTGTTATTGAGTTTAAAAACGCCAAGGTTGAGAAAGCTTTGGCAGCCGCCGCACCTTCTGATAAGTTCCAGTTTGTAAGAACGGGATATTTCTGCCGTGACACCAAAAACACAGACGAGCTGGTGTTCAACTCAATTGTTGAGCTTCGCGACTCCAAAGGTAAATAAAAACGCCTTCACCTTGAGGGGAAGGGGGACCGCGTCAGCGGTGGATGAGGTGTTTGTAAAGGACGATGATTACATCGTCCTTTTTTATTTGTTCGTTTAGTTCGTTTTGTTCGTGTACAATTTAGTATATAAGGAGAACAAAATGACGCAATTTATAAAGATACCAAAACAGCTGTTTACCGATGACAGATATAAAACGCTTTCGTCACACGCCAAGCTGCTTTATGCGCTGCTGCTCGACCGCCGCAGTCTTTCTGAGCAAAACGGAGTGTGCGACAAAAACGGCAACACCGTTGTTTTTTGCAAGCGCGACGAAGCGGGCGAGGTCCTCAATCTCTCCCCGCGTTCTGCACAAAAGATTTTTGAAGAATTAAAGGAGTACGGTCTGTTGTGTGAGAAGCCGCAGGGTGTCGGTAAAACGTATATGATGTATGTAAAAAACTTCCGATGCCGATGTACAAAAACTTCCGACAAATAATACTGATATAAATAATACTGATTTAAATAATACTGATTTAAGTCAGTCGACGGACGACGCTGACCTTTTGCATACAATTCTTTTCAATTCCGAAATCGAGATATTCGATGAACGGACTGAAGCGATGCTTGAAAACGCCATTACAAAGATATTCTATTCAAAAACGCTCACAGTCGACGGCATACCGCTGTCACAGCCGATACTGCGCTCAAAGCTTATGCTGCTGACGGGCGACGCGCTGATAATGGTGATTGACAAAATGAAACAAAAAGAGGGCAAAATAGATTCACCCTCAAAATATCTGATGTCCGCCATCGTCAATGCCGCCGATGACTATACTGCCGATTGCCTTATATATTAAATCCCTTTAAAATCCCCTCTATTTCGTCCTTTGAGAAGGTGTACATAATCGGGGGCTCATACGATATAAAACCGACGCTGTGAGCAAATTTAACGGCTTTTAACTGCCTGCTGTCGCCCTCGATCTTTTGGTAGTCGATGCCGAGCAGGTTACAGTACATCACAAGAAAATGTGTGCTCTGCATTGCGCTGACCTGACCTTTTTCAAGCGTTGACGGCAGACCGTGCTCGTACCAGGTGTATATCATCTGCTTGTGCCACGCAAGGTCGGACGGCTTTTCCACCACCGCCTCGTCGTAGCTTTCGGGTGCGACCTTAAGCTCGCTTGTCATATAGTCGGCAACCACCGTTTGTTTATCGCTTATCCTGTCGGCGCTGACCGAGGCGCTGACCGACACTATCGGCGCTTCCTTAAAGCCGAAAATACTGCTCTGCTTTTGTGTGAGCAGGTCGTTTTCAAAGACGGTGAAGGTGCCGTAGCCGCTCTGCGCACGGCTTATTATCGCCGTACCGCCCAGCAGGTCGTAAACGCCCGCTGTAATGCTCCTTACCTTGTCAGCGTCCGCGCCGACAAAGTAGGAAAACGCCTTGCCGTCAAGCTTGAGCTCTGAAAGCCACTGCGCCTGCCTTTGTATATGCACCTTTGACAGCAGCGTGTCGGCGGTGTCGCACACGATAAGGTTGATGTCGCCGTAGCTTGTTGCAAAAAAGCTCTCGCCCCGCAGATACTGCGAAAGATATGGCGCAAAGTCGCCGTAGCACTCGCCCTCGCCCCTGCACAGAATAACGGGCTTTTGCCCGCCGCTCATACTGCTTGCAAACATAAGGATGCTGTCAATAAAATCGCGCTTGGTGTACAGCCCCTTTGCCATATCGGTAAGCACGATGACGTCGGGCTCGTCTGTCATCGAGTTTTTGATGTCAGCGGCAACCCCGCCCGAAAAGCAGGCGACCGCAAGGTCTTTGCCGCTCGGTTTGTTAAATGTATACCGCCGCGACGTTATTGTAAGACCGATGTCGGTCGATATGCCCTCGTAGGTATAGTTTTCGCCGTATGCGCCGTATGCGCCCAGATACGTCGTTTTTAAAACGTAGCTGCCGCCGTCAAGAAGCGCCTTTGGTACTGTTATAGAGTGCAGCGGGTCGGAAACCGCGTTGCCCGCCTTGGCGTCTGTAAAGGTGTACTCCTTGCCGTCAGCCGTTGTAACGACCGCCTGCGCCTTTGTGAGATTCGAGCCGCTGTCGGTCGCGTAAACGATGCTGTAGCTGTCGCCGCAGTCAAAAACGGTGGGCGCGACGGTCACTGTCGGTGAATAGTCCGAGCCCTTTGTGCTCGTAATACCGCTCGTTTTAACAATCGGCAAAAGCGGTGCGTTTTGTACATATTCGCCGCTTTGCTCGGTGCGCTCGGTAAGCTCTTTGCTTTTAACCGTTGAATTATATAAAAGCTGTGAACTCAGCTTTTCGTCCCACACCTCAAAGTAAAGGCTGTCGCCCGAAAGCTTGAGCACGCCTGCGCGGTAGCCTGCGCTTGTCATACCGCCGTCGGTTGCAATGGGAAAGTCGGCTGACGTGTACATCTGCGCCGTGTGGTAGTGCCCGCCGATGAGTATGTCGGTGCCGTAGTCCTCTAAAATGTCAAGGCACTGCTCGCTGTACATTCTGTCAAAGACCTTCG
This sequence comes from Eubacteriales bacterium, assembly GCA_045546815.1. GTDB lineage: Bacteria > Bacillota > Clostridia > Oscillospirales > QAKW01 > RGIG9041. The sequence goes on from JAZQDN010000051.1 coordinate 13,329, forward strand.
GTGAGTGCGATATCGCCACGCGGTAGGGGCGTGAGCTGTCATAGCCGCCCATACCCTCAAGCCACGCGTACTGCTCTGTCAGATAGTTGTCAAAATCGACAAGTCCGCCGTACTCCACCTGATAATCGGGCTTATCCTCGCCGCAGTCGGCAACGATCGCGCTCATCGGTCCGAAGCTGACCGTGCCGTACATATTGCCGCTATCAAACGCGAGGTATCTGTCAATAAACTGTGCGTACTCGCCGCGTGCCTCGTGGTTGCCGCGCGCATATATCACGGGTATGCTGCCGCCCGACAGTCTGTGCGCCCCCTCGAGCAGAGTTTCTGCAAAATACATATCGTTGGGCAGTGCATCGGTGATGTCGCCGTTTAAAACAATGACGTCCACCGCACCCATTTTTTCAGCCATAATGTCAAGCGCCATATCAACGCGCTCAAATTCGGCGGGTTTTAGGTGTAAATCAGAAAAAAACGCAAGACTTATGCTGTTTTTGCCTTTATCGCCCTTAAAAGTATAATTTTCGCGCACCTCATTTTCGTAGCTGATGCCGTTTTTTGTGCTTGAAGAGACGCTTCTTGATATGATCGTGTAGCCGCCCGCGCTATCAAGCAACGCTTTTGGCACGCGCACCGTGTGTATGTAGTCGTCGGTGCGTATAAGCCCGTCGTACTCGTCGTTAAAGAGGTAGGTTTTGCCGCTTCTCTTTATCTCGACAAAGGCGGCGCCGCTGTCGGTTGTCGCCCACACAATGTTGTACTGCGCATCTCCCGACAAAAACACCGTCGGCTTTGTAAGGATGGGCGACATCTCTGCGCCCACCGCACAAAACGGAATACCCGTTAAAATTAATATTGATAAAACTATTGAAATAAATCTTTTCATTTTTCCTCCATACACCAACCTTCATCCTATTTATGCCTTCTCCTTGAGGAGAAGGGGGACCGCTTGCGGTGGATGAGGTGTAAGATCTATCGAACAAATCGGTAGTGGTCGGATACTATTATACAATATTTATTGTACGGTTGACAACGGGTTAAATAGATTTTATAATTATAAAAAACATAAAAAGGTAGTGTTAAAAATGGAAAGCTTAATTAAAAGAATATCTGACGTCGGCATTGTCCCCGTTGTCGTTATCGACGATGCAAAGGACGCAGTACCTCTTGCCCGCGCGCTCAAGGCGGGCGGTATACTCTGTGCCGAGGTCACCTTCAGAACCGCGGCGGCAGAGGAGAGTATAAAGCGTATTTCGGCGGAGTTTCCCGAGTTTTTGATCGGCGCGGGAACGGTGCTCACACCTGCGCAGGCGGACAGCGCAATGTCGGCGGGCGCTTCGTTTATCGTAAGCCCCGGTCTTAACCCCGCGGTAGTTAAGCACTGTATCGATAACGGCTACCCCATAATCCCCGGTGTTTGCACACCGAGCGAGGTGGAGATGGGTCTGTCGTTCGGTCTTAAGTATTTAAAGTTCTTTCCCGCGGAAGCCGCAGGCGGCGTAAAAATGATAAAGGCGATGTCAGCGCCCTATACCTCGGTGCGCTTTATGCCGACGGGCGGCATCGGTGTAAATAACGTGGCGGACTACCTTAACTGCTCCTGCATTTTTGCGTGCGGCGGCAGCTGGATGGTGCCAAAGGACAAGATCGCATCGGGCGACTTTGAAGAAATTGAAAAACTCACCCGCGAGGCGTCCGACCTTTTAAAGCAAATAAAAAATAAATGATGCTGCCGGAAAGAAAGCGGACACATTTAAAAGAATTTGACTACTCTCAAAGCGGTGCGTATTTTATAACGGTGTGCACACAAAACAAGCGGTGTTTGCTGTCACGTATTGTATGCGCTTTTAAATCGTTAACTACTATAGAATGTAAAAAGCATGGTTTTAACGGCAAGCTTTTTCAGTCTTCATTTTATGACCATGTGATAAGAAACGAAACTGACTATAACGAAATTGCAGGATACATCGAGCAAAATCCGCTGAAGTGGGAGCTTGACAAATTGTATACAAAAGAATAAACCGATAAGCTTTGCTTATCGGTTTTTTATAGTAAGGTTTTATAGTAATCTACGTTGCCGACACTTTTTAGGCTATGTGCATCGGAGCCGGGCAAAAGCATAACGCCTTTTTTGCGGCACTCGCTTATAAACCACGTTTGAAAATCGTAAAAAAAGCTGTCACGCTGTCGCTTTTGCTCGTGTGTTTCGTCCTTTAGATGAATGCCTGTAATGTCAATTATCGCGCCCGCGTTTTTGCACGCGTCAATGACCGCGCTTGCGCCCTCTTTCATTATATTAATATGCCGCGGCTGCATATTAAACCAGCTGTAGCCTTTTACCGCCATCGAGTGCGCGGCAAAAAAGTGCCCGAGTATTGCAGGAGTTGGCGCTTTTTTAATTGCGTTTGCCTGTGCGGTGTACACACTTTCAATAACATTTTCGATGTCTCCTGCGCAGTGCGCAAAGTAGCCGCTTTTGTAAATCTCCTCAATGCAGGCGCTGTAGGTCACCTCAACGCATTTTAAGGGCAAAAGCGGATGGTAGTTAAGCGTTGGCGTTACGCAGTCGAGCGCATCATACGCTTTTTGCGAAACATTCAGCGCGGTTTTGCCGTCCTTGTCGAGTATGTCCGCCTCGGTCGACAGCAGAATTTTAACATCGCCGTCATACTCATCGATCTCGTTTCTTAATTTAAGTAAAATTTCTTCATTTGTGTCGTCATAGAGCGTAGCCGTCGCATCACTTACCCGCTTGTGAAAGTGCGGCGTCAGTATACACAGCTCTATACCGCGCGCCCTTGCCGCATCGGCAATATTTTTAACCGTCATTTCGGGCTTGCCGTCGCAAAGGTGCGTGTGCACGTGTGCATCAATTTTTGTGCACTCGACGCTGCTTATAATATTTAAAAGCTGTTCTCTTGTTTTCATTTAAGCGCTCTCCCGTAAACATCGTCGCAAAGTATTGTACTTAGCTTGTCGCCAACGCAATCTGCCCTGTGCGCGTCGGAGCCGTAATAAAATTTGATCCCCATATCAATAGCGCGCTCCGTTATATACGGGCTCGGGTACAGCTCCTTTTCAAAGTGCGGGTTGATTTCGAGATACAGCTCTCGTTCCTTTATCGCACACAGCGCCGCGTCAATTTCGGGCGCAATCTCCTTTTCGCAAAAGCCGTCGTCAATCAGCGGGAAGCGGTCGGGGCGGGTAAACACCCACTTGTACATATCAATATGCGCGATCGCGTTAAAATACCCGCTCTGTGCCGCGCTCACCGTGTTTTTAAACATTTCGCGCGCGTAGTCGGTCCTCGTCTTTACTTTACTGAAAATATCTACATTTTTTATCGCGTGCAGGTGTGACGAGCCGATGACCCAGTCAAACTCGCCCGCACCCAGCACTGCGCGCACCTCGTTCTCAATCGACGGGTGCCAGTCCGCCTCAATGCCGACAAATATGTTGATTATGCCCTTGTACTTCGCTTTTAATTCATATGCCTTTTCGCAGTACTCGGCAACACGACCTTTGGGTATGCGGTCGGACGCCGACGAGCACAAAAGCGGCATATGGTCGGTTATGCATATGTCGGTGAGCCCCTTTGCGAGCGCCGCCTGCACAAACGTGTCAAAGCCGTCGGGATTTTGCATAATTTGCGGGTGCATATGAAAATCGTGCAAAATCATTTTACTATCATCTCCGTTTTAAAGTCGGTGTCAGCGAGCGTAAAGCTGTCCTCGAGCCCCTGCGTGTAATAAACGGTATCGTCCGTTACAAGTATCATTTCAAACCCGCCCTGCCTGTAAAGCTCTGTCGCGCGCTCAAGCCCCATAACATACACCGCCGTCGAATACGCGTCGGCGAGCGTGTCGTCGGGTGTGATTATCGTTGCAGAGATTATTCCGCTCTGCGCAGGTCTGCACGTCTTGGGGTCAATGATGTGGTGATATCGTTTGCCGTCCTGCTCAAAATATCTCTGATACCCGCCCGACGTCACGACCGCCGTGTCACTTGCACCAAGTGTTGCAATAAGCTCTCCTGTCTTAACGGGATGCTGAATGCCCACCTGCCACGGTGTGCCGTCAATGTCGCACCCCACAAGGCATACGTTGCCGCCGAGGCTTATCGCGGCACTCGTCACGCCCGCACCGTTAAGCTTCGCGCGTACACGGCTTGCGGCGTACCCCTTGCCGATCGCGCCGAAGCCTATCTTTTTGATGCCCTTTGCCGCCTGTATCTGCGCGTCCGTCGGCACGCTGTCCTGCCAAATGTTACATATCGGCTGTATGCCGATGTCAAATGCGCCGCCCGTCTGCACCTTGTACTCCTCGCAGTCGGCAATTAACTGCAAAAGCTCATCGCTGACAGCTTTTGCGCTGTTATACGCGTTTGCCTCGGAGCCTTCGTTTGTCAGTGACAGCATATCGTCAATGCGCGTAACCTCCGCCTCAATCTCTTTTGTAACGTCATTGCCGTACACCGTCGCGCTCATCAGCGTGTCCATAGCAAAAAAGTCGGTGCTGTAGGCGCATTGCCCACAGCCCGACAATGTCAGAACTATACATATTAATATAGGTAAAAACTTTTTCATCGCTTTGAGTCCAGATAATCCTGCAGAATTATTTTCGCGGCGAGCGTGTCGATGGTGTTTTTGCGCTTTTTGCCGCGCACGTCGGTAATGTTCATATACTGCGCCGCCGCCATTGTCGTCATCCGCTCGTCGTACATCACGATCTCTGTGTCGGGCAAAAGCTCTTGTAAAAGCTCTTTGAACTTCAAGGTGTATTCTACACGAAAGCCCGAGCTTCCGTCCATATTTTTGGGCAGTCCCAGAACGATTTTTTCCGCACCGCGCTCGCGGTATATCTCCGCCACCTTTTTGGCGCATTTTTCGGGGTCGCTCTCGACCACGTTGCCGACGGAGGACGCGAGAAACTCCGTCTCGTCCGATATCGCAACGCCTGTGCGGCGGTTTCCGTAATCAAGCCCTAAAATCCTCATATGTCCAAAAGCTCCTTTGCGCCGAGTGCGTTGTTTTTTGCCATTTTGCGCTTTGCCGCAACATTTTCTTTGATAATATCGCAAACGCTGTCTTTGTTTTGCATAAGGTCGTCAAAGCACTTTATTGCGGCGTCCGCGCTAAAGCTTTTGAGCGACAGCGCATAGTTGTCGATAGACAGCTCACGGCAGAGCGACAGCACCTTGGGGTCGTAGTCGACCGCCATAAACGGCACGCCGAAAATACCCGAAAAGATGATAGCGTGCAGGCGCTCGAGCACCGACACGTCGCACTGCGAGATTATCGACAGCGTCTTTTCGTGCGACAGCTTTTGCGTGATGAATATGTGCTCGGTCCCAAGCCGTACCGACAGCCGCTTGAGCGCGGGTATATCCTGCTCGTAGTGCACCGGCACAAGCAGCGGTGTCAGCGAGTACTTTTTCGATACAGTGTCGACAAAGCCCGCAAACTCGGATAAAAACTCGTCGCTCATATTTAAAAAGCGTAGGTTTATGCCGAGATATTTCTTTGTGCGCTCCAGTGGATAGGTGCCGCCGAGCGCCGTGCTGTCAAGCGTGAACGTCTCGTCCGCCGCCAGCGCGATGTTTTCGTTGGTTACGCCGATGGCGCGCAGGTAGTCGAGCGACTGACTGTCACGCACCATAATTTTCTGCACCCTGTTGAGCAGTGTAACGGTGCGCTTTTTGTGGTATTCGCGGCTTATCGGTCCGACGCCGTTGCTGTACAGCATTGTGCGCGGACATCTTTTGAGCGCGCGCGACAGAATGTACAGATAATAGAACATCGAGCGCGACGAGGTCGAGTCCTGCAAAATCGAGCCGCTGCCGAGAATGAACAGCCGCGTCTTTTTCATAAGCTTAAGTATTTTTATAATGTTAAAGCGGTGAACGCACAGCGTGCCGTCCGTTTTGGGCGTCGCCTTTGCGTCGGTGGTGAGTATGACGGTGCGCTTTACGCCGCATACTGTTCCGAGATTGTGCGACAGTGCCCGCAGTGACATATCGTCACCGAGGTTATGCCTGCCGTAGTAGCCGCACAGCATAACGTCGTAGGGGTGGGTGTCGCGCTCCGCCTCCGCGTAGGAGAGCATCGCGTCGTTTGCCATCGCACTGACAGAATATGTCGTCTTTACAATGTCAAGACCCGCCTTTACGTTAGCCTCGTATTTTGCGGGGTCGTTTATCATATCGACAATGAGCGCCGATATCTCGCGGTTGTCGGGGTAGGGGACACCGCGGCAGGTGAAGTTTGTGTTGATGCAGATATCGCGTGTGGCGTCAGAAAACAGCCCGATGTAGCCGGTGTTGCCCAAAAGCACCGTCGGCACCTCACACGCCATCGCCTCGAGCGCCGAGCGGGACAGTCCCACAAACACGTCGGCGATGTTACAGTATTTATATATGTCGGTCTGCGGACCTTCAAAGCGGATAAAGCCGTCGGTTGTCCTTGCGTTTATGTCGGCGGCAATGCGCTTTAGGTCGTCCGCCCGCTTACCGCCGCCCACAATGACAATGGTGCTGTCGGGTCGGCTTTTGTAGATATCCTGCGCGCACTCGAGCAGCTTGTACACGTGCTCGCAGCCGTCGGGGTCAAGACGGGTGACGCACAGAATGACCTTTTTATCGCAAAGCCCCAGCTGCGCCTTAAATTCGGGCAGTCGGTTGTTGCAGAAGGTGTCGAGGTTGATGCCGTTGACCGTAAGCCGTATCTTGTTTTCGTCAAAATCGTAGCAGTCGACCGCATACCGCTTGCGGTCCTCACTTACAGCGAGCGCACGGGTGCCCCACTTTGAAAAGATTCGCGCGGGAAAGCCCGCCTTGTAAATGCCGTGGATGGTGGAGACAAACGGCACGCCGTATTTTTTTGAAATGAGGTTTGCGGTGAAGTTGGAAATTCGCGTGTGCGAATGTATAACACATGGGCGGTTGTTCTTTACATAGTCGCGGATGATGCAATATGATTTTAAAATGGAAAGCGGATTTTTCGTGTCAAGCGGGGTGAGCACGTGCTTTATCCCGCGCGCCTCCAGCTTTTCAACATACACGCCGCCCGCAGAAAAAACAGTGACATTGTGTCCGCTCTCGGCAAGAGCACATGCCAGCTCAAATATATGCGTTTCCGCGCCGCCGATGTTAAGCGACATTGTAAGTATTGCAACATTCTTTCGCATAATTTTAATTTCCACCCATTGAAATCAATCTCATTGTATTATATAATACATAATAAATTACGTCAAGATAAAAATAATATTATCCGCAGCCCGCAAAATTCGTACAAACCAAAACGGACGACCAACGGTCGCCCCTGCAATTTTTTTAAAAAACCTATTGACATCTCAAAACCCCGTGTGCTATAATACCAAGTACCTGTCAATAGGGCTTATTTTTTTGTGCAAAAAATTTCTCTATTAATTTAAACAGGGAGGCAAAAATAACAGGAGGTGCCGAATAATGCGCGTAAAGATCACAATGGCTTGTACCGAATGCAAGCAAAGAAATTACGACACGATGAAAAACAAAAAGAACGATCCCGACAGACTCGAAATGAACAAGTACTGCAGATTCTGTAAGAAACACACACTTCACAAGGAAACAAAGTAATTTTTGTTCACAAATCGTAAAGGAGTCGAAGTAAATGGCTGAAAAGGTTAAAGGCGAAAAACGCAACATTTTCAAAAAAATCGGTGCATTTTTCAGAGAAGTTAAAGTCGAAGCTTTCAAAAGAATAATCTGGCCGACCCCCAAGCAGACACTCAATAACACCATCGTTGTACTTGTAACGGTTATCGTTGTTGGTATTGTTGTATGGCTTTTGGATTTTCTTTTCTCGTCAGGTGTCGATTTCACGCTCAACACTCTTCCCGGTATGCTGGGTAAATAAGAGTTGGCGTTAGGAGAATAACAATGTCTGACAGTGCACAGTGGTATGTAGTTCATACATACTCGGGTTATGAAAACAAGGTAGCGGCAGACCTTGAAAAGATCATCGAAAACCGAAAGCTCGGTGATATGATCTTTGACATAAGGGTGCCCACCGAAAAGGTAATTGAAAAAAACGATAAGGGCGTAGTGAAAGAATATGAGCGAAAGGTTTTCCCGAGCTATATTCTCATTAAAATGATAATGACAAACGACACCTGGTTTATCGTGCGTAACACGCGCGGTGTAACGGGCTTTGTCGGCGCTACCACCACCCCCATCCCGCTTTCTGAAGAAGAGGTTAAAAAGCTCGGTGTTGAAACGGTTGTTTATACAGACGAGTTTGTAAAGGGTGACAGCGTGAAGATCGTTGACGGCGGCTTTACAGACTGCGTCGGCGTTGTCGAAGAAGTTTATAATGACACAAAGCGTCTTAAGGTTTTGGTTTCAATGTTCGGCAGGGAGACACCTGTCGAGGTGGCGTTCGAACAGGTAACGCCCGCAAAATAGGCTAAGGTTTTGATATAAACTGCATTTATGCGTTTATATAGCGATGGGTAGCCCGTCGCGAGTGGGAGGAGAGAATATCTTTCCGCTATTTTACCACATTTTTTTAGGAGGTGTTCAAGTTGGCACAAAAGGTTACAGGTTACATCAAACTTCAAATTCCCGCAGGTAAAGCCACTCCCGCACCGCCTGTTGGTCCGGCTCTCGGTCAGCACGGTGTTAACATCATGGCATTTACTAAGGAGTTCAACGAAAGAACAAAGAACGATATCGGATACATCATCCCTGTCGTAATCACTGTATATCAGGATCATTCATTTTCTTTCATCACAAAAACTCCGCCTGCAGCTGTTCTTATTAAAAAGGCAGCAGGTATCGAAAGCGGTTCAGGCGTACCGAACAAAACAAAGGTAGCAAAGCTTACAAAGGATCAGGTAAAGGCAATTGCCGAGCAGAAAATGCCCGATCTTAACGCAGCAACAGTTGAAGCCGCAATGAGTATGATTGCAGGTACCGCAAGAAGCATGGGCGTAACAGTCGAAGAATAATTGTTTCTTGTCAGGTGGGAGGAAATTTCCGTAATAACCACGAATGGAGGATTTAACAGGTGAAAAGAGGAAAAAAATATCTCGAAAGCGCAAAACTCCGTGACTCTGCAAAACTTTATGAGGTAGCAGAGGCTATGGACCTTGTTATCAAGGGCGCTAAAGCTAAATTTGACGAAACTGTCGAAATTCACGTAAAGCTCGGTGTTGACTCACGTCACGCTGACCAGCAGGTCAGAGGCGCCGTTGTTTTACCGCACGGTACAGGTAAGACCACCCGTGTTCTTGTTTTTGCAAAAGGCGATAAGGCTGATGAAGCAAAAGCAGCAGGCGCTGATTTTGTCGGCGCAGAGGAATTAATTCCGAAAATCCAGAACGAAAACTGGTTTGAATATGACGTAGTTGTTGCAACACCCGATATGATGGGCGTTGTAGGCCGTCTCGGTCGTGTGCTCGGTCCTAAGGGACTTATGCCTAACCCCAAGGCAGGTACCGTTACAATGGACGTTACCAAGGCTATCAACGAAATCAAAGCAGGTAAGATCGAGTACCGTCTCGACAAAACCAACATCATCCACTGCCCGATGGGCAAGGTATCGTTCGGTGTTGAAAAGCTCACAGAGAACTTTGATACACTTATGGGCGCTATCCTTAAGGCTCGTCCGTCAGCAGCAAAGGGTCAGTACGTAAAAAGCTGCGTTGTAGCTTCAACAATGGGCCCCGGTGTTAAAGTTTCAACTGCAAAAATGCAGTAAACTGTTGACATACCGATTTCGGTGTGTTATACTAAATCAGTTAAAAATACTTCGCAGACAGCAGGTGCGTGTTCACGCTTAAATTTTTGCCCGCCGAGGAGATGTTTTATTTAAAAAGCATTGTTATGCTCCCGTCTCTATGTCTGCACGGGAGCATTTTTTCTTATATTTTATACGGAGGTGAAACAAAAGTGCCCAGTCAAAAGGTTCTTGAGGCAAAGCAGGCGGCAGTAGCACAGATTACCGAGCAGCTTAAGGGTTGCACAACAGGTGTATTTGTTGACTACAGCGGCATCAGCGTTGCAGATGACACAGTTCTTCGTAAACAGTTAAGAGAAGCAGGCGTTAAGTACACAGTTGTTAAAAACACCCTTACAAAATTTGCCGCAAAAGAGGCAGGTATCGAGGGTCTTGACGATATCCTTAACGGCACAACAGCTCTTGCAGTTTGTGACGACCACGTTTCAGCAGCAAAAATTCTTGGCGAGTTCGCTGAGAAGAACGAAAACTTTAAAATCAAGGGCGGTATTATGGAAGGCGCAGCAATCAGCGTAGCTGAGGTTGAAAAGCTTTCAAAAATGCCCAACAGAGAGCAGCTTCTTTGTATGCTTCTCTACGCCCTCAACGGCAACATTTCGGGTCTTGCACGTGCTCTTCAGGCAGTTGCAGATCAGAAGAACGAAGCAACTCCTGCGTAATATTTACGCACAACAACTTAATTAAAAAAATAAAATTAATTTTACTTTTGGAGGAAATTTACAATGGCAGATATTGCAAAGTTTATTGAAGATATCAAAGCTCTTAACGTAATGGAGCTTGCAGACCTCGTTAAAGCAATCGAGGAAGAATTTGGTGTTAGCGCAGCAGCTCCCGTTGCTGTAGCAGCAGGTCCTGTAGCAGCAGCTGCAGAGGAGAAGACAGACTTCGACGTAATCCTTGCTGATGTTGGCGACAAGAAGATCAACGTTATCAAGGTTGTTCGTGAGCTCACAGGTCTCGGCCTTAAAGAAGCTAAAGAGCTCGTTGAGAGCGCTCCCAAGGCTATCAAAGAAGGCGCTTCAAAGGACGACGCTGAAGCAATCAAAGCTAAGCTTGAAGAAGCCGGCGCTAAAGTTGAACTTAAGTAATTTAAGTTTATTGTTAAAAGAGTACGCATTGCGTACTCTTTTTTTATATCCCCGCACCCCGTCGCTCTTTTGCGGGGTGTAGTATTTTGAAAAAATATGTCGTCATATTGCACAAAATTACACAAACTATATTGAAATTACTGTGCACTTTTGTTATAGTTAATCTATTAAACAAAGTTTAATAATTTTTAACAGAGAAAGGAAAAAACACAATGAAAAAACTGTTATCAATTTTAATTGTTTCAGTAATGCTCATAAGCTGTGTGCCGCTTGCGTTTGCAGACACGGCAGCTGCACTGCCGACGATTGCGCTCGGCGAGAGCAAGACTGTAAAGGTCGACCGCACAAACATAACAAACGACTTTGTTTTTGTGCCCGACGAAACCGGTGAATATATCTTTTATTCATCAGCAGAAGATAGAGTTGACCCTTACGGCACAATCTATACCGAGGACTATGAGTATATTAGCTCGAGCGACGACTTTAGCAACGGTCTTGACTTCGGTGTAGTTGCCGATCTTGAAAAGGGCGAAACTTATATCTTGAGCGCGGGACTTTACGACTCGTTGAAAAAAGGCGAGTATACCGTGTCTGTGATAAAGACAGGCTTGCCTGCGACTGAAATCAGGCCCAATATGACTGAGGTCATAGCATATGTTGACGATTATGTTTACATCGACTACGAATTGTTACCGTTTGCCTCAGAGTACGAGGAGGTTACCGTTACCTCATCGGACGAAACTGTTTTTACAACTGACGGAACCGAGCTGTACGGAGTAGCTGTCGGTGAAGCTGTGGCTACCCTCTCGACCGAGAGCGGACTTTTGGCAACTGTTAATGTCACCGTAAAAGAGCCCGTAAAGCTCACGCTTGACACACCCGCAAACGTAACCGGCGGTTACTATTCAACCAATTTAGAGTTCACCGCACCCGCCACCGACGTCTATACCTTTGAGGTGGAAAGTGACAGCTACAGCTATCTGACTCTTTATGACGATGAACATGATTATATTAACAGCGCAAGCGGCAGTAGCATTGAGTTGATGGTACGTCTTAGAGAGGGCGATACCTGTTATGCACATCTTTCTGCCGATTATGAAGACACAGCAAGCACCGTTACGGTGACCAAGGCTAAAAAAGCTGCCGATATATATATTGACGGCGAAACAAATGTATGTGTTGGCGGCGAGTTTTATTATGAAGCGCTCTCCGACTCGGGCTATATCTTTGACGATATAGAGTGGTCGGTAAGTGACGAAACCGTTGCAACGGTCGCGCGCGGAGGCTCTGATTACGCGTATATCTATGTTTTAAAGGAAGGCGCCTTTACCGTTACCGCAAAGCTGGGCGAGGACATCGTCGCAACCTTTGATGTTGTGAGCGCGCAACCCGCAGCACTCACTGTTGCACAGCCGTATACAGAGAGCCTTACGGGCAGTGACAGCTATTATGTATCCTTCACTCCTGCAGAGAACGGCAACTATGTCTTTGACATTGACGACTCACTCGCAGAGCACGAATACTATAACGCGCTGAGATTTAATGGTGACGGTGTCATCACAGACTTCCCCTGTACAAGATTCCTCGAGGCTGACACTACATATATTATCGAGGTAAGACGTAACTCTCACTATTACCAGGATGGCTATGACGAGTCTTCAGCCAACGTTAAAATAAGCGTTGCTGCAGAGACGGTTGCAGAAGGAATTGAGCTTGTGGCTGAAAGAACCGTTGCCTGCGTAGATCAGCACATCGGTTTACAGGCAGTGCCCACCACAGCCGGTGCAACATTTGAAAATACGGTTGAGTGGTCAATTCCCGAAACCTATGAATATTTTTACGACTACGAAGAGAATGCGGAAATTGCTTTCGGCGAGGCAGGCGAGTATACCGTCACCGTATCCAGCGGCGACCTTTCCGATACCGTTACGATAACCGTAAAGGATCTGGAAACCATCGAGCTTGACGAGGAAAAGTCAGTAACCGTTAACGATTGCTACGGCGTGCGCTTTACACCCAAAAAAGCAGGATTTTACACATTTGATGTGCAAAGCGACACCGATGTTACCGTTTCGGGCGACGAAATCTATTCTGCAACCGATGACAGCTACGCAGAAGCTGTCGAGATGTACCCCGGACAATACTACGACTTCTATGTTGAGGCGGAAGAGGCTGCAAACGTTAAAATCAAAATAAGACAGCCCTACTTCCCCGATTCATTAAAAACCTATACCAAAAATATCACCGTCGGTGTCGGTCAGGAGACCAACATATTTACAGTGTTCTCGCCCAACGAGATCTATGAGGATATCGATGAAGGTGTTTCATCCGATGAGAGCATTGTAAAATGCTACGGTGATTACGTTATAGGCGTTGCTCCCGGTACCGCAACCGTTACCTTGAGCTCTGACTACGGTCTTACAGCCACGGTGAACATTACCGTTGTTGACGAAGACTATAACTGGGCAGATGATATTACCCTTGATATTGAGGATATGAACCTTGAAATCGGCGTGAGCATTTCGCTTGAGGCGACTGTTGTTGACGGCGCAAGCGACAAGGTTTACTGGCAGTCAAATGACCCGTCGGTTGCACGCGTTGACGAAAACGGACGCGTTACAGGCGTGTCAGAGGGTGAAACCTATATAATTGCATATATCGACGATGTTATGACAGGCTGTTTTGTTACCGTAACCAAGCCCGAGATCAAGGATACCTCAAAGGTGTTCAAGGATGTTAAAAACGGCTGGTACAAGGCGGCTGTTGACTACTGCTACAGCTACGGCTTTATCGCAGGCACCTCGACTGATACCTTCGGCCGCGACACAAACGTTACCCGCGGTATGTTCATCACCATCCTTGCAAGAATTGCAGGTGTTGATACATCAAAGGCGGCAAATCAGGTTACAACCAAGTTCACTGACGTAAAGAGCGGCAAGTACTATACCGCTGCTATCAAGTGGGCAAACGATAACGGCGTTGTTGCCGGCACAAGCGACACCACCTTCGGTCCCGAAAAGGAGATCAGCCGTCAGGACCTCTGCGTGATGGTTGTAAACTTTGCAAAGTTTATGGAAATTGAGCTTACTGCTTCAAAGGACGAGATCACCTTTGCAGACGCGGCTTCTATCAGAAAGTACGCAAAGGACGCTGTAAAGACCTGCCAGATGGCAGAGATAGTAAGCGGCTATAACGAAAAGAGCGGCGTTGAGTTCAAGCCTACAAAAACTGCAACCCGCGCAGAAGCTGCACAGATACTCTATAAATTCCATTCCGACTTTATAGCAAAATAATTATAAGGGAAAAGCGCATCGCGCTTTTCCTTTTTTTGTCGTCAAAAATTTATTGATATCTCAAAATATGTGTGTTATCATAAAATTAGCGGAACCCCCCGTAATAAAACAGAAAGGAAAAAAATATGAAAAGAACCTTATCATTTATACTGATTGCAGTTATGCTGATGAGCGTTGTCCCGTTTGCGCTTGCGTATGACGTTGAGACGATGGAGACGATCTCACTCGGCGACAGCAAGACAGTAACAGCTAACAGAAACAACCTTGTTTCGTTTTTCAAGTTCGTTCCCGAGCAGTCGGGTGAGTACGTGTTCTATTCCACCTCGGACGGACGTGTCGATACCTACGGCTACCTTTATAGCGAGGAGGGCGAATGGATCGATGAGTGCGACGACGAGATCGACGGACACTTCGCGGTTTACGGCGAGCTCGAAAAGGGCAAGACCTACATACTGAAAACTCATCTTTATGACCCTTCAAACTCTGCTACATACACCGTTCACGCAGGCGTTACAGGACTTGATGCAACCGCCATCGTTCCGAGAGATACCGATATAGAGTTTTATCTGGACTCGATGGGATATGTGTATTATGACCTTGTACCCTTCGCTGCAGATGAGGAGAATGTCAGCTTTTCGTCTGATAACGAGGCGGTAGTGACCGTTAATGGATACGGCGAGCTTTATGGTCACGCTGCAGGCACGGCAAAGATCACGCTTTCTACAGAGAGCGGACTTTCGGCAACAGTTAACGTAACTGTTGCTGCTCCCGCCCCGCTTGCGCTCGACACCCCCGTAACAGGTAAGGCAAACGATGACGGCTATGCAAAGTTTGCGTTTACACCGAATGAGAGCGGCTACTACACCTTTACAAGCAATTCAAAATCATACGGTGAGATCTATGTTACCGACGGTATGGGCACTGTATACGGCACACACGGTCAAAACATAAGTGTTTCAGACTATCTCGAAAAAGATACGACCTACACCGTTTGTGTTAACATTTACTCCGAAGACAACCCCGCTTTGACAATCGAGGCTAAAAAATCCGTTGCCGCAACAGAGATCGAGATAGAAGGCTCGACTGAAAGAAAGCTTATTACAACACATATGGACTATATCTATGTGAACGCTGTAAACGGCGTTATCACAGGCGATGTTGAGTGGTCGGTGAGCGACGACAGCGTTGCTATTGTTGAAAAAGTCAACAGCACCACTGCAGCGGTCCGCCTCAGAAAGACGGGCGAGTTCACCGTTACTGCAAAGTTCGGCAATTCGACCGCTACCGTAAAATACACAGGCGTTAACCCCGGCGTTGTTACGACCGCAACACCTTATGTTGAAGAGACTAAAGGCTACTCCCCCGCTTTTACAACCTTCATTCCCGCAAAGGACGCGTTTTACAGAGTAAGCGCTACAGACGAGCTGGGCAATGACGTTAGAATTACCGTTTCGGGCGAGGGCGAAAACACCAATAACTTTGACATCTACCTCGAAAAAGACCAGCGCTATAACATCACCGCAGAGCGTGTGTTTGAAGGCATCGCAATGGGCTTTGACGAAAACGACTATGTCGGCGATATCACAATAACCGTGACAGAGCTTTTGCCCGCAACAGACTTTTCTTTTGAGGGCGGCAACGACCGCACGACCTATGTTGATTGCTGGCATACGATTCCGCTCGTAACAGAGCCCGATGCCGCAACGATCGACGGAATCGACTGGGTAGTCAGCGACACCAAGAACGCCGAAATTTCAACAAGCAACGGCTATGCAGAGGTGATCTTCTATAAGACAGGCGAGTACACCGTGAGTGCTGCCTACTGCGGAAAGATCGAGACTGCCAATATAACCGTTAAGGACGTTGAGCCGCTTGAGGTCGGCACTACCTACGAGTATAAGCTCGATGCGGCAAACCCCATGTTTATCGCGACTGCTCCGACAGATGTGTCGGCTATGTACACAGTTACCGTTAAATCCGACAACCCCGTTTATGCCGAAAGCTACAGAAACGGCGGCTCCGGCAAGGATATTAAGTTCACGATGCCTGCTATCGAGGGCGAGTTTGAGCCCATCACTGTAAGAACGATTGGCAGCCCCGATGCAAGCTTTACCATAAAGCTGGAAAAGGCAAAAGAGCCTAAATTTGTAAGCGTTACTGACAAAAATATCATCCTTTCCGTTGATGAGAGCTACGCACCCTGGCTTGCCTTCTCACCGTCAGGCTTACGTGAGGAGGTTAAAGAATATAACATTGCCGATACAAGCGTTGTAGAGGACGCGGGCGATGGCATCATTATTGCGGTTGCTCCCGGCACAACAACTGTTGAAGTTGTGACAGAATACGGTCTTAAAGACACCTTCACCGTGACAGTTGTAGGCGACGACTATGACTGGGCACGCGACGTAGCTGTTGACCAAAAAGAAATTACTCTCGAGGCGGGCGCAAGCACAACACTCACCGCAACCGTTGATGCTGACAGCAAAAAGACGGTTTATTGGTCAACCGACGATCCATCAATTGCACGCATTGACGAAAACGGACGCGTTACAGGTATTTCAGCGGGCTCTACCGCCGTTTATGCTTATGTTGACGGTATATGGTCACAGTGCTATGTTACCGTAACCGCACCCGTAATCGAGGACACCTCGGCTGTATTTACCGACGTTAAAAAGGGTTGGTACAAGGACGCTGTTGACTACTGCTATAGCTACGGCTTTATCGCAGGTACGGCAAAGGATACCTTCGGTCGTGACACAAAGGTCAACCGCGGTATGTTCATCACCATCCTTGCAAGAATTGCAGGCGTTGACACATCAAAGGCGGCAAATCAGGTTACAACCAAGTTTACCGACGTTAAGAGCGGCAAGTACTACACCGCCGCTATCAAGTGGGCAAGCGATAACGGTATCGTTGCCGGTACAAGCGACACCACCTTCGGTCCCGAAAACGAGATCAGCCGTCAGGACCTCTGCGTAATGGTTGTAAACTTCGCAAACTTTATGCATATCGACCTTGAGGCGACAAAGGACGAGGTTACCTTTGCCGATGCGGCTTCTATCAGAAAATACGCAAAGAACGCTGTCAAGACCTGCCAGATGGCAGAGATCGTAAGCGGCTATAACGAAAAGAGCGGCGTTGAGTTCAAGCCCACAAAGAACGCGACCCGCGCGGAAGCTGCACAGATACTCTATAAATTCCATTCAGACTTTATCGCATAACAAAAAAGCTCCGCAAACGCGGAGCTTATTAATATAATAGTAGGGGCGGGG
>JAZQDN010000052.1:0-1721 GCA_045546815.1 Eubacteriales bacterium
GCCGTCGGCGATCTCGTCACGGATATCATGCTCATACGCGCCGTCAACGTGCATGACCTTGCCGAAAAAGCCCGCCTTTACCATATTTAAAAGCATAAGCTCACGTCTGCCGTAGCAGCAGTTTTCGAGCATCATAATGGGGGTTTTGGTTTTTTCGTAGGTCTTTACAAGCTCCCAGCACTGATCAACAGAATACGCGCCCGCGACCTCACAGCCGACAGCCTTGCCCGCCTTCATCGCATAGATTGAAAGCGGGATATGCGACTCCCACGCCGAGCAGATAATGACTGTGTTTACGTCGGGGTGGTCGATGAGGGCGTAGGGGTCGGTCGTACCCCACACGTCCTTGCCGAATTTATCCTTGATACGTTGCTTTTTTTCTTCAACACGGTCGTCAAAAAGGTCGCAGATACCTACGACCTCCGACAGCTCGCCGTGGTTGAAAAGCTGTTTTATAAGTGCGTTTGTGCGTTGACCGAGACCGATAACGCCCGCTCTGACTTTATCCATAAAATTTCTCCAAAAGCTTTAGAATGCTTTGTCGTATAACCAGCGTCCGTTTGTAAAGTCGGGAAACTCAACAGGCATACCGCCCTTTGCAATTGAGTCTTCTGAAAGAGGTGTGATTGCCATCCAGGTTGCCATATCATAAACGTCGATAGGCATCGGCTCTTTGCCTATAATAGCGTCAACAAAAGCGCTCATACAAAGCCAGTCCATACCGCCGTGACCGCCTCTTACGCCGTCTTCAAGGTACTTTCTCCAGGTGGGGTCAAGCCATTTTTCCTCGTACTGTGCAGCGTTTGAGGTAAGGTCCTTACCGCTCTTTTCGTGGCTTCTGTCGGTATTGTCTGCTTCTACAAAGTAGTCGATATCGTTATGGTAGAACGCCTTTGTACCGTGGATATTGAACTCACGGCTGTAAAAACGGGGTGTTGTTGTTTCGAGGCGAAGCGTTACTGTCTGACCGCCTGCGCAGGTAAGTACTGTTGTTACAACGTCGCCCTGCTTTACGCGGTGGCCCTTGAGCTCCTCTACGTCTGCACGCTCTGTCTTTATGTACTCTTCAAGACCTGCAGCCTTTGAAGCAAAGGACGAAAGCGAGATAAAGCGGTTACCGTTGTTGATATCGAGAACGCGTGCGATAGGTCCGATCTCGTGTGTCGGGTAGTTATCGCAGTTGCGGTTTGTATAGTTACGGAGTCTGTAGTGCTGTGTTTTGTAGCCGTCGGAAATTTCGTCACGAAGGTCGTGGCAGTAAGCACCGTCACAGTGAACGATCTCGCCGAAAAAGCCTGCCTTTGCCATACCGATAAGCATAAGCTCACGTCTGCCGTAGCAGCAGTTTTCAAGCATCATAACGGGAGTTTTTGTCTCCTCATAAGCCTTTACAAGCTCCCAGCACTGATCAATTGAGTATGCACCCGCAACCTCACAGCCAACAGGCTTGCCTGCGCGCATTGCGTAGATGGTGAGCGGAATGTGTGCCTCCCACGCAGCAGCGATTACAACGGCGTCAACGTCGTCTCTGTCAATAAGCTCGTAAGCGTCGGTCGTGCCGTAGGGCTCCCAATCGAGTCCATATCTTTCTTTAAGCTTTTTCTGAGCCTTTTCAACTCTGTCAGGGAAAATATCGCAAATTGCGGTGATCTCCACCTTTTCGGGCATATGAGCAAGCTGGCTCATAAGTCCGGGACCGCGCTGACCGTAGCCGATAAGAC
>JAZQDN010000053.1:0-17390 GCA_045546815.1 Eubacteriales bacterium
GGCTCTGCAGTACACGTTACCCGGTATACCTTGTCTATACTATGCGGATGAAGCGGGCTCACAAGGCTTCGGAGACCCTGCCTGCCGAAAAACATACCCTTGGGGATACGAAAACAGTCAGCTATTGAATTTACACAAACAACTTGGTATAATAAGAAAAGAATACGCTGATGAATTTTGCAAGCCGATCGAATTTGAGCAGTACTGTGACGGCATTGTAAAATACAGACGCGGAAAGCTGCGGGTCGTTGCAAACGGCTCAAGCAAATGCATATCCACAGATGGACGCGAGGTATGGAGTTATTTATATGACGGAGCGTTACAGCCCGGCGGTGTTATGATTGAGGAGATATAGATGGAAAATATTTTACTTGTTTATAATCCTGCTTCAGGAAAGCGGAATATCACAAATTATCTTGATAAAATCGTTAGTATTTTTACAGAGGAAGGCAAAATCCCAACGCTTTACAGAATTGGTGAAGGCAACAGCCAGTCAATCAAGGACCTCATTACAAGCAACAGATTTGACGGTGTTGTTGTCGCAGGCGGAGACGGTAGTGTCAACGCAATAATAAAAATATTGCTCGATACAGACACCAAAATCCCGATCGGTGTTATTCCGACAGGAACCTGCAACGATTTTTCGCGTTCACTCGGTATGCCAAACGACATTATCAGATGTGCAAGACTTGTAGCACAAGGCAAATGCTTTGAAACAGATATCGGCATCATTAATGACGGAGACGCTATTTTTGTAAATGAACTCGCGGGGGGTGTGCTTGTCTCGGTTTCGTTTTCGACAGACCAGAACCTCAAAAAAATGTTTGGACCGCTCGCCTATTACATAAACGGTATCGGTGAGCTGACAAACATAAAGCCGTTCAATCTCACGGTTGAAACACCCGAAAAAACCTACAACGAGGAAGCGCTTATATTCGTCGTGCTCAACGGCAGTGATATGTCAGGTTTTTCAAACGTGATAAAAGAAGCGCAGATGCAGGACGGATTTATGGATATTCTTATATTCAAAAATAAAAATCCGCTCGAAATAACAGACTCACTTTTAAAGTTTGTTTCGGGCGGAGAGTTCAAGGAAGAAAACGTTGTAAGAATTAAAACCGTCGAGTGCACAATAAGCTGTGATGCCGACATTATGACAACGGTTGATGGTGAAAAAGGACCGAGTCTTCCCTACAAATTAACGATGAAAAAGCAGGCAGTAAAGGTTTATTGCTAAAGTAAAATAAAAAGCTCTTTCCTAAACAGGAAAGAGCTTTTTTTAAATTTGAGTTATACAAAGATATGCAAAATAAGCAGCATACCCCACAAGCATCAGAATACCGGAAACGCGGCCAAGCTTTTTTGTTTTGACACAGCAGACAAAAAGCAAAAGAGAAGCACCGATCGCAACAGACATATCTATTATAAAATTCGGCGCAAAGGGTACAACGGTTATAAGACCCGAAAGACCGACAACAAGCAGAATATTAAATATATTTGAGCCGACAATATTGCCGATTGCGATATCGGCATTGCCCTTTCTCGCGGCAGACACCGATGTGAAAAGCTCGGGAAGTGATGTGCCGAGTGCAACAATTGTAAGGCCAATGATACGCTCGTCCACCTTGAGTGACTCTGCAATTTCTGTAGCACCGGTTACTGCAAGCTGGCTACCGAGAATTACAACACCAAGGCCGACAACCGTCATAATAAGTGTAAGCCAGATGGGCTTTCTCTCAATCTGCTCTGTTTCGGTTGTTTTGTTTTTCAGAGCGGTTATCATAAGATATGCCATATAACCCGCAAACACGACCACCATTATAAGCGCGTCAAAAAATGTAATTTGTCCGTCAAGACCAAGTAAAAGTAACAAGACAGATATTGCTATCATAAACGGAGTGTCAACAAAGACAGTTGATTTATCTACCGGCAAGGGGCAAAATACAGCTGACAGACCGAGAATTACAAGAATATTAAGAATGTTTGAGCCGACAATGTTACCGATTGTTATATCGGCAGCGCCCGCAAAAGCGCCCGAAATTGAAACGGCGGCTTCGGGTGCGCTCGTTCCCATTGCAACAATTGTAAGACCGATGACTATCTGCGGAATGCCAAAGCGGTCAGCAATTCCGACAGCACCATCGACAAACCAATCGGAGCCTTTTACAAGACAGACAAAGCCAAGCACAAGAAAAACAGCGGCAAAAATTAAAACAACGATTTTATTTTGCTCTGCACCGATAAGACCAAGCAAATAGTCAAATACTTTTTCCATTTTTTCTCCTTTCGCGGCATTAAAAAAAGCGAGAAAATGCCGCAACAAAAATTTGGCAAAGTCTCGCAAATTATTTACAAAGCCGGACTGACAAGCCAGTCGTACTGACGGCAAGGTAAACACGCGCAAAGCGCATGCCTGCTACTCCCTTTTTATTAATATATCACTTATTTAAAAGATAGTCAAGAATATTATTTTTACTGTTCTGCACCTTACCGTCTATAACGGCACAAAGTGCTTTTTTAAGTGCAGTCTTTATCTCTTTACCGACAAAGCCGACCTTCATCAAATCATTTCCGTTTACCAAAAGATGCGATATGAGATAAGGGCTACCGCTTTTTTCTATATCCTTTGCATGCAAAAGCGCTTTTTCATTGAAGTTGAATATAAAAATATCACAGGCGAAATCAAAGCCGACACGCGACATAATATGACGCACCTGATTTTCAGAAAGCTCCCCTACCTTTTCAAACTCACGAACGTTTTTTATACGCAAAAGCTGCTGCTTTGACAAAACGAGGTGGTGCGACAAGTCTGTCCCAAGGCAATCAAAGAGCATTGCAAGACGCAATGTGACATCACACGGCATACGTGATATTTTAGCCGCCGCGTTCACATATAGATCGCGCGGGAAATCGAAGTTGAAAATAACATTAAAAACAGGATAATACTCACTGATTATGCGCGATGCACCCTTGCCGCAGACAAGCTTTTCGATCTCTGCAGTTATGCGCTCACGGGCAACATTTTTAAGAAGGCTTTTATTTTTCACAACCGAAAGTGACGTATCTTTTTCAATAGAAAAATCAAGCGTCGACGAAAAACGCAGGGCGCGCAGGATTCTGAGTGCATCCTCATTAAAACGCGTGTCAGCATCACCTACTGCACGGATAATTTTATTATTGATATCCTTTTTGCCGCCAAAAACGTCGACAAGACCGTCACTGTCGGAATACGCCATCGCATTCACGGTGAAGTCACGACGGGACAAGTCACTTTCGATATCGTTTACAAAAGTAACACTGTCGGGATGACGGTTATCGGCATAGCCGCTTTCTGTCCGAAAGGTTGTTATTTCATACGGCTTTGAAGCTAATACAGCAGTTACTGTGCCGTGCTGAAGACCGGTTTCAACAAAACGGATGCCGTTTTGAATAAGCACCGACTCGGTGACAAGCGGTGGGCAGGACACAGCAATATCGACATCGGAAAAAGGCAGGCCCATAAGACTGTCGCGGACGCATCCGCCCACAGCATACGCTTTATGACCTGCCGATTCAAAGATTGATATTAATTTTTTTGCATTGTTGTCTGAAATCATATTTCGGGCTTTTTCAAAAATGCCTTTGTTTTTTCCGACTGCGGATTATCAAACACCTGCTCGGGCGTACCCATTTCCTCAATAACGCCGTCTGCCATATATATTACTTTATCGGCAACGTTTTTGGCAAACTCCATCTCGTGTGTTACGACAATCATTGTATGGTCGGAGCTTTTGAGGGATTTTATCGCCTTCAAAACCTCGCCCGTAAGTTCGGGGTCAAGCGCAGATGTCGGCTCGTCAAAGCAAAGAATCTGCGGATTCATAGCCATTGCGCGTGCAATCGCAACACGCTGCTGCTGACCGCCCGACAGCTGAAACGGATAAGAGCTTGCTTTTTCCGCAAGTCCGACCTTTTCTAAAAGTGAAATGGCATTATTTTTTATATTTTCGGTTATTTTGGCACGTTCGGCATGATTTTTAACATTTTTAAGCTGCATAAGCTCGGGTGCAAGCATTACGTTTTTGAGCACGGTATACTGCGGAAAAAGGTTAAATGCCTGAAAAACAAGACCGAAGTTCAGGCGCATTTTACGTATATCGTTATCTGTATACTTGCTTTTTTCGGACGCATCGTATATCTTTTTGCCGTTTATGCAAATAACGCCTGTATCGCACGTTTCAAGAAAGTTCATACAGCGAAGAAGCGTAGTCTTTCCACTGCCTGATGAACCGATTATTGCAAGGACCTCTCCCTTTTCAAGAGAAAAGCTGATACCCTTTAAAACCTCGCATTTTGCAAAGCTTTTTCTGATATTTTTTATTTCAAGTATAGCCATAATTAACCTCTGTAATAATCGAGTTTTCTTTCAATAAAGCCAAACAGCAGCGTAAGAAGGCCGTTGAACAGCAAGAAGAACACGCCTGTGTAGAAAAGCGGCCAGATAAGACCCTTTCCTGCATAGCGCTCCGCCGCCATAAGTATTTCGCCGACAGCTATAATACGCGCAAGAGAGGTATCCTTTACCAATGTGATTATTTCATTACTCATCGGCGGGACAATACGCTTTACAACCTGCATTAAAACGATTTTGAAAAAAATCTGGCTCTTTGTCATACCCAGAACCTGCCCCGCCTCATACTGTCCGCGAGACACGCTTTCAATTCCGCCGCGATAGATTTCGCTGAAATAGCACGCATAGTTTATGACAAACGCAATAAGCGTTGCAACCATACGGTTACGCATCGGCACGCCAAAGACAAGACCCGGAACATACAGTACAACAAAAAGCTGGAGCATCAGAGGCGTACCTCTGATGATCCAGACAAATACTTTTGTTACGGCAGCCAAGGGTCTAAACTTTGACATTGAACCGAATGTTACTACAAGGCCGAGCGGAATTGCCATTAAAAGTGTCATAACAAACACTTCACAGTTTTCTAAAAAGCCAAGCAGTAAATCCTTTGTTACAATTGCAAATGACATTTACTTGTCTCCGATTATTTTTCTTTTACTACGAGTACCTGTTTGTTAGCCATATAAGGAATAGTGATGCTCATTGCTTCAAGACGCTCATCTGTGATAGTCATACCGTTCCAGATACAGTCAATATTTTTAGCAGCAAGCTCTGTTTCTTTTGCAGCCCAGCTGATTTCCTGGAATTTTGCTTTAACACCGAGAACTTCACAAACTGCTTTTGCAAACTCTGTTTCAAAACCAACAAGCTCGCCTGATTCGTCCTCATAGTTCATGGGAGCAAAGTATGTAATACCGATAACAAGCTCGCCTTTGTTCTGGATGTATTCCCAGTCAGAGTCTGTCTCTGCCTGCTTGAAAGCTTCAAATGATTCGGTTGCGGAGATAAGCTCGCCGAGTTTATATTTGTCAGCGATTTCCTTAAGCTTACCGTTGTCACGGAGTGTTACGATTGCTTCGTTTACCTTTGCAGTAACGTCTGAACCCTTACGGAAAGCAATACCGTAATTTTCGGGGCTGTAGCCCTCACCCGATACAACAAGGTCAGCATAATCGGTGCCCTCACCGATTGAACCGATAGACATTACGTAGTCAACAACTGCAGCATCTGCTGTACCTGAAGATACTTCCATAATTGCCTTTGCCTGTGTGTCAACTGCTGTGTACTCATAACCCTCAAGTGTCTGAGCAACACCCTCACCTGCTGATTCTTTTTCAGCAACGATCACCTTTGCCTGCTGTGAACAGCCTGCAAGCATACAGAGTGCCATAACAGCAACAAGTACTAATGATAAAATCTTTTTCATTGTTTTCTCTCCTTAATTTTGCACTTTAGTGCTTTATCTTTGTAAAGTACTAACATAATAACACATACAATTCGGTTTTGCAATAGCTTTTTTAAATAAAAAGCACGGAAAGCCACAACCTTCCGTGCTAAAAGTTATATTTTATTTGAAATAAGATGCTCTGAAAGGTCAGCGGCATTTGCTATATAAAGGCCGGTCGCCTTTGCGGTATCTTCGTCAAAGCGTTCAGCTGACGGAGAAAGCTTTGTTTTGCTTGAGTACAGTACAAAGGGAACGGGGTCGCTGACATGAGTCATACAGCTTATCGGTGTGGGGTGGTCGGGCATAACGAGCACCGAAAAATCATCGCCGCGTTTTTGCATTTCGGGGATGATATAGCCGAGAATTTCTTTATCAATTGACTCAATAGATTCGATTTTATGCTTGATATCGCCGTGGTGACCGCACTCATCGGGAGCTTCAACATGGATATAAACATAGTCACAGCCATTATCCAGAAGGTCGAGCGCAGCCTGTGCCTTACCCTTAAAGTTTGTATCCCAGTTGCCAGTTGCGCCCTCAACCTCACACAGCTTATGTCCTGCGCAGATGCCGATACCTTTTATAAGGTCAACAGCGGAGATCACGCCGCCCTGAATACCAAATCTGTCTTTAAATGATGTGAGCGCAGGCTTTGTACCCTCGCCCCAGAACCAGCAGGAAGTTGCAGGATTTTCACCCTCAGCCACACGCTTTTTATTGACGGGGTGGTCCTTTAAAAGTTCACGCGAGCGACGCATCATATCCAAAAGGATTTCTGCGTTTTCGCCTTTGGGAAGATGGTCCTTTATCGGCTTTTTAGATATATCGTGAGGCGGAGTAAGAATACCACCTGTTTTGAAGTTTTTAGACACAAGACAGTGACGGTAGCTGATACCGGGATAAAGATTAATAAACTCGGTCTTGAAATGCTCATTAAGATAGTTTATAAGCTCGGTTGATTCGGCGGTGGTTATTTCGCCTGCTGAATAATCAACCATCACTGCATCCTCATAGTTTTCAGTGTCGCTGAGTGTTACCAGGTTACAACGGAAGGTAACGTCGGTAAGTGACAGGTCTATGCCCATACTTACCGCTTCAAGCGGTGAACGGCCTGTATAGTAAATCTTGGGGTCATAGCCCATAACCGAAAGGTTGGCGGTGTCAGAACCGGGTGCCATACCGTCGGGCACTGTTTTTGCAAGTCCGACTGCGCCGTTGTTTGCAAGATAATCCATATTCGGTGTGTTTGCCACCATAAGCGGCGTTTTTCCGTCAAGCTCGGGCACGGCATAGTCTGCCATACCGTCTGCAAGCATTACAATATATTTCATTATTTTTCTCCTACGTTAACTGCGTTTTCAACAACAAAATCGATTACCTTATCAGAAACAAGCTTGAGATAGAACTGACCCTCGTCGATTGCTGCCTGAAATTCTTTAGCTGATTTATATCCGTTTTGTTCTGCATAAGTGACAAGCTGCTTTTCATACTCCTCATCAGAAATATCAATATCCTGATCACGAGCGATCGAAACAATTGTCATATACTCTTTTACAGCCTGCTCTGCCTGTGCAACAATTTCTGCATCAACATCGTCAAGCGTCTGACCGTAAGCCTTTAAAACCTCTTCATACGACACGCCGTACTGCTGCTGTGATCTGTTTTCAAGGTCTTTGAGAATAAGTTCTTTATAAGCTTCGACCTCTTTTTCGGGAATATCATTTACTGTGACATTTGACATAATCTTTGTCCAGATTTCGCTTTCCATTTCGGCAACAGCGTTCTGCTCATTTGTCACAAGCACCTGTGCATTGGCATATTCGAGATATTCATCAACAGTTTGCTTATCAGAAATTTCTTTAATAATATCGTCAGTAAGCTCGGGATAAACGGTTGCCTTGATTGAATTAACGGTAACCTCAAAAACAACTGCCTGACCCTTGAGCTCTTCGTTATCGTAGTTTTCGGGGAAGGTCAAGTTGAGATCGCGCTTTTCGCCTGTTTTTGCACCGACAAGACCTTCTTCAAAGCCGGGAATGAAAGCACCGCTGCCGATAACAAGGTCATAGCTCTCTGAAGTGCCGCCCTCAAAAGCAACGCCGTCCTTTTTGCCGACAAAAGCGATGTTAACGGTATCGCCGTTTTTAACCGCGCGGTCGGTAATTGTCTTTTCTTCGCCGTAGCCCTTTTGCGAAAGAGCTGAATTTACATAGTTATCAACAAGTTCCTGTGTAACAGGCGCAACCTCATAAGTATACTCAATACCGATATACTCACCAAGAGTGATATACTTTGAAAGATCATAGTCATACGGACGGCCCGACTCTTCCTTTTTACAGCCGCAAAGCAAAGTGAGTGCAAGCACCGTTACTAAAATAAGTGAAATAATTTTTTTCATTTTGTTAAAAATCCTCTCGTTTTTAAATAAAGCCACTTTATTATACAACATATGGCTATAATTTACAACCAATATTTAAAATTTTACAGTTGATTTATAATATTAAATATATTAAAATGTTATTATATGTTGTTTGAAAGGCGGTGATCAGGGTTAAACTTTTTAAAACGTTATTAATTGTTATTCCGTGTCTGATTATAGCGGTACTGTGCATTATAGCACTTCCTAAACGTGACAATTTTATATATGACGAAGAGGGTGACCTTGAAGCGTTTGACGAGCCGACTTTTGTAACCAACTCGGAAATGGGATTTTTCTATAAAAAAGACCAGCTCACAACATACAGACAGCAAAAAAAGCCGGACAAGGTACATAACATCATAATGTCAGAGAACATTGTGACAACTGATTTTACCAAAAACGAGGTCAGTGTTCTGCCCGATGTCAAAAATTCTTATACCGGCAGTAAAAACGTAGTTTGGTACGACGGTAAGGTCACTGAATACGAGCTTTTGCAAAATGACATATACACCCTGAAGGGCGGTGAGCAGGTTGCAAAGGAAGATACGTTTGAAATAATCCTTGCAGACGGAATACTCGGACACAGCGATATTACCCCGCACAGAATTTACAAGGGATATACATATTATGCGGCTTTTACGGAAAAGCTTGAGTCGATTTATTTTGAGTTTGAAACAGACAACGAGTTTTTGAGCGTTATGCTCGGCGGACTGACAGGTAACATTAAATATACCCTTTACGACCGCAATATGAACACCATCACAACAGGGCTTAACAACGCAAAAGAAAGTATTGAAATTCAATATAAGGACAGAGCCGCGGGCAAATATTATTTAGCTATAACAGGTTCGTTCAAAGAGGTGCTGCAGCCGTTTTCGATAAGTCTGCCGTCCGACAGCAACGAGTGGATGTGGCAGATGGTGTATGCGGGTGCAAACACAGAGATCGTCGGAAAATTTGACTATTACGGTGATGAAGACTACTTCGTTTTACCAAAGGATATAACCGATAGCATAAACAAATCGGTTGTACGCTTTACAAAGGCGGCACACGACATAAACGTCGTTATTTACAATGCCGATAAAAAGATCATCGGACAGTATGTTTATGATGCTGCCAAGCAGGAAAGCATTTCAATGTACGGGCTTACCGATGCATACGCGATGTCGGTTTATTCGTACAGCGGCGAAAACAGCGGTACAGAATATGCTTTTGTCTTAGAGCACACCGATATTACAGTACTCGATATTGAAACATACGGTTTTGAGCTCTCTCCCGGATTTTCAGAGGATGTTGACTACTACACCGCAACGGTACAGTCACTTGCCGAAAAGAAGATAACCGACGTTATGTACTCGCCTAAAGAAGCAAGTGTTGCCATAAAGGTAACACAACAATGCGGGCTTGTGACATATGCAACCCTTGGTGACGAATTACAGCTGGGAGTTGGGCGAAACACAGTAGAGGTAGCAATCACTATCGGCGAAATAACACAGAATATGACTATCGTTATTTCGGACAAGACATACGATCTGTCTTACGGGTGGATGCTTGAAAAGAAAGAAAATATAGCAAAGGGCAGCAAGGTTCTGATACTTGGCTACGAGGACAACAAGACCAGGATTCAGGTGTGCAGTGGAAAAGACATCGGAAAGATCGTATTGGTTCCCGAATCAAGTGTATTTGCAGGGCTAAAGGAAACACAGATGCCCGATGAATACAAAGAAAAAATTGAGGCGCTCAAAGAAAAATATCCAAACTGGAAGTTTACATTTGTTAAAACAGGAATAAGTCTTGAGGATTTTGCAAACAGTCAGCTCGGCGAAAGCTCGACTCTCCACAACACAGGAAAGCACGCAACGATTGAGCAGATAACAGAATGTGTTAATCCAGCAAACTTTCTTGATGAGCAAAACATTTTTATGTTTGAAAAGCAAAACTATAATGAAAGTGCTTATCTTGAAGCCGGTGTTAAATCGATATGGAATGACGATCTGTATGTTTCATATGTCATGGATGCCGCAAAATCAACAGGACTCTCCCCTTACTTTATCGCGGCACGTGCAGGGCTTGAAACAGGCTACGGCACAAGCAAGCTTGCAGCAGGTACGGTTTCGGGCTACGAAGGGTATTACAATTTTTACGGTATTAATGCAAAGGATGTAAATCCCCTTGAGCTCGGTGCATCATATGCAAAAGAACAGAACTGGAACTCTAAACGCAAAGCAATCATTGAAGGTGCAGCGTGGGTTAAAAATCAATATATCGGATGTCTGCAGAACACGATTTATTTTATGAAATTTTCGTTTATTCCAAACTACAGCTGGCATCAATATATGACAGATATTTACGCACCGCAGAAGGATGCACAAAACTATTACAAGGCACATAAGGCCGGAGGAACACTCAACTCGGAAATTGAATTTATAATTCCGGTATTTAAATAAAACAAAAAGGAAACCAGAAGGTTTCCTTTTTGTTTTATTGTGTAACAAATTTATATATAATCTGTGCACATTCTGCGCGGGTAGCGTTACCCTTTGGGTTGAAGTTATATACGCTTCCCTGCTTTACACCTGTAACGATCGCTGCCATCTGGCAACGCTTTACAGCCTGTTTTGCGTATTTTGCGATATTGCTCGAATCAGCAAAAGTGATTTCTTCTGCCACCTCTTTAAGAGGCATATTGTACGCATCGGCAAAGCGTGTAATGATTGAGCAAAGCTGTTCACGGGTTATATTGTCATTTGGCTTGAACTCGTTATCGCCGACACCCGCTACAATTCCGTTATCAGCCGCCCATTTTACAGCACCGGTATAATATTTTCCAGACTTGACATCGGTAAATCCGGTTGCAACCTTATTGTCAGCCTTAACACCTGCGACACGGGACAGAATGGTAACAAACATACCGCGTGAAAGTGCAACGTCGGGACCGAAGGTATCGCTGTCCATTCCGCTCATATAGCCGTAGCTTACCATATAGTCAACTGCAGCTTTATACCATTTATTTTTAATATCCTTAAACTGCTTGCTGCTATCGATTATTTCAGGCTTCGGGTCGGGGGTAGGTTTGGGATCAGGATCAGGATCAGGATCAGGATCAGGATCGGGTGTAGGTGTTGGGATGGGATCGGGATCGGGTACGGGTTCTGTATAAGTAACATCCTCTGTATTGATCACACCGAGTTGTTTTATTTCAGTCGTCAATGAGCTTACAGTGATTTTTTCATCCTTACAATTGATAATAAGCGCTTTTGCATCACCTATAGAAGCAGTTGAATAATATATATCACCGTTTGTAAACTCTGTAGTTTCGCCTGCACCGACAGCAAGATGGATGTTATGCTTATCAAAGTCTTCGGTGAGGTTTACGTTCACACAGTTTTTAAGGTCTGCGGCGTTTGCAAATACGATATTATACTTATCGCTGAAAGATTCGGGAAGAATGTTTTTGAGCCAGTCAACCTGCTCCTCTCTTATCTTATCAAAACTTGCATAGTCATAATAGCCAAGGTAGGCATCCGCACTTTTTGTTGCGGTATCGAGACCGATTACCGAAAGCGAGCCCTGATTAAAGTTATGGTATGTGCGGTTTAATAACAGCTCGGGGGTGACGGGGCGAATTATTCTTGAAAGATACGGAGCAAACTCACCCAAAGTTTCGTTTTCACCGCGAAGGAGAAGCACGGGGCATTTGCCGCCTGTTACGGTGTTTGCGTAATTCAACAGTGAAGCAAAGTTTTGCTCGCTATTGAGGTTTTCTACCATATCGCCGAGAAGCACCAGAAGGTCGGGCAGCGTGGAATAGGTTGAAAGCAGTGCTCTTGCATCGCTGTCACCGCCCGTTTTATCTGATACCGCAACGATTGTGTAATCGTCATCGGAATTGATAGTATTCATGAACTCAACAGTTGTACCCCTTGAGTAAGGACCGAATTTGAGCGGGTCGCTTTTACTGTAGGTACCGTAACCGTTATAGTTAGTTACAACACGGCTGCTCACCGTATATTTTTTGCCCGAAAGCACCCATTTGGGAATACGTACCGAGTGGGTGATTTCTGTACGGAGCTTTCCGCCGTGAGCGTCCATATATGTTTTATCTATACCCTCGATATCAACGTAGCCCGCACTCTTAATGCCTGCGGTTGTCTGCCACACTACCGAATAGTATTCACCTGCATCGAAAACAACAGGCTTTGTGGTAAGTGCGGTGGTATCACTTGCGCCTTTGAGTGTGCTTGTTGAAAGACCAGCTTTGGTTGGAACGCGGTAGAGCGTATCGGTTTCAACGGTTTCAGTGGGATTTTCGTCTGCAAGCGGCGGCGTATAGCTTGTATTTGGTACAGGAGAACCATTAGCAGCCGCCTCTACCTGATTTTCCCAGGCAGTTGTACCATTATCGTTCATCGCCTTGATGTCATAAACACCGTTTTCAAAGGTAACAAGGACAGAGCGAAGAGTCGAATTGGAAACGTTTGAACCGTCTTCTACAACAGGATAAGGAAGGTAATCGGTTGATTCGTGAAATACAAGCTTATGGGTATGACCGCTCATATGAAGGTCAGTACCCCTTTGTGTCAAGGCTGTTGCAAAGGCGGTTGCATCTGCTGCATAGGTATTATGACCAACATACATCGGACCGTGTCCGATAGTAAAGGTGTATTCAGCACCCTGCGTATATCCGGGGTGGTTTTCAAAATAGTAAAGCTGCTCGGCATAGTAGCGCTCCATATCGACAACGCCGCCGTCAGGGCCGCTATAAGATATGCTGGTGTCTTCCTTATCTTCACCGATATCTACAACATAGGCTGAAATGGGACCGTAGTCAATAAGACCGTAAAACTCGCCGGTATCGTAGGTTAGGTATTTTTCTATTTCTTTTGAATAAAAACCGCGCTTTTCGTGGTTGCCGACCGCATAGACAATAGGTCTTTGACCGTCAAGACTTGCTTTACTGAACATTTTGAAAAGACCGTAAAACTCCGATTCTTTTATAAGCTCATTTGTAATGTCACCCGCCATAACGATTACGTCAGGGCCGCCCATATATTCTTCAACTACTTTTTCGGTAGACGCAAGCATTGCATTCCATTTTGTAGTATCATAATAAAGCAAATGCGAGTCGGAAATAAAGCCGAAGGTTATTTTTTGTTGTCCTTTATAACCTTTAAAGTTGCTTTTACGGTATACTGCTTTTCCTGTTTCTATTTTATATCCGTCACGTGACAAAACCTCTTCTGCCACAACGGTATATGAGCCCGCACCGTCAAGATGCTCCTGCGGAATACGTACAGAGTGCATCTTATCGTCAGAACGGACTACGCCGTTTTCTTCATCGTATACAACATAGTTATTACCGTTATAATTATATGTAACATAGCCAACACTTGGCATATTGTTTTCCCAAACAATATTATACTCCTTTGCGCCGCCGAAAAGCACCACGGGAGTTATGCTGAAATATATCCTGTTGGGTGCTGCCGCCAAAGCTGAAAAAGACGAAAGCAGCGACACAAGCATTAACGCTGTTAAAACAACTGACAAAATTCTTTTTTTCATATTTTAATTCCTTATATAAAGCAAAAAGATACCGCATTTTTTAAACACGGTATCTTTTTAGAGTTATCAGATAGCAAATATAGATTTTACGATTGAATTAGCTGTATCTGCTGAAATTGCACTGTCTCCAAGAGTACCGTTAAACAAACCGACCTGTTGTGCCCAGGAAGCAGCCTTATCTTCTTTTGTGCTGTCACTAAAGACTGAATCATTCACGCCTGCGTAGCGTGCAACAACGTAAATGAACTTACCCTCTGTTACATCACCGGAAAGAGTAATATCAGAATCAGAGATTGTAACGTTGAAGCTGAGATAGTCATTATACCAGCCCTCTTCAACATCATCAACAAAGAGTGAACCATCAAAGCCGCCCGATTCACCGGGAACGTATGTGCCGTCGCCGTCACCTTTGTTTGTGGTGTTGTCATCGTCATCGTCGTCATTACTATTGTTATTATTAGTGGTATTATTATCATCATCGTCATCGTCTGATGATGAGTTATTATTGTTACCCTGGTTATTGTTGCTTTGATTATTGTTGTTATTTTCCTCTATCGGAGGTGTTGTCGGCACGCCCTCATAGGTTACATCGGTTGTTGTAACAGTACCGAGGTCTGTAACATCGCTGCCGATCGACTGAACTGCGATCTCGTCGTCCCTACAGGTGATAACAAGTGCATTAGCATCACCGATAGTAGCCTGTGAGTAGTACTTACCGCCGTCTGCAAACTTGGTCTCTGTACCTGCTGATACAACAAGCTGGATCTTATGTTTTTCAAAGCCTTTTGTAAGGTCTGTGCCTACACAGTTTGTAAGATCGGTTGCGTTAGAGAACACGATGTTGTAATCACCTGCAAATGACTTGGGAAGCACATTTTCAACCCAGTTTGCCTGCTCTGCTCTGAGACCTTCAAAATTAGCAAAGCCATTGTATGAGCTGTCAGAGTCTTTTTTGGTTGTAGCAGTGTCAAGACCGATTACAGAGAGTTTATTTGTTGTATAGGTTGTGTAAAGTCTGTTTATGTTGCTTGTGCTTGTGAAATGATGCAAAATTCTGGGAAGGTATGCAGCAAAGGCACCCTTTGTTTCGTTTTCACCGCGAAGGAGCATTACAGGTGTTTTACCGCCTGTAAGCACGTTTGCGTATTCAAGAAGCTTACCGAAGTCCTGCTCGGTATTTAGACTTTCAACCATACCGCCTGTAAGAACTACAAGGTTAGGAGTTGTTTTGAATTTTGAGGTTACCTTTTGTGCATCAGCCGCACCGCCTGTTTTATTGGCAACTGCCAAAATAGTATATTTTGAAGTTTTGCTTGTCGGCTGTGCCTGGAATTTAATTTGTGTACCTGTAGCATATGAACCAAAAGTAAGATCAGCACCGCCGTAACCGTTATAGTTGGTTACAACACGGCTCTTGATTGTATAACCTTTACCGCCCGAAAGCACATCCTTGGGAATACGAACTGAATGGGTTGTTTCTGTACGGAGCTTACCGCCGTGCTGGTCCATAAAGGTCTTTGTAACACCTGCAACATCAACGTAGCCTGCGGCTTTGATGCCCGATGTTGTCTGCCATACGATTGAGTAGTATTCGCCTGCGTCGAATACTACAGGTTTTGTGATATTTGCTGTGGTATCGCTTGCACCCTTGAGGCTTGCAGTTGACATACCTGCTTTTGTGGGAACTGCAGCAGGAGCGGTTGTAACAGTTTCTGTTTCTGTCTTGGGCTCTTCCGTTACAGGTTCGTTTTTAACAACTGCTTCAGGTTTTGAAGTACCTTTATCATCAGCCTTTACTGTATTTGTCCATACTTCACCGCCTTGGTCGTCTATGCCCTTAAGAGTGTAAACGCCGTTTTCCATTGTAAGAAGCATTGATTTCTGGGTCTGGTGATTAACGTTAGCACCTTCCGAAATTACAGGGTACGGAACGGTTTTTGTAGAATTACGGAAAACAAGCGCATGGTCATGACCGCAAATATGAAGGTCAGTACCGTAATTATTGAATATGTTTGCATAAGCTGATTGAGTTGCGTCATAAAGGCTGTTACCGATATAAGCAGGAGCATGGCTGATTGTGAAGTTATATGTTGAGCCGTCGGTATAACCGGGATGGTCTTCAAAGTAGTTTAACTGCTCACTCCAATAACGCTCCATATCAATAAGACCGATGGGGTCACCGGGAGCGGTATACGATGAGTGAGTATCCTCTTTATCCTCACCGATATCGGTAATAAATATCGAAGCAGGGCCGTAGTCGAACTGACCATAAAATTCGCCCGTATTATAGCAGAGGTATTTTTCTATTTCTTTTGAGTAGAAACCACGCTTTTCATGGTTACCGACAACATAAAGAACGGGATATGTACCGTCAGAGCCGGCAAGGCGGATAAGCTCAAACAGAGCATAGTACTCTTCTTCGACAATGAGCTCGTTTGTGATATCGCCGTTGAGCACCATAATGTCAGGGCGATGCATAAATCTTTCTACAACATTTGGGAATGTTGCCATCATTGCTTCGTACTGAGTCTTGTTTCTGCTACGATAGATAAGGTGCGAGTCAGAAATGAAGCCCATTGTGATTTTTTTCTGACCTGTATAGCCGTGGAACTCACTGGTCTTTGAAGCAACATCGCTTGTTTTGATTGTGTAACCGTCACGTGATGTTACTGTAGCAGCATTTACCGTGTATGATCCGGCAGCATCAAGATGCTCCTGCGGAACGCGAACGGTATGTGTTTTGTCATCAGAACGAACAACACCGTTTTCCTCATCGTACACGGTGTAGGTCTTTCCTTGGTATCTGTATGTAACGTAACCGATACCTACATTATTATTTTCCCACACGATATTGTACTCACCGCCGCCACCGATCAAAACAACGGGGCTTACGGTGAACGCGATAGGTGCAGCCGCAGCCGGAATTGAAAACACCGACACGGCCGACACAAGCATTAATACCGTGAGGACTATTGATAATACCCTTTTCTTCATAGTACACCTCTTGTATACAAATATAGTTATTATAATGATATAACAAAACATGAAAACAGTCAACTTTTTTTTAACCGCATATTAGACAAAAATTCAATTAACAATTTGTCTACTAAAAACAAAAACAGCCCTTTTTTTCAAAGAGCTGTTTTCAAATTAACTATATTGCAAATATTGATTTTACAATTGAGTTTGCGGTGCTTTCGGAAATTATGTTATCACCGAGAGTGCCGTTGAACAGACCTGCATTCTGTGCCCAGTCTGCAGCGTCAGACTCGCTGTTCACATTTACGCCGGCATAACGTGCTGTAACGAAAACAAACTTGCTTT
Organism: Eubacteriales bacterium; assembly: GCA_045546815.1. Lineage (GTDB taxonomy): Bacteria > Bacillota > Clostridia > Oscillospirales > QAKW01 > RGIG9041. The sequence goes on from JAZQDN010000053.1 coordinate 17,146, forward strand.
CTGTTACCTCACCAGTAAGTACTATATCAGAATCAGAGATTGTTACGTTGTAGTCGAGATAGTCGTTATACCAACCCTCTTCAACATCATCAACATAGATCGAACCGTCATATCCGCCCGATTCACCGGGAACATATGAGCCGTCGCCCTTGTTGTCATCGTCATCGTTGTTATTATTATCGTCATCCTCGTTGTTTGTGGTATCATCGGGATCGTCAGCGGGATCTTCGGGGTCATCCTTAGGT
>JAZQDN010000054.1:0-149315 GCA_045546815.1 Eubacteriales bacterium
TTTGATTTTGATTGCAACAATTATAATGAATGGTATGGTTTTGAAGTTGGTATTTGGGACTCCAATGATGAAACTCTCTATTTTATTTCAATTACAGACCAATCCAAAACATAAACTTATTTATATTTAAAGCGAGGTGAAATTCACCTCGCTTTTTTATATTGTTAAAACAACCTTTCCGATGTTCTGACCTTTGTAAAGTATGTCGTGCGCCGCTTCGGCTTGTTGGATGGGTAAAACCTTGTAAATAGTCGGTTTTATCTCGCCCGTTTCAACCTTCGGCCAGACATTTTTGACAAGCTCGGAAAGAATAAACGCTTTCATTTCGGGTGTGCGCGAGCGCAGGGTCGAACCGATTATCCGCACGTTTCTTACATAGATGTTTTTGAGGTCGATTTCGGTTTTCTGACCCGCAAGAGCGGCTATCATAATCCAGCGAGCGCCGTGCTTGAGATAGTGGATGCATTTACCCATTATTTCGCCACCGAGACAGTCGATAGCGATATCTACGGGATGCCCTTGCTCAAGCTGTTGCTTTAGCACGTCATCAAGGCTTTGTGTCAATGTGTCAATGATTATGTCGGCACCGAGGTCTTCAATAGCTTTTGCCTTTTGCGCGCCGCGGACGGTTGCAATAACGCGCATATCAAACGCCTTTGCCATTCGGATTGTCACGCTTGCAAGACCGCTGTTGCCGCCGGTTATCAGCAATGTATCACCTGCGTTTGCTTTGCCCTCAATAAAAAGATTGAGATATGCCGTTGCAAATGCCTCGGGGATGGCCGCCGCCTCTACCATAGAGCAGTTGTCGGGGACAGGCATAAGCATATCGTATTTGACATTTGCATATTCGGCGTAGCCACCGCCGCCAAGAAGCGCACAAACCCTATCTCCGATCTTCCAGTTCGATTTTTCCTTTGCACCGTCAGCCATTTCAACAATTGTTCCCGCAATTTCAAGACCCATCCATTCAGGACAGCCCGCAGGTGGCGGATAATCGCCCTCGCGTTGCATAAGGTCAGCGCGGTTGAGGGCTGCTGCCTCAATTTTTATAAGGCAATCGTCATTACCTAAAACGGGGTCGGGCACGTCACCCCATCTTAAAGATCTGTCGCCGTTTACAAGTATTGCTTTCATTATTTATCTCCTTTAGAACTAATATTATCAAAAAAGTATTTTACTACGCCAAAAGGGGTTAAGAACGGATAGAACAAGCACAATGCTTATATATGAAAAGCATCGCGAGGTTGCTATGTTTCAATTTTACTCTTTGTGATTTTCCCAACAAAACTGAACGATGGGGAAGGTCTTGTCGTATGCGAGGCTGTGGTAGACCGCGGGGGCTTCTTCGGGAAAATGGGTTTGTTCTATCATGGAGGAAAGGTGCAATCTTCCGGTTTTTGTCAGGCGGATGAGCGCTTCCATATCATCTTTTTGTGTCCACCAACCGCCGTATGAATCAAATTGCGGTCTGGCGTGCGTGTGGGCACCGATGAGGGTAATTCCGGGGCCGTGTACCTTTCGATAATAATCGATGGTAAAGTTCGATTCTCTGGTGCAGCCGAGGAGTGCCACTCTACCGCCACGCGCCATACAATCCAAAATGCCTTCCAAGCCTTTTCCTATTCCGGTCACCTCAATGCCAACTTTTACACCGCCGCCCGTCAGCTCTTTTGCTTTTTGCGAAAAAAGAGGATCAAAGGGGTCAAGGGCGTAGTCGGCTCCGTGGGAAAGAGCTTTTTCTCTTTTCTTTTGGTCAGGATCTACGGCGATGATTGGGCACGCTCCCGCGGCGCGAAGAAGCGGGAGCGCCAAAAGTCCAAGAATGCCCATGCCCATTACGATGGCGCTCTCGCCCAGCTCGATACGACATTTTCTGATTGCGGCTAAGGGGAATGTGGCAATGTGGAACAAAGCGCCGTCTTCAAATGAAACGCCGTCTAATAAGCATACGTTTTCCCTTGGAATGTTGACGATCTCGCTGTGAGTGCTCCAGGACATTGCTACCCGATCACCGATCTGCAGATCGGTAACACCGTCTCCCAAAGCTGTTACCACACCCGAGGAGCTATATCCTCCGCAGCGCGGGAAAGTTGCGATCTCTTCCTCGGGCTTGTTCCAACCGCAGTTGCGGTTTCCCGTAAGCTTTGCCCGTTCTGTTCCTGAACTGACGGTGGAAAAAGCAAGACGCACCTGCACTTCTCCCACTCCCGGTTCAGACAGTTCTTTTTCCACCAGTTTTGCCACCATAGGCTCTGTAAATAAAATTCGTTTAATCTGCATTTTTTTCTCCATTTTTATTAAAGCTGAATGTCGCCTTTAAAATCACAATCAATACCGCAGGAAGCCAAAAGGATCCGATGGACTCTTGCCTCCCGCAGAAGCTCTTCTCTTGTTGACGGACGGTCTTCCAAAATACGCTCGGCAAAATCGGCAAACATCGACTGATAGCGGTGATATGGGGTGCAAACCTCGACATCACCTTTTTCGTCCCAGCCAAGCGGAGTATCATCTTTTGTGCGCAAGGCGGAGATACTTTTCGAGATGCAGTAGTACTCTTTTTCCCAATGTTCCTCCAAAGGTCGTATTTCCACCGTGCCCAGAGAACCGCATACTACCAGCTGCCTGCGCATAAAACCGCCGGGTTCGGCGGCGCTGACCTTAAAGAAGCTTATACCTTCGGGATAGCGGAATGCCGCCATACCCAAATCGTTTGCTTTGTGTTTTTCGGGCGTAGTGCAGGCGTTTAGTGTTGTGATCTCCTCCGGTGTTCCCATAAATAAATGGATAAGATCAATAAGGTGGCAACCGAGAAAAAAGGTCATACCGCCACTGAATTGCTCTAACCAACGGCGCTTTTCATCCTTGTCGTCACGGCTCATATGCGCTTCAACGGAATAGATTTTACCAAGCTTACCGCTTTTTACTTGAGATAGGGTTTTCTGTATCAAGGGGTGAAATCTGTAAACGTAGCCAATTCCAAAAACCTTTTGATTTTTCAGAATGACGGACAGCATTTCTTCAAAATCTTCCGTGCTTTGACTGCCGGGCTTATCCATAAAAACGTGAAGACCCTTTTGAGCAGCCATGCGAGCATAAGAAACCAGATTCAAGTCTTCCGTTTCAATCAAAGCCGCTTCCAGATCGGGAATGGCAAGAGCTTCGTCAAGGGTGAGCTCGGGAATGTGAGTGAAGTTTTTGTTAAAATCGGGTTTAAGCCCCTCTTCACCTTTCACACGGACAAAGCCTACCAGGTCAAAAGTGTCGCGCATGGAAGCGACGCAGCGAAAATTCGGTAAGGCGTGGTCGTGCCCGACGCCGATCTGTACGAGTTTTATTTTTTTCATATTCTTTTTCCTTTCAGGTAAGCGTCTAAGGCATAAAAGTCTTTGGGGATGCTTCCCTCTGCGGCAAGGGTCAGACCTTTGCGAATAGGCATAAGCTCTTGCTGTTTTAATCCCGAATCCTTTAACACCTTGCTGTTATCCACACTTCGATCATAAAGGCGGTCATAGTAAAGGATAAATTTTGCCCATTTTAAATCATTTTCTGAGGGGTTGTTTCCCGTAATAATACGGAAGAAGTCCTCCGTATTGCAAAATTCAGCCTCCAGTCCAAAGGTTTTTTGGTAGTGCTCCAATACCTCCCCCCAGGTCAGAGTCTCTGCTGTAGCAATGTTGTATATCTCTTTTTTTGCTATAGGATTGAACATCAGTCCACAAATCATTTTTGCAACGTCTTCTCCCCAGACCATAGTGGTCTTTTTGTCAAGCGCTTCGCGGGGGAGGACAATTTTCTTTCCTGCGTATGCTCTTAAAGCGACTTCATTTTTGCTCCAGGTCAGAAGAGGCATTCGTCCGGGACAATATACTACGGTGGGGCGAAGAATGGTCCAATTTTGTCTGCGGGAGCCTGTCAGAATATCTTCCATCTTACATTTTATCTGGGCGTAGCCTGTATTGTGGTGCCAGTCGTCGGAACGATCCAGACTTTCTGATAAACGCGGCGAGGTCTCCGTTAATGGAGCGTTGGGGCTGTCTGCGTAGACACGATAAGATGAAAGAGAAAAATAATGATCAGTCCTATCTAAAAACATTTGGTAACGGCTCTCGTATAAAGCAAGGTCACGATACCACATAAAATCCACCACAGCATCGTACCCTTTGGATAAGAATTGCTCAAGCACACGGTTGTCTAAAGCGTCTGCAAAATAGTAGTGAACGCCATTGCAGTCTTTTTTTATCTCTCCTGCGATGGCATCAACTTGGTAGCCTTTTTGCGCCAGAAGGGGACATAGATATCCTCCCATAGTGCCGGTGCCGCCGATTACCAAAACCTTTTTCATATATTTCATTCTCCTTTTACCGTTTTTCTTTTACATTATAAACCCTTGACCGTAGAGCGAGGAGGGAGTATAATACTAAAAAAGAGCACAATCCTACGGGAGAGATATTAAATGAAACGGGAAGAAGAACATTTTTGCAGACTTTTTGTCAGAAGAAACCATAGATACGGTTCCTATACAGCGGGTAGTAAAGTCGGATTTTCCGCACCGCGTCTGGCATTTATTAAACAAGGAAGGTGTATTGTAGAAACGTCCGATGGATCGGTATTTCATCTTCACAAAGGAGATGTCTGGTTTCTTCCTAAATTATCTTCCTATGATTCCCATTGGTATGGGGAAGATGATGTGATTTTTGATATGGTTGAATTTGATGTGGATTATCTTTCTCTTTATTATCAATCGATGCAGGTTCTGCATTTGCCCGAAGCAGAAAAGGATTTTGATCTTCTGTTGGAAGCCTGGGAAAAAGAAGATTCATTTCAGAGTCTTGCTGCATTGTATACGCTTCTTCATCGGTTAATTCCGTTACTGAAAAAAAGCGAAAATAAATGGGGGGATCGAATCCAACCCGCTTTAAAATATTTGCGCAATCAGAATTCTGAAAAGATTCGGGTGGAGGAGGCTGCCGCCCTCTGCTATATGAGCCCTTCCCGCTTTTTTGAGGTGTTTCGTGAGGCGGTAGGGATTTCTCCCATTCAATATAAGAATAGGGTCAAATTGGCTCGGGCTGAGTCTCTTTTGATGCAGGGAAAGACCTCTGAGGAGGTCTGTGAGATCCTTCATTTCTCTTCACCAACATTTATGCGGCGTATGATGAAAAAGCATCTGGGGTTGACTCCGCGCGATATTAAAAAGGGAAGTAGTATATAGCAATACATTTATAAGCAAAAAATAAAAAAGCAAAGCAGCTGCTGATCGACACATCACTGTCGGTGACGGAGATATTCCGAAATGTGCGGGTTTTAAAGCCTGTATCACTTTTGCATAGTGTTTAAACAAAAAACGGAGTGAAATCCACTCCGCTAATTTAATTTATATTTTCAAGAGGAAAGGTTACCTGCCAGTGTCCTTTTGTAAGACTTTTGCAAGTGACGAAATAGCCGAAAGCCGTGTAGCTTTCAATATCCTCGGGCGAAATATCATAGATGATTTCTTCATAACTGCCAATCTTTTTATCATCCCAAAAAGAGAAGTGGTAGCTTTTGGCACTGTTTCCATCCTTGTCACGCATTTCAATATAACCGTGATTGTCAAATGACAAAATGTTTTCAAAATAAAGCTGCACATGAAGCTTGCCGTCAATAAAGCCTATATTGGTTATCGTAACGCCGTCAACAGGAGAAAAAAGACCTCTGTCTACAGCAACTAAATACTTAAGGTCAAAACGGCTTTCATAATCTAATTCTTTGCCGCCACCGCCGCGGAAGTATTCGGGCACCTGAGTTTCTTTTGCTTCGGTAACAGAGCTCAAATCAAGCTCTGTCAGTTCGCCTTCAAAGTTACTTTTATTGCTGAGAAATTCCGTGAAGTAAAAGGTAATCTTATCCCCGTCGATTTTTTTGCCGTTCCATTGACTGATGTTGATTAAGAATGTGGCTATGCCGCTTTTTTCATCAAAAGCAACCCTGCTGCAAGAGGCAGAAGAATCAAAGGCGCGATTAATACGATAGCTGTCAAAGAGATCTGTTGTTTCATCAATTCTGTTTTGATCTGTCATATCTTGAAGTGAAATATAGATTGCCGCCTCGTTTTCATAAACGGCAGCCGAGAGGACCTTCATTTTGATTCCGTTATCCTCGCAAGACAGCTGAACAGGCTTTAACATCTGTGCTAAAGACGGAGAAACGTGATATACCATTAAATAGATCGGATCTACCGTTGCCGCTAAAACAGGAACGCAAATGGTTATACATAATATAATTGCGGCAACGAGTGCAATCGCGCGCTTAAAAGATGCTCTTTTGATTTTGACGGGAGCCGTTTTTGCATTTTTGATTTTGTTTTCGTCAATCTCGCCGATTGCATCAACTAATTTATCAATTTTCAATTATAACACCTTCTTCTGATAATTTGGATCGTAGCTTTTTTCGCGTTCGGTGCAATATGGATTTCACTTTGCTCTCACTGAACCCGAATTGGTTTGTAATAGTAGAAATGCTGTCAAAATACCAATATCGGCAAATGAAGACCTTTTGCTCATATTCAGGAAGTTCATCTAAAAAATCATTGATCACCTTTGTAAGCTCTTTGCTTTCAAAATCCTTGTCGATATCGGTGTTGGCAGGAATGCAGTCAGAGAGTTCTTCATATGCGAGATCAATATTTCCGCCGCCGCGTTTTTGTGTTCGCTTGTCCCGCCATTTCTTTAAGCTGATAAACCTTGTTACTTTGCCGAGAAAGGTCGCAAGATTTGACGGTTTATGCGGTGGAATGCTGTCCCATGTATTAAGATATGCGTCATTGACGCACTCTTTTGCATCCTCTGTGTCGGAAAGAATGTTAAACGCGATCGAATAGCAATACCGTCCGTACTTTGCGGCGGTTTCTGTAATTGCTTTTTCATCACGCTCCCAATACAGATCAACTATGTATTTGTCTTCCACTGTTTAACCTGCCTTTCGTTTTTATAAAGAGCCCTTTCACTATACTACCACCCAAATTTTTAAATCGGTTGCAAATTTTTGTAAATTTATTATAACACAAAGCATTCCACCTCGTTTTTAATTTTTTTCATAAATGTAAAATACTTTTGAAATTAAGTCAGTTATAGGTTATTATGATAATTAAAGGAGGAGTTTAAGTATGAGTAAAATAGCAAACGCAGACAAAGTATTCGTTGCAGCATTAAAAGAGGATGCTGTAGAAGATTATTTGCTGAACAGGAATAATTATAAAAAGCCTGTCGATAAATATTCTGACAATGACGAGCCCGATTGTAGCTCTTTGCTGTTTGGGATTCATTGGGCATATCGCGACACAAAAGATAAAGCCTGTATTGATTCGTTTGTTCGTACAATTAAAAAGTGGATAAGCGGCTCTCAGACTGAAGTGCGCTGTGCAATAATATATTTTGGATTACAAATGGATATGGAAAAAAAGGGGCAGGCTATATTCTCTGTTTCGGATTACGATTTGCTTGAGTATATCAAAAAAGCCTTGAACTCAAAGAAACAGGAATATGTTTATTCGGGACTTTGGAGCTTTATTGAAGAATACAATGAGGTTAATCTGATTACTAACGGAACATCAATTATATAATATGCTCGTCGGGGCAGACAAAATGGGTTTATTAAAAATATAAAAATCGAGGGGATATTCCCTCGATTTTTTAGTCTGAATTATCTGTGTAGCTATCAAATGATTTAAACAAGGACACGTCAAAGTTTAAAACTTCTTCAACAGGCAACCATGGCTCGTTTAAACTGAGCTCTTTGTCGCCTATGTAATGATTTTCATCAAATACATCAAAAGAATCGCAAAATTCGTCATCTACTGTGAATTCGAGAATCATTCCTGAGGGCTCATCCGTATCGCAAGGGATACAATAAACGAGGCTGCATTCTACTTCCGAAATGGAAATTTCTCTGTCGTAATACTTGGACAATGCTTGCTCAATATCTTCAACGTCAAGTAAATTGAGCTCTTTTGTAATTGTTTTCATTTTATTACTCCTTATAATTATTTTTGTGATTTCATTGCATCACAATGCTATTATACAATCAACCCTGCACCAAATTCGGTGCATCGGGATATGGTATTGTATTTTTACAAAAAATATTATATACTTTTTATGATGACGAAAGGGGATAAACAAAAATGAACAAATATGAAAAACTCGCAGTTGAAATTTTCGGACAAAAGGATTTTAACGGCATCAGGGATGCTGTCGGTTTTGAAAAAGCACTGACAGAAGTTTTGGAAACTTTAGAGCCTGAGCAAAAAGAAGCGATCCTTGCAGGCGGCGGTGACGCTTATGCAAAAGCAATACGGAATTTAAAGCACCCCTCACGCAGCGGCGCACTTAAACAATATTTAAATTAAAAAAAGCCCCGATTTTTTTATATCGGGGCTTTGATGTACCGCAAACGGTACACATATTTTGTTATACTTATTGTAAAAGTGATGATAAGGAGTGTATAACGAAATGAGCTATGAACCTTTTGATACTATGTTGGACCACAATCCGACACCGCAGGAATACATTGCGCAGATGTTTGAGCGTACCGATGAAGATGGGGTGCTCTATATTCCTGCAAGCCATACTTTTACAAATATTATTGAACCTGTGCCTGATTATGACTATCGCTTTGTGCTTGACTGGAATCTGTCAAAATATGAGTCGGTTGTGAAAAAAATCACAGACGTGATGGAGGCAATCAAAAAAATCGGGCCTTTTGAGGATGAACTTCGAAAACATCCCGAAAAAGCAAAAGAACTTCTTAAAGATCCTGAACTTTACCGTGTATGGAACGCTTACGTGCGTCGTTTTGACATAGAGTCATTTGATTTTGAAAAAATCAGGGATATAAGTGATAGGTATGAGTATATTACACTGACGCAAGAGATTGCGCACCGTCTTTCAAAAGGGGAAAAGTTAAGTCAGTATGAACTCGAGATTCTTGAAGAGAATCTCAAGACCGACGTGTCAGAAGACGAAGAAAAATATATAGATGAATATCACGATCTTATTGTGAAGCAGAGCAGAGAGAGGATAGGCAAAAACGTCTTTGCATATGAAACGATTCTTTTTGCGCAGCGACTTTGCCGTCTTATTTACTTGGGAGCGCCCGAGATTCTTATTAATAGCGAGAGCAGAAGATTAGCCGAAAGCTTTGTTTTACATGAATATGCAACGTCGGTAAAGATGGTAAGTAGTGCTATCCGCTCTCAACTCGAGCAGATTGAGCAGATGAGCGATGAAGAACTTGACGAATATGACGAAAAGCGTCCGCAGTCAAACTCGATAAAGAGTATGCTACCGCTGTTCGTTTATCAAATTTTACAAAAACATTCAAGTGCCAAAAAGCACCTGCATCAACAGAAAATATTAGAGCTGCTAAAGCAACCGCCCTATGAATTAAAAGTAGAGCGAAAAGCTCTCAGCCGTACACTGCATAGTATTGAAAATATGTATACTTTTTCGGTGTATCACGACAAAAATGGCTGGTGGAAGGAGTAAAAAATGAATGAAATGGAAAACATCGGCGGAGTTGGATTAAAGGAAGTGATTTACTTTCAAACTCAAATTATGATGGGGTCTCAATTTAACCGCATTATAAACAAAAACTGTACACAGAACGATCTTTTTGTTGCTTGTCTTCGTATGGGGTGGAACGATGCTTTTCGGCATACATCTGAAAACGTAAAAATAGGCAAAGAAAATAACAGTGCTTCCGTTATCGAAGCAAAAAGCAAGGAAATAAAACAAGACTATATTTGCAGTCTTTTGGAAGACCAAATTGTGATTAGTGCGTTTAAAGATTTTCTGATTACCGACAACAAGCAGGATGCTTGGAAAAAACATAAGGAAAAACTAATTAATCTTTTGGGTGAAGTAAAAAAGACAAGCGGAACGCGCGCTCTTTGTTTTGGCCATTTTCAAAAAATGTTCAACATTGCGGCAAAATTATATTTATGCATATACATATGCCGAAAGTATCTGGGGTTAGATGATAAACTTTTTGATTCGGAAATAATTGAAGCGTTATCTTATGCTGATTGCCCTATCGACAGTGTTATTATGAATCAATTTCCCAAAGTAAAACAAGGCTCGTGGAGTAAATATGACGATCCGAACGGAAATTATCACGAAATGCAAACCGCAATAGCAGAAAGATTGAGGAATAAAGAAGAGGGCAAAAGCAACCTATACTATGATTTTAAATATTGGAATCAAACAGCGGAGTGAAATCACTCCGCTGTTGTTTTTGGTACTATTAAAAGATTTTTGCGGCAGTAATCAGGATGATAAGAAAAGCGGCATTTACTGCTGCGAAGATGCCGAGATATTTTTTTGTTTGCTCCGGGTGCAGGGTTCTGAATTCACTAAAGGTTATAAGGCTTGCAAGCGAAGCGATAAGCGTTCCCGTACCGCCTATATTTACACCCAACAGCAATGACTGATAATCAGTCGTAAAGCGTGATAACAATACAGCAGACGGAACATTGCTTATAAACTGGCAGGAAAGTGCCGACACAATCAATGTGTCCTTTTCCAACAGTGATGAGATAAAGGCGTTTACCGAATCCAGCCTTGCCAGATTGCCCGCAAATATAAAGAAAAAGAAGAATGTTCCCAAAAGCGGGTAGTCTACCATTTTAAGACTGTCACGGTCGACAAATAAAAGAATTGTCGGGATTATGACAAGCCCCAGCAGGAAGGGAATCACTCTGAAAACGATAAGAATAGAAAACAAAAACAATATGCAATAGAGTATCGTCTTTTTTATGTTTAGTTTTTCGGGAAATTCTTCGTTCATCGAAAACTTAACGGGTTTTATAGGGATACAGGCAAGCACGAGAAGTAAAACCGCGAGCAAAAAAGACGGAAGCATAATTTGACAAAACTTGCCCGTTGGTATGTTAAAATAAGAATACAAATAAAGGTTCTGGGGGTTGCCAAACGGGGTCAGCATACCGCCAAGGTTTGCTGACACATTTTGAAGCACAAAAAGATATGCCATATATTTTTCCTGCTTTGTTACCGACAGTGCAAAATATCCCAGCGGCAAAAAGGTTATAAGCGCCATATCATTTGCAATAATCATAGAACCTATAAAGGTAATGACTATAAGCAGCAAAAACAGAGAACGAAGATTGCCCGCCATTGTTACAAGCTTTCGTGCAAGAATGGTAAAAAACTTGATATTCCTTAAAGCGCAAACAACCGCCAATGTTAAAAACAGGCACGAAAGCGTTTTCCAATCAAAATAATCCGGATATGCCTTGTCGGGCGGCACCAGAACACAGGTGATTGCGGCCACCAAAGCCGAAATACAAAAAACAGTATTTTTCTTTATAAATCTTAAAGCCTTCAAATCATCACCTGACCCACAAAAATTTGCAACCCGATTATTATATTACAAACAAAAAACAATGTCAACAAAACACGAACAATAAAAAGCCGGATGGAACTCCATCCGGCTTTTTATTGCTTGATTTTGAATATAAATTCTTCATTGGCAAGACGTATACGCGTCCCGTTAAATATTTCGATCTCTTTTTTCGCCGTAATGGGAGCCCCATTGACAAAGGTTTTATTTGTTGAGTCATTATCTACTATATAAAACTTGTTGTTACGGGTAATTATATAAGCGTGAATTCTGCTTATAAAATTATTACCGTCTATAAAAAGATCGGTACCCGATTGACCTTTCCCAATTTTAAAAGCAGGCTTATCAACCAAGTAGGCTTTGTTAGTTTTTAGTCGGATAAGAGTGGGGATTATTGTTTGAGGAGTGTTTTGCCCACCATGCCCGGATTTTATTTCTATACTACGGGATAAATTAATATTGAGGTTAGTTGTTTTGTTAAAGAAATCTCTTTCGAATTTTTTGTCGTCGGTATGTCTTGATTTGACATCCAAAGGATCATATTCAATATTTAATTTCTTATTTGTTGTGGTTGCTTTAGTTGTGTCTTTTAAGGAATTAGACAACGATTCAGATGGCGACAAAATACCATTTGAAGTATCTTTCCCCAAGAATTTTAAAATCATTTTGTCAAAATTGTTGACAGAAAAGGGCTTGATGCCGCTGAAAAAAGAATTATATGTAGCCAAAAAATCATTATTGTCGTATGGATTGAATTTTAGCGAAAAGGGAAGTTGCTTAAGGAATAAATGCGGTGGATTTTCTCGCTGATTATTAACCACCGGCCAAAAAATACACTTGACACTTTTCGTTCGCGGGTCAATAAAAATCATATTGCTTTGAAGTTCAAGATTATTTGCGCTGAACATGTTTTTTTCACATTCTTTTATCTGTAACGCAATTTCATGAACAAAATCAAGAAACATTTTTTTAGTGACAATACCACCAAAATATTGAGTAAGAGGGGTTAAACCCTGAACAACACATTCAATTCTGGTTTCTTTTCTTTTCTGTTGAATGGATACGGGAAGAAAGCCTTCGAACATTCCCGAAGCAATAGCGTTATAAATACGCGTATTGACTGTTTCAGGGTAAGAAAGCCTGTTGGTTATTGTGATTTTGCCCTTTTTATTTTCAAGAGATATTTTACTCACAATTAAATTTCCTTTATTACCATCTGGGTAAGCTGTTTGCACGGTTTACTGCATTTATTTGAGTATTCTTATACTTTTCTGCTGCATATTTTAAAAATTTAGAATAAGACTCCAAAGACTTAACCATTTCTGAATATGTAGCATCACCATTAGTCACTCTACTCCATTGAACCTTAAATTGCGTAAAGTCGGCTCCATTCCAATAGTTTGATAAATTATTAACTTCGTTTTCAGCACTATTCATTTTGTTTCGAAGAGTTGTTAAGTATGTATCAATAGCATTGGCAGTGCCCGAAAACTTACTGTGATCAACTTTTATATATGCCATGGTAAACCCCCTTATTTAAACTGATCAGCAAGTGATTTGTTTACTGACTCCGTCTGTTTATATCCTTCGCCGACTTGCTGATGAAGGAATAAAACAAAGTTATCAATAACGTTATATCTCGCGTCACAGTATGAATTTTTGATGGAATTGAATTTGTTAATAGCATTTGTAGATGCAGAGCCATCCCAAACATTATTTAAGCTGTTTATGGCATTCTGAACATTGTTAAAATCTGTTCTCATTTGGTTGTTTAAACTCTTGATTCTATTTGCTGTGGCAATAACCTTGTCAGCATTTACTTTTAAATTCGCCATATATTACCTCTTTTAGTTTATTAGAAAGAATGACCGCCGCCACCATGAGCTTGTGCGTAGCTGTCTGTGACGGTATTGGTGTCCATATTGTTGAGTTTTCTTCTGACGGTGTAATAATTTTCCAACACCTTGTCAATGCAGTCCGCACACTTGTCATTGCCTATGTTCTTAAAACCATATCTTACACCGTAAGATATGTCTTCTAATTCAGCGATGATTGAGTTTAATTCTCTGATAATAGAGTCTAATTCATTTCTTGCGCTTGAATCCATATCGAAATTCTCCTTATAAATTATTTAAAAGATTAGATTCTGCATTTTCAAAATCAGTCGCAGTTTCATTAAGATAAGAAACACAACGATTGAGCCGCCAACTGTATCCGGTTAGTATATCTGCTTGCATTAAATTCCAAAGATCTAACAGACCAATCTGCCAATAAAGGGAGTCAAGTCTTCCGTCAAGATTTGAAATACGTCTGTTGACTCTCTGCAATCTTTGAGCATATGTTCTCAACTTGTATGTATCAACATTAATCTGGGGATTTGCGGTTGCGTACTTAAAGCCAGTATTTAGATTGCGGTTGTACCAATCCTTTGCCTTACCATATAACTCAGCAAAAAAATCACCTATGTTGTCAGCAAGTTCCCTAAAAACTTGTCCTGCCTTTTTCAGTTTATTGGCAACCCATGTTCCAAACTCTTTACACTTATCCCATCCTTTTTTCAGAAGCTTATTAAATTCCGCGACACAATCGCAAAGGAAGCCAAATATCGCACCTGTTCCCTGAATGAAAGGACTGATTTTAATTACGAAGTTGTAAACTGCAAATTCCCACCAAGGATGTTGTCCGGGAGAAACAGAACCATCCTTGAAATTAATGGACCAGTAGGAGTGGCTATCGCCGCCATTACCATCAACCACACGAACATTTCCGTACGAAGGCAACATACCAATAAACCATACATAGTCTCCTTCGACAATGACAATATCAACCTTATCGGAATTGATTGCTTCTAATTGCTTTGCATTCAGTGTCCAGGGATTTAATGGTTGCGGATTTAACAAATGCATACCTTTGATTTTTTCATAATTTCTAACATATACATATTCCGAAAGATTACCGCCCTTAGAATGACCATAAAGATAATTATTTCCATTAGGATCACTGTAACGTTCAAAAAAAGCCTCTGCTTCATTACACTGAGTAGAATCACCTGAAATACCAGAGATTACATTGTCGAGCCAGTCATTTGCACTTTTTTTCGAAGGGGCACCATCTGTACCTCTATATGAAATACCCGTATTACCCTTGTCATCAGTAAAAGCAACAGCACCGAAGCCCGAAGACTGATTATTGGCAGTACCCTTGACCGTATAATTGGCATAAGGATTCTTATCACTCGGAAACTGTTCCATCAGCTTCAGGAACTTTTTCTCCTCTTCCGAGCGTTCATTCGGATTTTTTGAAGAAATAAATGCACTAATTTCCGCAAATGTCTTACCGTGATGCTTCGAAAGCATATTACTGGAGTAAGAAATTTGTGTTAGAGTTAAGTTTTGTTGGTCATTCATATTTGCTAAATCACTCATTTTCTCACTCCTTTACAAGCGAATTCAAGTCCTCAAGAGTGTCCAATTTAGGATTAGCCTCGGAAATGTACTCTTTCACACTTTCGCAGCTATACCAGCTACCCGAATACTTATGCCTCATGTTTTGAAGAACGCTGGTTACATCGGAAGATTCTCCACTTGTTACAACAACATTAAAATCCACTGTATCTGTATCTAATTCGCGAAGTTTCTGATAAGCGTTCACCAAAGCTTCACCATTAGTAGAGATAGAACCAGCCTTTTCATCAAAATGGCAAACAAAAACCAATGAGTACAGACCAAACTGTTCAATGCATTCGTTTAATGTCATACTTTCGACCTTTTCAACATCAACATTTATGTTCATTATGGCCATAACACTAATTGATGCACTATCAATGTCAAGGCCAAGATAAGACATCAGATATTCACTCATTTTGGCATCGACAATACAATTTTTGTAATCATCCGTACGTTTGCCGGTCTTGCCTTGTTCGTAAACATTAAATACACGACCTTGCTCATCCTTCAGACACAGCGCGTAATTTTGAGTGGCATCTGCAGCAGTTTCATAGAAAACTTCCTCATATACGCCACCATACTGTGTCACAGCATACTGCATCAGTTCAGATTTGATTTCCTTATCAACAGCACCATATTGGTTTGTATTCATACATCCGCACACTCCTGTAACTGTAACTAAAATCAACAATACAATTGAAATAGCTCTAAATTTTCTCATCTCATTACCTCACAAACTCACTAATTCCGTACATTACAATATAATATACGAGTTATTGGATCTTGCTCACGAGGTCATTTTCTGCATTCACAAAATCTGTAGCCGTGTCACTCAAATAACTTGCACAGCGGCTCAAACGCCAACTGTAACCCGTGAGAATATCCGCTTGCATCAAGTCCCAAAGATCAAGTAATCCAACACGCCAATATAACGAGTCAAGTCGCCCGTCTAAATTATTGAGTCTTGATTGAACATTTTGAATACGTTGTGCATAGGAATTCAATTTAAACGTATCAACGATTAATTGTGGATTTGCGGCTGCGAAGCGTCCGCCCGCTGACCAGGATTTAATTTTTGCTTTGATTTTGTTAATGGTTTTATGAATTGTATCTTTTAAATCAGATACCCATTTTTTAATGTTTTCGGCAAGGTTTTTAATTGTATCAATAATATCATATACCATATCAACTATTTGACCAATTACCACCAGACCACCCACAATAAACGTTGCAAGCGGAATAAGAAGAGATGAAACATATATAACGCCAATTAAGCCAAAGATACCGGCTTCGTTATATACGGCATTCAATCCTGAATGTATTAGGTCTTTTAGCATCTCTTGTCCTGCTTCTGTTGTTAAAAGAGTATCTATTACTAACGGGATTCCATGCGCAAGAAATCCAAAAAACTCTTCAGCTGTCATAAATTTTACATCGCCCGAACCAAATTTGTTCGCTCCGCCTAAAATGCTTTCTCCGTCTTCATTTTTATAAGGCATCAAATATTCAATAAGGGACATAACAGTTACTGAACAATCTTCTAGATCTTCTTGATTTAAGTATTGCATTTTCTCCGAAATTGCTTTTGCAAGTTGCCCAATAGAGTCCTGATCTGCCGAAACTATGTATCCGTTTTCATCTCTTGACCAATTCAGACCCGCACCATTAAGCATTTCTTTAAGATCGTGATATCCGCCAATATCATTTGCGCCCGGAGTTTCAACAAAGTATGTGTTTTCTTCCGGAATAACCACTATTCCCAAATCGTGAACGTAGTCATTCTCGCCGTTAATAGAATACATTTTTTCAAGCTGAGCTTTATAGTATTCTTCTCCATAAGTCTCTATAAAATGATCAATTGCTTCTTGCGAAAAACCCTGACCATCAAGAGAATAGCATCTATCTATTAGATAGCCATATTTTGAGTTTAGAGTAACGTACTGCGCTTCGTTACCACCCTTGGAGTGACCGGTAACGACTATCTTTCCGGAATCATAAGTTGTCAGATCAAGATTTTCAACAACCTGATCGAAGTAATCATTAGCAGCTCTTTGCATTATAGA
Source organism: Eubacteriales bacterium (assembly GCA_045546815.1). GTDB lineage: Bacteria > Bacillota > Clostridia > Oscillospirales > QAKW01 > RGIG9041. The sequence continues at coordinate 16,907 of JAZQDN010000054.1, forward strand.
GCTCTCATTTGCTATGCCGACTCCATTGTCAACCCACTTTCCGTCACCTGTACCACGATATGCAACATAAATATCTCCATTGGTATCCTGAAAGGCACAAGCAATTACCAGATCACCGGTTTTATCCTTGCCATCACACATACTTTGACTGACAAGCTTCATATCTCCCAGCTGTGGGTTTTTGTTTATAGCCGTCATAACCGCTTTATAATTATCGGTTTTCTTTATATTGTCAGGCATCTCGTCTAGTATTTTAGACAGTGTTTTATTCTGGTAATTGGAATTCTGCTCATCCATATAAACATATGTATTTAAAATAGCCGAAATATCTATAGCGGCAGATGTTTCCTGAGTCATAATCAATCACCCCAACGAGAAGCAGAAAATTCTTTGTTATTGCACATTTCAAAAGAAAATACATCACTATATAAATTTTTGAAGGTATAGCCGGATAATCCCTCTGTTTCAAGAGAGTCATACGCACCTGAATTATCATCAAAATAAACTGTTGCAGAACAGCAGATTCCTGCAGCTGTTATAGCATCCTCAAGTTCTTTTTCAAAGGAGTCTTTATCCGATACAACACCGTTCAGTACAACGGTAAAGCTGATACAGGAGGAGTCACTTGCCGCATACTCTTCAAAAGTAAATAATCCTGTAGGATTAGGACAAGCATATCGATTGATATCATAAAATATTAAGTATTCATACAAAGTAACATTATCCAATATACCCTTTATTACCAACTTTGTTTGCTCCGCATATTTAACACCTAAATAATTGTCGGTATAAATGTCGCCGTTATCAAAACTGTGCTGTACAAAAATATCCGTATTCGGGTAATTTTTTGAAGAAACAATAATTGTTTTCGTATCTGCACCTGCTCCACCGCCAAATGGTCTATCATATGTAAAGGAATCGTCAGTATACTTGTCATTCATATACTGAACCATATTATCTGTTATATTTGTCTTGCCATTGTTCTCTGTATGATTCCACATACATCCACACGCTCCAATCATCGAAAATATAACCATTAAAAACAAAACTGTTTTTTTCATAGTATCACCATATATAAATCCAATTAAGGAATAGTTTTCAACTTTAAATATGCAAAAATCGGGAGTCATCGGGATATCCAATGATTCCCGATTTCTGCTGTGCTTTCATATAGCTTATTTAAAAGCGTCAGCAAGGCCGATGTTCTGAGTTTCAGTATCGAAATAACCCTGCTCAATATTATTTCTGAGGAACTGAACATACTGAGTAATAATATCCTCGTAGTTCTGAAAATATTTGGCTGCAAATTCATCAAAAGAAGAAATAGTAGCCTGAGCAGCTTCGCCTTCCCAAATATTAGCAAGCTGATCAACAGTATTTTTACTGTTTGTAAGTTCTTCAGTAAGTCTTTTATTCAGATTTTCAATATTAGTGGCAATCTGAGCGACCTGGTCTGTATTAACTCTAATGCTGTTTCCTGCCATGAGTTGTTCTCCTTTCTACTAATTAGTTTACAAGTTTTTTAACCTGGGTAATGTTGTTGTCCTGGCGAGCAACATAGTTTGCTCTCTGCTTTTCAAGAGCCTGGCTTGCAGTAGAAAGCTTTGCGGCCATAGCCTTGAGTTCTTCGGTGAAACCGTTGATCTGCTCAACAAAAGCAAGATTGTCGGCACCTTCCCAGGCAGAACCCATTGTGTTGGCTTCCTGCATCAGTTGAGTGTAGATATCGGTGTAGATTTCAGAGATGGCTTGCAATTTCTGAGAAGCCTTCGCCATATCATCAAAAGATGCAACGCTAATTGTTTTTCCCATGATTGTTTCTCCTTTCGGTTAATAGTTTTATATCAACATAAGTCGCGAACCTGTTTTTATACCGAGCTCGGCAACTTCCATGTTAACATTATAAATAATTCCACTGTCTGCATTGCAGATGATTGCGTCATCGGTGGCTTTATATTTGCCTGCCGAAAGATCGCTGAGTGCACCGGCGACCATTTTCACCACTTCACTCATTTTGCTGTCCAACGGGATATATACATCGTACTTTTGGCCTGCAGCGGGAACAGAAATTTCAACCAATGCTTTATTATTCATCGTTTTCGTCCTCCTCTGCTTTATTGTTCAAGAGTTTAAGCTTGACGCACTTACCTTTTATCAAAGAGAAGCCAAATTCAGGCGTTATATCGTCATGCATTTCAGACGTTGTCTTATTTGCCTTCATTTGATACTGCTCGGTGATACCGTTACCTATCCAAAGACCGTCAGACGGGGATACGTTTGTTTTATACCATTTTTCAAAAGAAACAGAAGATATATTTTTAACTTGTTCTGCAATAATAATGTTAATGTTGTATTCTTTTGTTCCTTTTTCAAGAATTAGTGCAAGCTTTTCTTTTCCCTGGTCTGATAAGGCGGTTCTGAGCATTGAAAGGGAGTTGATAACTACAAGAAGCTGTTCAAAGTCTTCAATCACGGCTCCGCTTTCAAGTGATTCTTTATAAGTGTTGTTTCTGTAAAGAACCAAATCAAAGAGTTTTGCAATCTGATCTTCACATTCCTTGGAGGCTGTGTAGACGGTCAACGAGCCCGAGGCATCAGCGATTACCTTGGGCGTATCGAATATAATACCGTTTGTATTGGTATATGTACCGATAAGGCCGGTCAAATCAGAAATAAATTCCTGATATTCCATTCCGGCAGACATAACCATATTGATATATGAGTTGTGGAACGGATAAAAATGAACATTTAAAGAATTCTTTTCCACGCCGACCGGAATGCTGAGTGCTTTGTTGGCGTCAATATAGTCACCAAGAAATTCGGCATCAACCTTATCCGGTAAGATCGGAATTTTCCTTGCTGTCTCGCCCGACCAGCTTTCAGCGAGATCTTTACACGTTTGCTGAATAAATGCAAAAGGAACCTCATCATCGGTCAGGGTGGCAAGCTGGAACTCGTAGAGTTCATCACGCTTGACAAGACCGCGACCTTTATATTTAGATGGGAATAAGCCGTCAGTTTTTCCGACAACAGAAGAATAATCTGTTTCGTCATTCAACTGAAGAACGAGCAGCTGTTTAAAGTTTTGCAAGAGCCTGAAGCGGACAGCGCCGGTACCAAGAGCTGTCAGTACAAAATATAAGCCGTATTTTGTACCCTCGCGAGAAAGATATGAGACTGCTTCTTCCTTTTCCTCGTACATTTCCGTAAAAGCGGCAAAGTTATTGATTGCAACCACTATAGACGGAAGTGTTTTTCCCGAAGACTTGATATAGGAAGTATAGTTGCCGCCAAAGTCTGCAAACAGTTTTTTGCGGCGCTCGATTTCGGCTTGCAGCATCTTGAACAGGTTGCTGACTTTCTCGGTCTCGTATGAAAGAATCACATCACCTACATGAGGAGCCTTGGCAAAAGCTCTTAATGTTTCAGACGCAAAATCGAGGATATAAATATTAGCCTCTTCCGGTGTGTGCTCCTTGATAATTGAATAGATCATTCCATTCAGGAAGGTGGTTTTGCCGCTTCCTGCCACGCCGTAAATTACGGTGTTTCCCTCCTTTGACAGAGGCAATCTCAAAACGCTTTGTCTTTGATGTGCGGGATCGTCAAATTCACCGATTACGGGATTAAGAACAAATCTTTCGCTTGTTGTATTATATTTCTGCTTGATCTGATCTAACAGAATGACAGCAGGAATCGGATCGAGCCATAGAGGCTTGATTTTTATGCCCTCATCTTCTGCGATGCCTCTTAAATAATCTGTTATAACATCAAGCTGTTTTTTTGCATCCTTTGTAAGAGAACGCTTTTTATCAATTTTTACTTGCTTGATCGTATGACCGTTTGTATCGATGACAACAACACTGTTATCTTTTTCCTTGACAACACGGTCTGACGGGTAATATGATGCTCCGGACCAAGCCGATTGCCCAAGCTCGAAAAGCTCGTTATATCCGACCTGAAGGTAAAAACGGCCGGTGTCGGTGAGCTCGGCAGCGTCAGCCCTTTTGAGCATATCCATACTATCGGCTCTTTCCTGAACCTTAAGGCACACTCTGAATTTACTGTTACTCCAAATCTGATCATCAACCACACCGCTCGGTTTTTGTGTGGCAAGAATCAGGTGGACACCAAGGCTTCGACCTATACGTGCTGCACTGACAAGCTGTGTCATAAATTCGGGTTGTTGTGTTTTTAATTCCGCAAACTCATCCGAAATAATAAACAGGTGCTGTAGCGGTTCTGATACTGTACCTTCTCTATATAATTTCTGATACTTGTAAATATCAATATTGCTGACACCGACTTTTTTGCTGGCCTCAGCAAAAATCGCCTGTCTTCTTTTTAACTCACTTTCGATAGACACAAGAGATCTTTTTATTGCCGACCCGTCAAGGTTAGTAATAATGCCGGCAGTGTGTGGCAATTTTTCAAAAGACTTTGCCATTCCGCCGCCCTTATAGTCAATCAGAATAAACGCGACCTCTTCAGGATGATAGTTAACTGCAAGAGACAGGATATAGGTGATTATAAATTCCGATTTACCCGAGCCTGTCATACCTGCAACCAATCCGTGTGGTCCGTGGAATTTTTCGTGAAGATCGAGCATAAATGTTTCGCCGTAAGTATCCACACCCACAGCAGCTTGAAGCGATTTTGTCGGATCGTTTTCTTTCCAACGTGTCAGCGCATTTAAGTGTTCAACATTGCCGACTCCAAAAAGCTCCATAAATGTTATCATTCCGGGCAATTGGAATTTTGTTGCTGTTGTATCTAATGATGTGTTTGCCAGAATTACGCTAAGATCTGTTGGATTTTGTGAAAGGTTTATATCCGGAGTAAAATCTGTGCTCTTTCCGGAAATATCATTTTTATCAAAAAGCTTACCGCTTTCACCGCTAAGTTCAACAACCATCGAACACTCTTTGGGCAGGTTTTTCAGCTCGTTGTAGAATGTAACGATACTCATATGGATATTTTCTTTTTTTGAGAGCAGCTTTTTGAGCATTTCAGCTCTGGAGGCCAGAGCTTTGCTCATAGAGAAAAAGATATAATACGGCTTTACGTCTTCCATATCTGCATCATTGATCTGATCGCGGTTTTCAATTACACGTTCAAAATATGCGGATAGCTCTTTGACTTCATTGGCATTGGTGGCTATAAATCTGAATTTATTATCATCGCTCCATACGTGCGGTAACCATTTTACAAAGCCAAACTGATTTTCTTCTTCCTTGTCGAATAAGAATACAAATTTTACTTCGTCGTAACTGTAAAGGGCAGAAAGCTGAATGATTAATCCTTTGGCGAACTCGGCAACAATTTTTCTCTCACCAATAACACCGGAAACATGGTTTTCATATAAAGAATATGTAATAGGAATATTATGAAGAGGCTTTTCTTTTTCACATAACGTATAAAGTTCTTCCTGCAGATTGTCGTCATCAAGAGAAAATTTGCGTTCAGAATAGCTTATTTCTGCATCAAGCACGCCTTCTCCTTTACCAATACGAACACGAAGAAAATCGTTCTGCCCAATGCCGCGTTCCCAAAGATTTCGTTGGGTATCCCTAATTCTTTGCTCACACTCTTGAATAGTTACGTGGTTTTCATTCAGAATCTCTTCCTGAAGCTGACAGGCCTCGTTTATCTGTACAGTAATTTTATCAAGATACTCTCTGTATTTTTTTTGACGGAGAGCCTCTTTTTTACGTCGGTGATTTTTCTCATAACTTTTTGTGATTGTAGGAAGAAGTACAGTTCCTAACAGCATACTTCCACCCATAACCATAGAGGTTACGTTAGCCGTTGCTATTGCAGATACAAGTGTAACCAACGACATCATAACCATCGCCATAGAAGATCCCATGACAAGCAGCCATGGCATTTCTTCAGTTATCGGGCTGGTTGGCGGAGAATCTATTTTAAATGTTGCGGTCTCAACATCTCTTTTAAATCGTGGAGAACGGTAGAAGTACTCTTTATCGGGCAGCTCATATTCATCTTCGTCATCAACGGGAGCAACCGGTTGACTGATAAAATCTCTCAGCTTTGGAGAAAGTCTGACCTGACCGTCCGGATTGTTGAAGGCAACGATGTTTTTGCCGACAATAAATCTAAGGCCCATAATAAACACTGTGTCGCCGACCTTCAGATCGGTTTTGGCAATGCGTTTTCCGTTTACAAAGGTGCCGTTAGTACTGTTTGTATCCAGGATAGACCATTTACCGCCTTTAAAGGAAAGGACAGCGTGGCTGGACGAAACTACTCTGTTATGGTAACAGACATCATTTTGCTCTGAACGTCCTATTGTCAGATCAATGTCTTCTTTAACAAGATATTTTGTAAAGATTTGACGATCTTCAGTGATCGGCTCTGTAAAAATAAAAACCTTTTCTCCGTTTGGTTTCCCGAGAACATATATACTTTGTGGTGAAAAAATGGTATTTTTAATTATATTGTTGCGATTATCAAGAATTTTGATCTGGCGAGTTGATTTCATAATCCACTCGTTGTTTACGCCTTCTATATTAACTAACCGCTCATCACCGGAATCGGATGTTTCGTAAAGCCAGAATTGACCTTTTACTTTTTCCGGCAACGATATACTGTTTATGTGGGTTTTACTTATTACAGTAACGATCATATGTGTGTCGTCCCTTTCAATGTGGTTATTGGCATTTGCTTCTTAATAAAAAATTGTGACATTAAGTAGTAAAAAAACGTCTTGTTAGTGAATACTACAAAAGAGTATATATTCTTACAAATTCTAATATAATTCAGCAAAAAAGTCAATGATTAATGCTCAAATAGTAAAAACAGATAGAAAGCCGCCTTGTATTGACCTACACTAAAATGCTTTACATTTTATGGTTTTTCTGATATATTTTAATGCAAGGGGGGTTTTTATGAAAAGAACAGTAAGTTTTTTGACTTTTATTTTATTGTTATTGTCGATGAGTATTTCGACTTTTGCAGCAACCAATGTATATGATGTTACGGATTTAGGACTGACGGTTGATGTTCCGGCAAGTTATTCGGTAATTACGCGTGATACTCCTGCCGATGACCCTATTTTCAGTGATTATGGAGTTACAAAGGATGTAGTTGACAGCAAGCTCGAAAATGATAATATTTATCTTAATGCTTTATCCAAAACAAGCAATGATGAGGTTGTTGTTACGATGACAAAAGGAAGTCTTGCCGACTTTGTTTTGTTAAGTGATTCAGCGTTATTAGCGCTTGCATCGGGATTGCCCGGTGAGAGCGCAAAGTATGGTATTAATATTTCAAAATATGATATATATCAGCACCCGCAAACAAGGTTTATCCGATACTATTTCTGGGATACGGTTAATTCGGTTTATGGGGTACAGTACTATACAATATACGGCGGCAAGGCAATGAATTTTACAATGCGGTCTTATAATGACGAGGTTTCTCCTGAACAGGAAGAGACTATAAAAAGCATAGTAGACAGTATTGAATACTACTCTGCACCGCCTGTGATTGAACCGGACGTGAGCGCTGATTCATTTGTTTATACTGATCCTGATAGTGGAGCGATGTTTACAGTTCCTGAAGACTGGACGCAAAAAGATTTTACAGAATCCAGAGAGCTTCTTGATGCCAAGTTTGTAAACACCAAAGAGGCGGGCAGCATAATTCTTTTCAGCAGCGAAGATTTGTGGGAGAAGATCCCTGATTATAATAAAATCGGTTTTGACCGTTCTGATCTTGACAGTTCTGTCTATACAAGTGCTGAAATTGCAGAAATGTATGGCTTAGCTGAAGATGATATTACATCGGTTACACATAACGGTGTCAAATACTTTAAAGCCGAATTCAGCGCAGAGAACAATGCTTACGGAGCAGATATATCAATGACAATGACCTGCTTTACATGCATTGAAAATGGGTGGCTATATGCGTATCAGTTTGGCGGCACGAGCGAAAGTACGCTTTACCCTGACTTTATCAGCCTGATTAACAGCGCAAAATATTCCGTTGACACATATGAAGATTTTGATTATGAAAGCGACATTGATACAGAATTTGATTGGGATTATGAATCAGACTATGAATCAGACTATGAATCAAATAATAATAAGACAGTACGAGGTGTAGTATTGGGCATAATAATTGCGTCAGTACTGATAGTGCTTGTAATTGTTATTGTGGTTGTTGTGATTGTAGTTTTAGCATCCCGTAAAAAGAAATCATCGGCTGTTAAGGCATCTGCCGACCGTTCGACAGTATCTTCGGCGACCGGTAATCCGAATGCTGTTATCTATTGTACTAATTGCGGTCAGGCGTTGCCTGCGGGCAGTAAGTTCTGCCATGTATGCGGGGTAAAGCTCGATAAAGAATAATAAAACGGCAAAGAGGAAAGCTGAAGTGATGGTAGATACAAAAAAGGAGAGATTTTTATGAAACGCGCAGCTGATTTTCGCGAGAGCGCACGCGAAGCGTTGCGGGGCAACTGGGTGATAGCTGTCCTGACCGGCTTTGTGGCGTCCTTACTTGGTGCAACTACTTCTATAAGCGCCGGCGGCAATTTTTCTTTCGATGGCGACTTGTCGGAAGATTCTGCAAATACTGTAGTGAGCGATGAGACGGTAGAGACCCTTACGGTGATTCTGCCCATTCTCTTTATAATTCTTATTGTTTTACTGCTCTGGGGGCTGGTCACAGCCGTCATAAGCGGTGCGTGCAAGCTGGGATATGCAAAGTTCAATCTGAATCTTATAGACGGACACCCCGCTGCATTTTCGGATTTGTTTTCTCAATTTGACCGTTTTGCTTCGGGATTTTGTATGAATCTCCTTATAGGGATTTATGTTGCTCTGTGGTCGATGCTGTTTATAATTCCGGGGATTGTAAAAGCGTATAGCTATGCTATGACACCGTACATATTGGCAGAGCATCCCGAAATGTCAGCAAACGAGGCAATTACCGAGTCAAAGCGCATTATGCAGGGAAACAAATGGCGTCTTGTATGCCTTGAATTCAGCTTTATCGGCTGGTCGCTTTTGGGCTTGGCGGCGGCAATTGTTGTGATACCGCTTATTTTTATGGGACCGTTTGGCGTTTTGATATGGGCGGCGGTATCGATTCTGTTCGCTCTTGCCGTAAGCTTGTTTTTGTGTCCGTATCAAGAGGCGGCGCGCGCGGCTTTTTACCGCGATGTTTCGCGATATGAACAACCGTCCTATACCCAATCGTCTTACGTTAATTATTAAAAAGATAGTATAACAAGATAAAAAACACCCATGGTTTTTTTAACTGCGGGTGTTTTTTAATATTCTCTTTAGTTGCCCGTCAAGTTGTGCTATAATACATCTAACCGATAAACTATAATTTATCGAACAGATGATATTCGTGCTTGTTACGGTATAAAACAAAAAGCCTCTCTTGCAAAGGGAGGTAGCAAAAATTCAGCCCCCTTTACACAAGGGGGCCTTTTTTCATACGTTTTAACAGCATCTTCAGCTTTGGAGTGTTGTAGCGAAGGGCGAGGGTAGGCAGTATATTCAAAAAAAGATTGACAACCGCAACGGGAAGCGCAACGCTGACCGCGCACACGCCCGGTAACAGTAGCATCGGCAAAAACCCTATCGGGTAGCAAAGCCGATGAGTGAGCACGCCTTTGTTGCACTCAATGATGAATTTTTCTATGTACTCGGGGCTGTCGGGGCTTAAAAGATTCTTTTTGCTGAAGCCGCCAAGTCCGCCAAGCTCCCATATCTTGTCCTTCCAGCGCCTTACCTTTATTTTTTTATAAACCTTCTTTTCCGCCTCGGACACATTGTAGAGCGGGTTGTCAACACCGAAAAGACTGTCGGGCATTTTGTTTATTATGATTGCTATAAGACCGTCAAGGGCAAACTGTGCCGCGGTGCACAAAATAACGGCAATAATCACGTTATACCAGGATGCCGTGCAGAAAATAATATTGAATACTGATATTATAAGCATCGCTGTGCCGATTACCCAAAGATATAGTTTCATGACTTACCGTACTCCAAAGGTGTATTGTAAACCTGCTCGTAGACCTTGACCCATGCGTTGTAGTTTTTGTTTTTTATATCCTGCTTTGCCTTTGGATAAGAAAGGGTTTTGTCGGGGTATATCGCGGGCAGTATATGCAGGGTGTATTCCTGCACAAAAAAGCCGTCGGCATCAATGACGTCACTATCCTGCATAGTAATGAATATCGGCACAACAGGGACGTTATTGCGCACGGCGAGTGAAAACGCGCCGTCCTGCATAGGCCGCGGCTTGCGGTAGTTCCACCACATACCCTGCTCGGGGTATATAAGTATTGTTTCGCCGCGCTCAAGCAGCGTTGCAAACGCCCTCATAAACTTAACCATTGTCGACTTCTGGCTCGACAGCGGCAGCGTATTGCAATGGCGCATAAAAAGCCCGAACGGCTTTGGCGGGTTTGTGTAGTTGCCCTCACGGATCACCTTGTACAGCATTTTGCCGTCCATATAATCGCGCAGTGCCACCCATACGGCATAGTTGTCACCGACGCTGAAGTGGTTGCAGGTGACAATCCTGCCGCCGCTCACCGCTGTGAAATTTTCAATGCCGCGCACCTCTTTTATGATGAGCTGTCTTTCGGCAATCATTTTGTCAAAAAAACGCGAGCCGAGGACGTTGGCGATTTTGTTTTTTATTTTGTTTGAAAGCTTTTCGTTAAGATAGTCGATGTTTTTGTCAACGAATGGCAACGCTCGTTTGATATTTGAAATATTTAAGCTTTATTAACATTACGGTGCTCGACATTTTGAGCACTTTGTGTTATATTAAATTAAAGGCGGTGATAACGTGAAAAAAATATTTTCACTAACGCTATGTTTAGCGTTGGCTTTGTGCCTTGCGGGCTGTTACGACGTGCCCGACGGGTATAAACGGACTCACCATACGTATCAATCGGTTTTGGCATATGCAAAAGCCATTGACCCTGACGCTACCGTTTTAAAAGAATATACCGATATGACAGACGAGTGGCAACGCGTGTATCGGCAGTGGGATGCGGTAATAAACGGTGTTGATTGCCATATCTTAAGTGTATCAGCTTTGGTGTGGAATAAGGGCGTTGCGGCGGGTGAGTTTGCAAACGAATATTATCGGATCACTACCGACTATGACTGCGTTATATTAAAAACCATTCTCGACAAAAGCTATCCCGATTGGAAGGTCAGAGATGACCTGATTGACAGAGCTGACGAGGACGCTGTATACGTTGAATTTGATCCGCTTGAATACAAAATGTTAAGTGATGGCGAGCTTGAACAGCTCTGGCAGACCGCTTGTAACATAAATGCCGAATATCAAAAACAGTCCGGCGGAAAATCCGCGGTATTCGGCGTGCCGTCACCGGGAAAATACTGGGACAACGATGATGAGTGGATTGTAAAACAAAAAACGTATCAGAACAGTATAACCGAGTTTACAGACGAGAATAAACAGACATTTTTCAAAAGATACTACGAAAGCTGGGCGCTTTTGCAGTCGGAAGCATAAAAAGCAGAGTGGACTTTCCACTCTGTTTTATTTTTATCTGCTACTTGAAATATTGATATATTAATTATATAATATTAAGTTAGATAAGAGTTTTTCTCTTTACTTTGTAATTATTTTAAAAAATATATTTCAGTTGGAGGCTATTTTATGAACGAACAAAAATTATTTGACTATGCAAAATCGGCCTATGCGGCATACGGCGTTGACGTTGAGTCAGCTCTTGAAAAGCTCGCGTCTGTACCCGTTGCAATGCACTGCTGGCAGGGTGATGACGTGCGCGGCTTTGACACCGACCCGAACAAGCCCTTGACAGGCGGCATCCAGACCACAGGTAACTATCCCGGTCGTGCTCGCACACCTGAGGAGCTTATGGCAGACATCGATTTTGTGTTAAAGCTCATTCCCGGCATCAAGAAAATGAATCTCCACGCTTGCTACGCAATTTTTGATGACGAAAACGGCGGCTGGGTCGATCGCGATAAGCTCGAGCCCAAGCACTTTAAGAAATGGGTAGATTTTTGTAAAGAGCGCGGCCTCGGCTGTGACTTTAACCCCACCTTCTTTTCACATCCCAAGTGCGACCCGCTCACACTTTCGAGCCCGAACGAAGAAACACGTAACTTCTGGATCGAGCACGGCAAGGCTTGTATCCGCATTTCAGAGTACCTTGCAAAAGAGCTTGGTCAGCCCTGCATTATGAACATCTGGACAGGCGACGGCTTTAAGGATATCCCCGCTGACCGTATGGGTCCGCGCGTTCGCTATAAAGAGTCGATCGATGCTATCCTTTCGGAAAAGTACGACTTTAATCTTGTAAAACCCTGCGTTGAGTCAAAGGTATTTGGCATCGGTGTTGAGGCGTATACAGTCGGCTCTGCAGAGTTTTCACTCTCTTATGCCGCTGCAAATATGGATAAATGCATTCCGCTTATGGATAACGGTCACTATCATCCGACAGAGGTTGTGTCGGACAAGATCCCCGCACTTCTTGCCTTCTTCCCCGAGGTTGCACTTCACATCACACGTCCTATACGTTGGGACTCAGACCACGTTGTGCTTCTTGACGACGAGACAAAAGAAATCTGCAAAGAGATCGTTCGTTGCGGCGGTCTTGACGGTCGCGTAAAAATCGCGCTCGACTACTTTGACGCTTCTATCAACCGTATCTCTGCCTGGGCTGTAGGTATGCGTAACGTGCAAAAGGCACTTCTTATGGCGCTTCTCACGCCCGACCTTACCAAAATGCAAAACGACAACAATTGGTCAGAGCTTATGGTTGTTCAGGAAGAGCTTAAAACATTGCCCTTCGGCGCTGTTTGGGGCGAGTACTGCCGCCGTCAAGGTGTTCCTGCAGACAACGAGTGGTTTGCATCGGTTAAAGCTTATGAAAACGACGTTTTGGTTAAACGTGTATAGGAGATAGAATTATGTTTTTTAAAGAAAATGAAAAGCTTTTAAATGATTTTTCACGTATTTCAAAAACCGCAGGCGCACGCGCTGACTATGTTCAGGGCGGCGGCGGTAACACGTCAGTAAAACTCGCAGGCGGTCTTATGGCTATCAAGGCATCGGGCTTTTGCCTGTCCGATATCGAGCCGGACAAGGCATATGCCGTGCTTGACGGCGCAGGCGTCAGAGATTTTTATTTAACTCATGAGCCGAGCGATTTTGAAAACGTTGAAACAGCGGGCTCTGCAAAGGCAAAGGAGTCTGTAAAGACAATCGAGGGTCTTGCGCAGCTTCGCCCGTCGGTTGAGGCAGGCTTTCACTCAATACTCAAAACCTTTGTTGTACATACCCACAGCGTTTATGCAAACCTCGCAGCGTGCGCAGTAAACTGCCGCGAGATCTGTCAAAAGGCGTTTGCAGATGCTGACTATTCGTGGGGTATGGTGCCCTATGTTGACCCCGGCGCAAACCTCACCTTTGCTATAAGAAACGAGCTTGACCGCGTTGAAAAAGAAACGGGTAAGGTTCCTTCAATTATAATTATGCAAAACCACGGTATCATCGCACACGATGATGACCCTGACAAATGTCTTGCGCTTCACGCTGACGCAAATGAGCGTCTGGCAAAGCAGTTCGGTATCACAGCTGATTCTTTCCCCGCAGTTGAGATAAAAGAGGTGGAGAGCGGTCTTTACGAGGCGGCAACACCCTATCTTACAGATGCGCTTAAGAGCGGCAAGTACACCGAGCAGTTTTTGCTTGAGCAGCCGCTCTATCCCGACCAGATGGTATTTTTGATCGGCACATTCTCAATGGATAAGGACACCGTAGAGGACGGACAGTGCGTTGCATACAGCGATAGCGGCAGAGTTGCTTTGAGAATGGACGGCAAAAAAGCGCAGGTGCTTGTTGAAACACTCACAGCCGTTGTATTTGTTATAAACAATATCGAGGCGGCAGGACATCCGCTTTCAACCATGGGCGAGGCCGCAAAGAGCTTTATTGCCAACTGGGAGAGCGAAAAATACCGTAAATCACTTGCAGGTAAATAAGGAGATAAGCTAATGGGTGTAGATATGACAAAATGGCAGGAGATTGCCAAGAAAAACATACATAACCGTCCGCAAGGACAGGGTCGCCTTGCAGGCAAGGTTACAATCGTAACGGGTGCGGCGCAGGGATTTGGTAAGGGCATTGCGCAGGAGCTTTACGACGAGGGCGCAACAATAATCATTGCCGATATGAACGAGGAGCTTGCAAATACCGTTGCCGATGAAATGGGTGAGCGTGCGTGCGCGATTGCCGTAAACGTTGCTGACGAGGACAGCGTTGCATCACTTGTTTCACAGACTGTTGAAAAGTTCGGCGGTCTCGATATTATGGTAGCAAACGCCGGCGTTGTGCGCTCGGGTCCCGTTGCAGATTTTGAGAAAAAAGATTTTGAGTTTGTAACCGCAATCAATTATACAGGTCTTTTCCTTTGCTGTAAGTATGCCGCGATCATTATGCAGGCACAGCACGAGGCTGACCCCGATGCATCGTTTGACATTATTGCAATGTCGAGCAAGTCCGGTCTTGAGGGTTCAAATAAAAACTTTGCATACGCAGGCAGTAAGTTTGGCGCGATCGGTCTTGTACAGAGCTTTGCTCTCGAGCTTTGCGCTTATAACATAAAGGTGAACGCAGTCTGCCCCGGCAACTACCTTGATGGTCCGCTGTGGTCTGACCCCGTTCGCGGTCTTTTTGTACAGTATCTGCAGGCGGGCAAGGTGCCCGGCGCAAAAACTGTTGAGGATGTTCGCCGTTTTTATGAGGCAAAGGTGCCGATGAACCGCGGCTGCCTTCCTATCGACGTTGCACGCGCTGTTATGTACTGCGTTGAGCAAAAGTATGAGACAGGACAGGCAATCCCCGTCACAGGCGGACAAGTAATGTTAAATTAAGGTGGCATTATGATAGATATTAAAGTTTTAAATAAACTCAACGCACCTACCAAAGAAGAGCGCCTTGCAAACTTAAAAGAAGTTTTAAAGGATACAGCCTTTCCTCCCATGGTGCCGCAATACATAAATAATCACATACACACAACCTATTCATTCTCGCCCTATTCACCGACAGCGTCTGTATACGCTGCGCGTATGGAGGGGCTTTGCACCGCCGGTATTATCGACCACGACTCAATTTCGGGTGCAAGAGAGTTTTTAGAGGCGGCAAAAATTGTTGACATACCCGTTACAATCGGTATGGAGGCAAGAATCAATATGGACGGCACCCGTCTTGAAGGCCGCCGCACCAACAATCCCGACCAGGTCGGAATTTCGTATATGACAATTCAGTCGGTGCCTCACGATAAAATTGATGTTTTGACAGAATTTTTCAAGCCGTATCAGCAGGCACGCCACGAGCGTAATCGCAAAATGATTGATAAAATCAACGGACTTTTGCCAGGTCTTGCGCTTGATTATGAAAAAGACGTGCTGCCGCTGTCAATGGCACACGAAAACGGCGGTGTTACCGAGCGCCACTTAATGTATGCGCTTGCAATAAAGCTCACAAATATGGTGGGTAAGGGCGCACCGATGATAGAAAAGCTTGAGGGTCTTGGTCTTACACTTTCTCAAAAACAGACAGCACAGATGCTCGACACCGACTATCCGTTTTATGAGTACGACCTGCTCGGCATCTTAAAGAGTGCGTTTGTACCCAAAATCTACGTTGATGCAACCGATGAGTGCCCGAAGCTTTCTGATATGGTAAAGCTTTGTAATGATATTGACGCATATCTTTGCTACGCATATCTCGGCGACGTCGGCGACAGCGTAACAGGCGACAAAAAGGCGCAGAAGTTTGAAGACGACTATCTTGACGATGTGTTTGAGTGCTTAAAAGAGGAGGGCGTAAAGTCAGTCACCTATATGCCTACCCGAAACACACCCGCACAGCTCGAAAGACTGCGTAAGCTCTGCGACGACTACGGAATGTTTCAGATTTCGGGCGAGGATATCAACTCGCCGCGTCAGAGCTTTGTTATAAAGGCGATGGAAAACCCGATGTTTTCCAATCTCATCGACGCAACCTGGAAACTTATTGAACACGAAAATAAATAGAAAAGAGTGAATAATATGAACACAAAAGCAGTACGTATACACGGTAAGATGGACCTTCGTCTTGATGATGTGAACTTACCCGATATCGGTCCCGATGGCGTTCGCGTTCGCGTTATCTGTGACAGCCTTTGTATGTCAAGCTACAAGGCGGCAATCGAAGGCGGCGACCACAAGCGCGTTCCCGACCGTTGCGACCTCACCCCCACAGTTCTCGGTCACGAGTTCTGCGGCGATATTGTTGAGGTTGGCGACAACTGGAAGCATAAATATAAAGTAGGCGATAAGTTTGTAATCCAGCCTGCCCACTACCACAATGGCAGTCAGATGGCACCCGGATATTCATATGAATTTTGCGGCGGTGATGCGCAGTACGGCAACATTCCCGTTGAAACTCTTCTTGAAAACTGCCTGCTACCTTATAATTCAGATACATATTACTACGGCTCACTTGCAGAGCCCCTTAGCTGTGTTATCGGTACCTTCCACGCAATGTATCATACAAAGGCGGGCTCATACGTTCACGAGATGGGCATAAAAGAGGGCGGAAAGATGGCACTGCTTGCATCGGTAGGTCCTATGGGTCTTGCCGCAATCGACTATGCTATCCACTGCGACCGCAGACCCAGCCTTCTTGTTATAACCGATATCGACGACGACAGACTTGCGCGTGCCGCATCGATCTACACGGTAGAAGAGGCTGCTAAATTCGGCATCGAGCTTCACTATGTAAATACCAAGATGGACAACGCAACCGAGTATCTCCGCGAGCTGACAGGCGGCACAGGCTACGACGATGTTGTATGCTTTGCACCTGTAAAGCCGCTTATCGAGCAGGCTGACGATATCCTCGGCTTTGACGGCTGTCTCAACTTCTTTGCAGGTCCTACCGACAGTCAGTTCAAGGCACCGTTTAACTGGTACAACGTTCACTATCTCTACACACACGTTGTCGGCACCTCGGGCGGTAACACAAACGATATGCAGGAGGCAATTGCAATGATGAATGAGGGCAGACTTAACCCGTCAGCACTCGTTACCCACATCGGCGGTCTCCACGCGGCAATTGACACGACCCTCAATCTTCCCAAGATCCCCGGCGGTAAAAAGCTTATCTATACACAGATTGATATGCCGCTTGTTGCTATTGCTGATTTTGAAAAGATGGGTGAAACCGAGCCTATGTTCAAAGAGCTCGACAGACTCTGCAAAGCAAATAACAATCTCTGGAACCCCGAGGCTGAAAAATATCTGCTTGCAAACGCCAAAAAAATATAATTATAATTAAGGAGAAAAATTATGAATCTTAAGTATATGCATCCCGCTGACCAGCTCGTTATGTTTATGCAGCGTATCTATGACAAGGGTCTTACCACCACCTCGGGTGGTAACCTGTCAATTATGGACAGCGACGGCAACATCTGGATAACACCCGCAAGTGTTGATAAGGGTACTCTTCGCCGTGAGGATATTATCTGCGTTAAGCCCGACGGTACGACCGTAGGTCCGCATAACCCCTCATCAGAGATTCCTTTCCACGCATCAGTTTATAAAATGCGTCCCGATCTCAAGGCTGTGCTTCACGCACATCCCCCCGCACTCGTTGCGTTCTCAATCGCAAGCCGTGTACCCAATCTTGACCTGCTCCCCACTATCCGCCGTATCTGTAAGGATGCAAAAATCGCCGTTTACGGTGTGCCCGGCAGTGAGGACCTCGGCAACAAAATCGGTGCAGTTTTTGCAGAGGGCTGTGATATTGCAATCCTCGAAAACCACGGTGTGTGCATCGGCGCAGCGGATATGTTCACCGCTTTCCAGCGCTTTGAAACACTTAACCTTGCAGCTGACCTTGAAATCAAGGCTACAAAAATCGGTAAAATCAAGAGCCTTTCTGAAGAAGACCACCGTATTGCAGTTACAACCCACCACACAAAGCTTGACGACTTTATTCCGCACACAATCACATCGGAGGAGCGTTCGGCACGCCGTGATATGATAACACTTATCAAGCGTTCATACCGTCAGGGTCTGTTTACCGCAACCCACGGCACATACTCGGTTCGTCTGTCTGATGACAGCTTTCTTATCACACCCTTCGGTCAGGACCGCGCTTATCTTGAAGAGGATGACCTTGTGCGCGTAAAGGGCGGCATGAAGGAGCTTAACAAGACACCCTCAAGGGCAGTTGCGCTCCACGAGGAGATTTATAAGCAAAACCCCGAAATCCGTGCAATCCTTCAGGCACACCCCGTGCACGCTATGGCTTTTGCTGTAACAGATGCACCCTTTGACCCCAGAACCATTCCCGAAAGCTATATTCTGCTTCGTGATATTAAGAAGATACCGTTTGGCGACCTGTACACAAACACGAAAAAGGTTGCAAAATCATTTGATGCACCGCATCCTGCATTTATGGTTGAAAACAACAGCGTTATCGTTACAGGCAACAGCTTACTTCAGGCTTTTGACCGCCTCGAAGTTATGGAAGCTACCGCACACTCACTTGTAAACGCAAGCAGTCTTGGTGATGTTGACCGCATTACCGATGAAGAGGTAGAGGACCTTAAAAAAGCATTCCACCTCGAAGGCTAAAATAAAAAAGAGTCGGTTTAAACCGACTCTTTTTTAAATGCTTTTTTTACCCAAATAACTAAAATAACGCTGAGAACCACCGCAACAACCGACAAAAGTTGTTGTGCGTAAATCGGCAAGCCAAAGACTGTGTTTCCGTTTTTTTGAATGATGCTGACAAGCGGACTTAGTGCAAGAGTGGACAAAAATCCCATAACACCCGCAACCGCTTGACAGACTGCAAGCGCATCGGCACGTGACTCGTTTGGTGCATAGTCAAATACAAGATTAATAAGACCGCTGTTGGTACCACCGAGTGCCATTCCGTGCAGAATATAATATAAAACTAATAATACAGATGCTGTTTTTGGGTTTGTGAAAACCACTGCAAGATAGGCAAATAACAAAAGCACCGATGCTCGTCCGAACATCCTCGCAAACGAGTGTTTGTCAGCATACCTGCCCCAAAACTTCGACACGGCAATTCGTGAGATGCTGCCCACAACTCCCATTATCGTTACGGCTTTTAGAGAAAAGCCAAGTTCGTTTATAAGATATGTATTATAAAATGGTGTTGCCGTATGCGTTACAACCTGATACAGCATAAAGGTAAGCATTACACCGCGCATCTTTTTATTTGAAAACACAGACTTAAGCACAAAAAATATGTTTGGCTTTGTTGCTTTGGCAATCGGGCTTTCGTTGGCTCTTACCATTGACACAGTGTGAATAATGCAAAGTGCAAGCATAACCAACGCAAAAGAAATAAATGCCAGAGTATACTGCCCTTCTTCGATAAACTTATCACTAAGTGCACCCATAGCAAATGAGAATATCATCCCCACCCACAGCGACGTCATTTCCTTGTCGGCGGTAAAGCTTCCCCTGTGGCTGTCATCTACAAGCGACATAAGCCACGCAATCTTTTTGGGATGTGCAATATTATAAATAAGATACGCAAGAACAATAATCACTACAAACAGTGCCATTTTTACCGTACCATTAATATTTAAAAGCGGTATAAAATACAGCAAAATAAAAAGCAGTTGGTTTGCGATACTGAGTGCAATTACAAATGGCTTTTTGTGTGCCGTCTGAAAGAAAAGTGATATAAGTTGAAAAAGACATCCAAGAGTGATTATCGACGACAAAATCCCTGTTATACCATCAGGGATACCAAGGTATTTTGTGAGCGTTGCCAAAAACGCACCCGACACCACAAGGCTTATAAGATGCTCGGCAGTAGCCTCCACAATATACATTTTTTGAGATAAATTGTATTTTTTCATAAACCTATAGTAACAGACAAAAATCATCAGTTCAAGCAATTGGCTTACGAAAAATTTTCGTAAACCTTGAATTTTTTATTATCAAAAGTATAATTAAATTGGGTGATTAAAAATGACGATGGAAAAGCTCGCAAAGCTTGCAGGTGTTTCGATATCTACGGTATCAAAAGCATTTAAGGACGCATCCGACATAAGCGTTGACACAAAAGAAAGAATATTTGCACTTGCAAAGGAATACGGATGCTACGGAAAGTTTTATAAATCACGATTTCATAAAAAGATTTTTGCAATAATTTTTCCCGAAATCGAAAGCGCATACTACAACGACTATGTAAGACGTCTGCAAGGCATAATTGAGCGAAACGACGGAATTGTGCTTATGTCGACTGATAACTTTGATAAAAAAAAGCAGGCAGAACTTATCGACTATTACGCTTCGTTTTTAAATGTTAGCGGCATTTTTATAATCTCTTTGCAAACCGAATTAAAACGCGGCTATGACACCCCGATTGTATCGCTTATGTCATCAAAATCAAAAGCTGACTCAATAAACACCGATATGCACTGTGCGATGCGTGAAGCAGTTGAGCTTTTGACAAAAAATGGTCACACCGATATTGCATTTTTAGGCGAATCACTTACCAAATCAAAAGCAAAAATGTTTTGCGATATATGTCATCTGCCATACAATTGCGACAATGTTATTGAAAGTAAGTTTCGTTTTCAGTCGGCAGGTCAGGACGGCGCAAAACAGCTTTTAAATAAAAAAACAAAATACACCGCCATAATCTGCGCATATGATGACATAGCTTATGGTGCAATACATTATCTTAAAAAACAAGGAATTTCAGTACCGCACGATATATCGGTAATAGGCATTGACAACATAAATTTCTCACAATATGCTGAAACACCGCTCACTACAATCGACTATAATGCCAAAACAATTTGTTTGAGTGCGTGGGAGCTTATGTCAAAAAAAGTGAAAAACAAATATTATAAGGATAAAAATGTTATAATTCCCGCAAAACTCATTTTGCGAGACAGTGTTGCAAAATGCAAATAAAATCAATTGAAATAAAAAAGAGTCGGTTTAAACCGACTCTTTTTTATTTTTTATTTTATAATACACAGAAATTATAATAATAAACAGTAATATAAATACCCCGCCGACAATATATGCCGCTGTATCCTTTGACGATAAATGGGCAATTCCGATAATCAGCAGTCCGTTTACAAGCAGGTAACACAGCCCGAGATAATTGCTGAATTTTGCGTGTATTTTGCCAAGGTTAGCACCGAGAAGGTGAAAAACAATAAAAAGTGCACTACTCAACGCTAAAACCCACTGCTTTGTCATAACAGCTGTCACATCGCAGGTAACAGCGCCGACTATAAACCACTCAAGAAGACCGATACCGATAATTTGAGCGGCTGAATATTTTGGTGTTCTTTTTTTGCGTGTTGATGAATCAAACGTTCTGTGGAAATTGTTGCTGTAGTATAAATTGGCGTCAAACACAGCAATAACATTGCCGTTAACGACGGCAAGATAAGCGAACTTGCCCTTTGGAACGCACGACGCGTTAACCTCTACCGATTTATCGTCCGCTTTAAAAATATAGCTGTGAGTATCGGGGTAATCGCCCGTGCCAACGGTATGTATTTCGTTTACGCACTGCGCAAATACGATGCGGCAGCGAAAAAACAGAACAGAAAAAACCTCACGTATTGTCGAAAAAACTATGCCTCTGAAAAAATAAAGACCGATTCCGAGTACCACCGGAAAAATACCGACAATAACCAGTACTGCGAGCGGGTAAAGCCCTTCTTTAATTACTAAAATGCCTGCAAACAGAGCAACGCCGGGCATAAATATTTCAAACAGCAGCCCCAGAATACAGGCCAAAAGATTTATTTCGGGTGGTCTTGTAAGTCTGTAGGCTTTTGATATTTCGCGCCTTGTCAGTTCCTTCATTCAATTATACTCCTGATTATAAATTGGTTATATTATAAATCAAAAGTACATCGCACGCAAGAACAGTATTTACTTTTTTCGGTTTAATGATATAATATTAATATTAATTAAAAGGGGAAAAAGAATGAAAAGTGTATGTAAATGGTTTTTAAAAGCTCTTGTTGCAGGGCTTTTATCATTTTGCATAATCAGCGGTTTTTGCTATTTTTATTATAATTTACCTGTACACAGCACTGTTGAGTCGGGGGCAACCGATCACAAATGGAACGGCAATCATTTTTCTGCCCGCGGTACAGAGGGCTTTGCTGTCACCAAAACTGACGGTAACGGCTACGTTAACACGTTCCCTCACACAAAGGCTACGACAGATATACTTGTACTCGGTTCTTCACACACCGAGGGCTTTAACGTAAACAGTGATGAAAATTTCACTTATCTTCTTAACAAAAAACTGTACGATAACGGTTTTGATATGTATGCCTATAATATAGGTATGTCATCGCATACTGTTGCGCGCTGTTTTGACAACCTGGAAAACGCAATAAACGAGTATGAGCCGACAAAATATGTTGTGATTGACACTTATTCTGTAAATCCGCCGCTCGAGGAGTTAAAACAACTTGACGCCGGAACCTTTGCGGAGCTTACAGTGCATAGCTCGGGCCTGCTCTACCAGTTACAAAAGCTTGACTTTTTACGTCTTGTATATTCACAGCTTTCAAACGCATTAAGCCAGAATGAAGCGGTCGCTTCTGTCTCCGAGCAAGAGGTGGATTTGACAGAATACCGACTCTATTTGGAAAAAATGCTCAAAAAAGCAAGCGATATTTGTCAAAAAAACGGCGTCGAGCTTATCATTGTCTACTCGCCTGAGCTGATGATTGATTATAACGGCGGTGTTTTGCCGCAAAAAAACCTCGATGAAATCAAAATGTTCGAAAGCGGATGTGAACAAAATGGCATAAAGTTTATCAATATGCACCCCGAGTATGAAAAAATGTATCTTGAAACAAATCATCTGCCGCGCGGATTTGCCAATACGGCAGTAGGCAAGGGGCATACAAACAAATACGGTCATGCCTGCTTTGCGGACACTCTTTATAAGTATATTGCGGAAGGAGACAATAAATGACGTTTTCGAGTATTACGTTTTTGGTGTTTTTCGCCATTGTATATGGTCTTCTTCTGATATTTAACAGTAAGAATATCCGTAATAAGCTTTCTGAAAAACAGCAACTGTTTTTAAAGCACGGCATTTTGCTTGTTGCAAGCTATGTATTTTACGGATGGTGGGATTTCAGATTCTGCTTTTTGATGATGCTTCTTACAGTCATCTCCTGGCTGTGCGCAAAGATGATTGATGAAAATAAAAACAAAAAGCTGTTTACTGTAATCGGTGTTGCTGCCCCTTTGATAACCCTTGGATTTTTTAAGTATTTCAATTTCTTTATTGCGTCGTTTACAAAACTTTTTGGTATTCAAACGCCGGGTGCACTTAATATCATTTTGCCTGTCGGTATCTCGTTTTACACCTTCCAGTCAATGAGCTACACAATCGACGTGATCCGCGGCTCAATAAAAAAACAGTCGCTTGCTGACGTTGCGCTGTATATTTCCTTTTTTCCGCAACTTGTTGCAGGTCCTATTGTTAAAGCGTCAGAATTTATTCCACAGTTAAAAAATAATAATCCGCTTAAATTAAGCGATTTGAGTGCAGGTGCTCAGATTTTTGTTTTCGGTCTTTTCAAAAAAATCGTTATTGCCGATAACCTGTCGGTGTTTGTTGACGATGTGTTTGAAAAACCGCTTGCTTTTTCGTCTCTTACCGTTATTCTCGCAGTGGTTGCATACTCTATTCAGATTTATTGTGACTTTTCGGGTTATTCTGATATGGCAGTCGGTACGGCAAGATGTCTGGGCTATAAGTTTTTACCCAACTTCAATATGCCGTATATTTCGAAAAACGTAACGGAGTTTTGGAAAAGATGGCATATCAGTCTGTCGACATGGCTTCAGGAATATCTGTATATTCCGCTTGGCGGAAACAGAAAAGGAACTGTACGCAGATATATAAACTTATTGACCACTATGATACTTGGCGGTTTGTGGCACGGTGCAAACTATACGTTTGTGGTGTGGGGTGCCCTTCACGGCGTTGCGCTTTGTATACATAAGCTTTTTATGAAATTCAGAAAAAGCAAAAAATCCACGCTTGTTGGCTCGGTTATTGCGGGAATTATAACATATATTTTTGTATGTGTCTGCTGGGTGTTTTTCCGCGCAGAAAGCTTCAGTGTGGCAGTCGACGTGTTATCACGTATTTTTGTATGGCAGAGTGGTATCACCCAGATTTTCTCGTGGACTGTCTTTAGCATAGTGGCGGTTGCGGCAGCAACAGTGATTGCAATGATCAGATCCAAAAAGCTTGGAAAAAAGAATGCTGAAGGATTTTATGTGATTCTTGATCTTGGTAAAGTTCATAATCTGGTTATTTTCTTTACTGTGATCATGCTTATTATCTGTCTTGCGTATACAAACGCTAATCCTTTTATATATTTTCAGTTTTAAAAAGGTATGTTTATGGAAAATGCCAGACTAAAAATTTTCAGCGGCAGTGCACTTAAGATGATCGCCGTTATAACGATGCTCATTGACCACGCCGCGCATATTTTTAAAGACGACTTTGCCTTTATGGCAAACGTGCTCTTTTCGCTTGGTGGTAAGGAGTATACTGTTTACTATCTGCTGCGGCTTGTCGGTCGGCTTGCCTTCCCGCTGTTTTGCTTTTTGATAGTTGAGGGGTATCTTCACACAAAAAACGTAAAAAAATATCTGCTGCGGCTGTTTGTGTTTGCACTCGTTTCCGAAATTCCGTTTAATCTGCTTATTTGCGGAAAAATCTTCGGGTTGTCGCATCAAAACGTGTTTTTTACTCTGCTTTTGGGGGTATTGCTCCTTTATATTTCCGATAACGTAAAGAGCTTGCCCGTAAAGGCGGTGCTGATGCTTGCTCTTGCTGTTGTTGCGGTAGTTTTTCGAGCCGATTACGGACTTTTGGGGGTACTGCTCATTTTGCTCATCTACCATTTGCGCGACCACCCCGCAGCGCAGGCATTGCTTGCGTATCCGATGCTGTCGGGCGGTGTTGCGGCACTCGCGGCTTTTATACCGATAAATATGTACAGCGGTCAGCGAGGGTTTATCAAATCAAAGGTGTTAAAATTCGCTTTTTACCTCTTTTACCCCTTGCATATATTGGTGCTTGTCGCAATTAAACATCTTATATAAAAAAACGGGATGAATTTCATCCCGTTTTTTATATTTTATCGGTGTACTCTTTTGCCAGCGCTTGTATTGCGGCAAAATCGCCCGCCTCAATCAGCTTTTTGTTTACAATTCCCGAGCCGACGCCGACACCGACAGCACCCGCTTCGATATACTCTGTCATGTTTTGTGCCGTAATGCCGTTTACTGCAAGCATACGCACGTTTGACAGCGGTGCACTCAACGTTTTTATATACTTTGGGCCGTAAAGGTCGATGGGGAAAACCTTTACAAAATCAGCGCCCGCGCGATGTGCGCCTGCAACCTCGGTCGGCGTGATGGCGCCGGGTATCGACACAAGCCCCAGTTTTTTTGTAAGCCCGATAATGTCAGCGTTCGTATCGGGCGAGATTATAAATTTTCCGCCCGCGGAATGTGTGAGCTCCACCTGCTTTTGTGTAAGTACGGTTCCCGCACCGATTGCCATTTTGCCGTCAAAATGCTCTGCAAGCATTTTTATGTTATCGGCAATTTGCTCATCGGGAATTTTACCGCTTGCGTCAAATGTGCACTCTACAAGCCGTATACCGCCCGCGTACATAGCGCTTACAAGCGGCAGTAAGCTTTGCTTTGCAACGCCGCGCACTATTACAATAATTTTGTTTTGTTCAATAAGCTCTGATGTGTTTAACACGGATCTTCCTCCTGTAGTCTGTACATTCTGTTTTCGCATTTTTCAATAAACCTTTGCCACTCGGTCGGGTCGATAAACGGATTGCTCGGCTCGTTGAGTCTTGACAGCTTGCCCTCGGTATCGTTTTGACCGACGTGATTGCCGAGTGTAATGTCAACCATCTCGTTTTGTACTTTTTTCAGCCCCTGCAAAAACTTTTGGCGGCAATCTGTCGGCAGATTCCGCTCCTTTAAGAAGTTGGATTTCATTGAGTTCATACCGATTCCGCCGTGCATACCCGCGCGAAAAACGCTCTGTCCGTCAGTTACGTTAAAAAAGTATGACATCGTTCCGTCGGTGTGACCGGGGGTTGCCACACAGTAGATTTCGGTGTTTCCGAGCGACAGCGTATCGCCATCGGACAACAGGATATCCGCTTTAAACGGATTAAACGGATAGTGGAAAATATCGCCGTTTAAAAGCGGCAGATCCAACTTTGGAAAGCATACCTTTGCCCCGCTCAAGTGCACAAGCGCCTGCGTTGCATCGGTGTGGTCATAGTGGCAGTGGGTAAGCACAATATACTTTATGTTTTTCGGGTCAAGCCCCAACTCCCACATATTATTAATCACAAGATAAAGGCTTTCTTGGTAGCCGGGGTCAATAACAACAAGTCCGTCCCCCGTATCAATAACGTGCGTTGACGCGGGACGCGTGCCGACAAAATATAAATTACCGAATATTTTTGAAGGCTTTATGTAGCCCTCCCAGGCGTTTGACTTAAGCATTGCTTTTCTCCTTTTCAAACAGATAATCAAGCCCTGCACGAAGCTTTAACAGCTCAAGTTTATTCTCTGCATCAATTGAACTGCTGTTTTTCAAAAGCTCAAAGTACTGCTCCTTTGCATCGGGGTCAACCTTAAGCTCATAAACCGATGACGGCATACCGTACTTTTGCATAAGCTCTGTCAAAAACGCGTTATTGTCCGTTTCGTTATTAAAATGATTTTGCAAAAGAAGACCGACGCCGACAATCTCGCCGTGAAGATAGGGACTGCTTTTTTCAGGGTACAGCTTTCGCGTGTTTTCATAAAACTTGTGTGCAAGCGCTGTTTGGTTTGACCCGCGCGCGATGCCGCTTATAACACCCGTTACCGCTATCGTTGTAAAAATTACGCGCTCAACCGCATCGGTAATTTCGCCCTTTTCCATATCGGAAAGGCAGACTGCCGTATATTTTGTCAGCTGTTCAAACGACCGCTTTGCCATTATGTACGCCCAGTCAAGTCCGAGCGGATAGTCGGGCATATCCTCGCTGAACCTGTGCTTTATTTCCAAAAACTTTGCAAGCGCGTCAAACACGCCCGCTAAAAACAATCGCGGCGGCTGGCTTGCAAGAATCTGTGTGTCCGCAAGCACTGCGTTTACCTCATACTCAAAGTGCTTTGTACCGACGGTGCGCCCTTCGGGCGTGTAGCACACGCTGAGCGGTGTGTATGCGGCACACGTTGCGCTCGAGGTCGGGATGTTTACAACGGGAAGTCCTGCAAAAAAGCCGACAAGCTTTGCATAGTCCATTATAACACCGCCGCCGACGCCGACAATAACATCGTAGCCGTTTTTTGTTGCAAAAGCCGCGTGCTCCTTTGCAAACAGCTCACTGCACGGCTTTGTGTGCTCTGAAATTTTATATTTTTTGCACACCGACTCCACACTACTTCCAATCGTGTGCCCCGCGACGCCCAGCGCGGTTTTTCCGCCGATAATAAGCGGAGAGCTGCCAAAGCGCAGTATCTGCTCGCCGCAGGTGTTTAAAAGCCCTGCCTTTTGCAAATATCTTCCGCAGCCTATTCTGAACGATTCTTCTCTTATTGGCATTTTATTGCTCCTTTAGGTTACATATATTTATTTTAGCACTAATTCTATACTTTTTAAAGTCAAAGTGTTAATTATTTTTTTCGTCTCATAAAATATTTTGATATGGTTTTTGTCAACAATAATGACAAACACAGTAGCAAGGGGGAACGTTATGGAACGATTTTCAAAAAAAGCAGGGCAAGCGCTTCAGTCAGCGCAAAAGACCGCCTCATCGCTCGGTCATACCTACATCGGCTCTGAACATCTGATTCTCGGAATACTATTACAGCCCGACAGCGTCGGCGCAAGAATACTTATGTCTCGCGGCATTACCTTTGATAAGGTCAAAACACGTCTTTGTGAGCTTGTCGGCTCATCGTCGCAGACATCGCTTAGCGCGTCCGATATGACCGCGCGCACACGCAGGATAATTGAGCAGTCAATGACGTTTGCGCGTCGTTACGGCTTCAGTGCAATCGGCACAGAGCACATTCTGCTCGCAATCGCGCACGAGTCGCAGAGCGTTGCAATGCAGATTTTAACCTATCTTGGCACTGACAGCAAGGCACTGCGCGACACCGTTACCGAAAAGCTGGGGCTTTACGAAATCCCGACTGCCGCCTCAAAGTCACAAAAGACATATAAAACGCTTACAAAATATGCGCAAAACCTTGTCAGCCGCGCACGCGAAGGAAAAATACCCGATGTTGTGGGCAGGGAAGCGGAGCTTAAACGGGTTATGAGCATACTTACCCGCCACACCAAAAACAACCCCTGCCTTATCGGTGAGCCGGGTGTTGGCAAAACCTGTATTGCCGAAGGTCTTGCCCTGCTTATTGCAAAGGGTGACGTGCCGCCGCAGCTTGCCGATAAGCAGATATTTATGCTCGACCTCACAGCGCTCATCGCGGGCTCAAAATACCGCGGTGAGTTTGAGGAGCGTCTGCGCACGGTAATTGACGAAGTGGAGAAAAACCCCGAAATTATACTATTTGTAGACGAAATTCACATTATTGTGGGCGCGGGCGCCGCGGAAGGCGCGATTGACGCGGGCAATATCTTAAAGCCTGCGCTTGCTCGCGGGCGGATAAAAATGATTGGTGCAACAACTACTGTCGAGTATCGCAAGCATATAGAAAAGGACAGAGCTCTTGAGCGCCGCTTTGCTCCCGTCATAATCGACGAGCCGAGCGAGAGCGTGTCGCTCGATATCTTAAAGAGCATCCGCCCGACTCTCGAGTCACACCACAGCGTTACAATAACTGACGAAGCGCTGAAGGCGGCGGTGACGCTGTCACGTCGGTATATCGGTGACAGATTTTTGCCCGACAAGGCGATCGATATTATTGACGAGAGCGCGTCCAATGCAAAAATAACAGAGATTGCAAAGGCGTGCGAGCACAAAAAGAAAACCCGCGCGCAGATAGAGGACCTTATAAAGCGCGGGATGTATGCAAACGCCGCGCGTCTGCGTTCGGAACTCGCAGTCGAAAACGCGGCGTTTACACCGATAATTGACAAAAAAGACGTATGCGGGGCGTTGTCGCGCTGGACAGGAATACCTGTGAGCACGCTGACGGGCGAAAACTGTCATAACTTTTTGCAGTTAAAAGAAACACTTTTACAAAAAATCATCGGGCAGACAGCCGCCGTAACGGAGGTGTGCGACGCGCTGATGCACGCGGGCACGGGGCTGTGTGACCCTGACAGACCCCTTGCATCGTTCATTTTTGCAGGTCCTACGGGTGTCGGCAAGACAGAGCTGTGCAGACAGATTGCCAAAAACCTGTTTGGCTCGCAAAAGGCGCTCATAAAGCTTGATATGTCAGAGTACAGCGAGCGCCACAGCATTGCGCGGCTCACCGGCTCACCGCCGGGATATGTCGGTCATGACGACGGCGGTAAGCTGTGCGAGCAGGTGCGCGCACGTCCGTACAGTATTGTGTTGTTTGACGAGATGGAAAAGGCACACCCCGATGTTTTAAATATCCTGCTCGGCATTCTCGATGACGGCACACTCACCGACACGCGCGGCAACACCGCATCGTTTAAAAACACGGTTATCGTGCTCACCACCAACATCGGTCAGCTTGAAAAGCACGCGGGATTTATCGGGCAAAGTGACAGCGCAGTTATCGGCGCGCTTAAAAAGACGCTGCGCCCCGAGCTTATAAACCGTATCGACAAAACGGTGGTCTTTTCTCCGCTTGACGACGACGCAATAAAAATCATCGCAAAAAACTGCCTTGCCGAAATAAGCAAACGCCTTGAGGGCAGGGGTATGCATATTGATTTCGACGACAGTGTCTGCGACTATATCGCGGGCAAAAATAAAAGCTATGAATACGGTGCACGAAACGTAAAGCGGCTTGTTGCCAGATACGTAGGCGACCCCGTTGCACAGCTTATTGCAAACGGCACGCTCGCTCCCGATTGCAATACAACCCTCACCCTTGACGATTTACTGCAAAAAATATTGCGATAATATGCCATGTTATAGTAATAAGTACTAAAAAAAGCCGACAGAATTGTATAATTTTGTCGGCTTTTTATATGCTTTTAAACGATTTCAACGAAGTTTTGCACAAAAATGTTCAAAATGTTGATTTTTACGGTTGGTTTACAATACCGATAAAACGGGGCATTCCGTCCTTACCGCTTACTGCAAAAATGAACGGGCGGTCGAGCACCATATCAACCTCGTCTTTGGGAGGTGCAGCGCCTGCGTCCTTTGCAATTACGGTATAAGCCGCCGCCTCGCACCCTTCCTCGTCTATTTTAACGCGGGCGGCGTGCTTTGCCTGCGAAACAAACAGCGGATAGTCGGTGGTAAGAGGCGAAAAATCGGAAACGGTGTAGTCAAACGCCGATTTTATTCCAAGCGTTTCAAGGCATTCGATAAGGTCGGTGTCAGACATTACGTCAAACTTTGGCAGTGTCAGGTTTACAATGGGGTAGGCGGTCTGCACCCCGCCGTCATAGTTGTATTTATCAGCGTCCCCCGTTATGATGTCGAGCACAGCGTCGCTGTTTATAATGTCATACACGCTTTTTTGTTCATCGGGCAGAATAAAGTACATACGGCTGTCCTGCTCAAAGCCGAGGCTTGTTGCGCTGTAGCCGTCACCATAGTAATACGACTGCGAGCGCGAGCTGTTCATAAACTCGGTCTGCACCTTGCCGTCTGATGTGTTAAAATCCCGCGTTTCGTTTAAGCTCTCGTTAAACTTAACGTCCCACTTTGCTTTAAAGTATATCGTTGACACAAGCGCCGCGATCGTCGCGTCGTTAAACTTAAGCTCCTTTGTGCTGTCATTGAGCAGGTCCTTTGTGTTGTCATTTATCCACTCTTTTATTGCCTGCACATACTTTTTGTCGGAAAAATTGCCCGAGGCGGTCGACGCATAGTAGCTGTCCTTTAAGATGTTTATCGTGTCCTGATTATAGTTTATGCCGTCACGCAGCCACAGCGAGTTTGCAAGCACCGACGAATAAACGCCGTTGTCAGCATACAACTTCTGCCACAGCTTGTTTGCGTTTTGGCGAAGGTCGGATATATCGTCCTTGCCGAGCACTGATAAAATTTCGTTACGTGTACTGCTGTCTGTACACTCTGCGAGCATCGCAAGCGCAAAGTATATGTTAGCGGGTGAGTACACAAGGTTTTGCCCGTCATCCTTTGCAAGCACACCGAGAGTGTTTTTAACATATTCACGAAAATCGCTATCGTCAATTTCAATGTTATTTTTCTCGTGCTCGATGTCAAACCACTCACTGTAGGCGTCAGAAAATTCCTCGTAGTTTGCAAAGCTTTCTTCTAACGGATAGCTGACCTGCGTGGGATACTCCGCTGTGCCGAGCGGTGTGTATCGTGCTTCAAGACACTGGTCCTTGCCCCTGCAACCAAAAAGTGAAAGAGATATTATTGTTATTAATAATAATGAAATGATTTTTTTCATAGTATCGCTCCTTTACGGCTGGTTTACAACCCCGATAAAACGGGGGAGGTCGTCAACGCCGGTTACAACAAATATAAACGGACGGTCGAGGGTAAAGTCAAACTCGTTTTTAGAAGTAACCACGCCTGTTATCATATACTCGTCAACATACGATGTGCCCACACAGCCCTCTTCGTCTATTTTTACGCGTGTTGCCTGATTGACCTTGTCAAGCCACAGCGGTAAATGCGTCGAAATGTTTGAAAAATCGGCAGTCTTGCTGTTAAATGCATCGTTTATACCAATGGCTTTAAGGCTTTCGGTAAGGTCAAGGTCTGCTTCAATATCAAATTTGGGAATTGAAACATTTATTTTAGACTCGTCATACGTTGTTACGCCCTTTGATGTATTGCTGTCGGAAATAAAATTATAAAAAACGCTGTCTTTTAAAACGTCATTTACCGTTTTGTCTTCGTCAGGTAAAATAAATGTCACGTTACCCGACTCGTAAAGTCCTTTCTTTATGGCGCTGAAGCTGTCTGATTTATAAAAGGCGTCCGATGCCACAAATGCTCTCATAAAGTCACAGTTGACATCGCCGTTTACGCCGTGGAAAGTACCTTTTTTTACAAGCTTTTCACCGAATTTTGTGTGCCACTGTGCTTTAAAAAACAGAGTTGACATAACTGACATCGCCGTGTCGGGTGAAAAAGACTTTTTTTGAATGTTGTCTGCAAGCAGACCGCCCGTTTGCTCGTTCAGCCAGTTGCGCATTGCCTGCGAATATTCCTGCGTTTTAAAATCGCCCGCAAAGGTTGATGCATAGTATTTATTCTTTAAAATATCAATTGTCTGTTGATTATATTCAGTACCGCCTGACAGCCAGACAGAGTTTGCCTGTACCGAGGTCGTAACACCGTTGTTAAAATAAAACTTTTGCCAGAGCTTGCTATTGTTTTCGCGCAAGTCTTCAACACTGCTTTTGCCGAGTAAGTCTAACAGCTCGTCGCGTGTGTTGCCGTCTGCGGTCTCTGCCAGCATCGATAGTGCAAAATACAGCGTTGACGGGGAGTAGACAAAATTATCTTTTTTTGCACTGTCTGTAAGTGAACCGAGCGTTTTTTTGACAAAGTCTGCGTTGCCCGCGTTGTCTGTAGGCAACGCAGATATGCCGTCAAGGTAACTTTTAAGCGCCTGCTTTGCTGCTGCTTTTTCTTCGCCCTCAAGCTTGTTTACTGCATAGTGCGTCGGCATTGTGGGATAGACTGCCGTGCCAAGTATCTTTGCGATTGGTGATACAACGGGAAAAACCGTTGGCTGTGACTGATTGTCTTTTTGCGGTTCAGTGGGAGATGTCGGCTGCTGCGAGCTGCCCGCAGATGTGTTGTTATCTTCGGGCGGCATTGAATTGTTGTTATCTTTCGGTGCGGAAGGGTCGCTGTTGTTATCCGCCGAGCCTTTATCGGTCGAGCCGTCGGGAATCTCCTCTGTCGGTTCGTTTTCGATATAGCCTATTTCATCATCGATAGGTCGTGTGCGGAAATAAACCGTAACCGCGCTCACAACGAGCACAAGGCAGGCAACCGCCGACACAGCGCGTATAATTATTGCTTTTCTTTTGTTTTTTCTCGCTCTGTCTGCGCGTAAAAGCAGACCTGCGTCAATATTTCCGATAAGTTCATAAAGCTTTTCCGGCTTCATATGGTATAGCCCTCCTTTATAAGAAATTCTTTAAGGTCATTGCGTGTTCTGTGAAGGGTTGTTTTTACTTTTGATTCGGAGCAGGCGCAAAACCTTGCGATATCGCGTGTTGAGTCGTTATAGAAATATCGCATAACAAACATATCACAGGCAGCTGTTGATTGCTTTTTTAAAAACGAGTCAATCGCGCGTACCAGCTCTTTTTGCATAGCGCTGTCCTCGGTGTCGTCACTGCCCGACACAATTTCTGACAGCTCTGACAGCGTCAGTGTGTACTCGCCGCCGCCCCTGCGCTCTGCCGTTTTTTTGCGAAGAAGGTCGACCGACACAAATCGGGTTATACGTGCAAGAAAGGTCGATAAGACATTTGGCTTTTGCGGGGGGATGCTGTTCCACGCTTTAAGATATGTATCGTTTACGCATTCTTTTGCGTCTTCCGTATCACAGACAATATTGTATGATATTTTTTTAAGGTAGCTACCGTATTTTTTGTCAGTATGTGTTATTGCGCTCTCGTCACGTGACGTGTACAGCTCAACTATCTTTTTGTCGTTCATAAATTAACCCCCTTCTACCATATAATTCGTAAACAAAATAAAAAAGTTACAAAAAAACGCCAAAAAAATCAGTTTTTGGCGTTTTTACAAAATATTTTTAACACAGATAAAGATGCTTACCGCAAAGAATATCCATATATAAACAGAGCCCAAGGGGTCGCCGTATGCAAGCCGTTTGACGTTTGTCTTGAGGCGGCGTTTGTCACCAAGCTCGTCAATTATCTTTTCTGTAAGCCGCAGTGTCAGGTACAGCACCAAAAACAGAGTGCATACGAGAATTACAACAAAAATAATATCGTCTAAAAGATAACCGATATAATCGCTGTTTGACGAAATAAACAGCGCAAGCGCATTGTTTATTATGTGGCAGATGATTGACGGCCACACACTTTTGAACAGATGCGTCAGCACAGCATAAAATACGCCCGCTACAAAAAGCGACGGTATCGTCACCACGTTGCCGTGGAAAAGCGCAAAGATTATCGAGGTCATAATGACCGATATCGACACGCCGTAGTGTCCGTACTCTGTGAGCGCGACACCGCGCAGTAACAGCTCCTCGCACACAGCGGGCATAAACACCGCGGCGATAACCATAACGTAGGTTTTGTCACTCGCGAAGTTTACAGTCGAGGTGGTGAGCGCAATATCGAAAAAGTTTGAAAATATTGCCGCAGACCCCATATTTATAAGCGCGCAGATAACCGATGTCGACAGACCGAACAGCAAAATAAACGGAAGATAGCGCAGCTTTATATGGTGCAGTGACAGCAGATTTTTCGCCTTGACGTGCGACAGCTTTGTGTAGACGATTATCGGGATAATAAAAATCACAATATAAATTACGATTTTTTCGATATTTGTAAGGTTTTTAAGAAAAAATCCCGTGCAGATATCAAGCGCCGACAAAAGCGTCAGTACCGCAAGCAGTAAAATGGATATTCTGTTTGAAATATAACGTTTTTTCTCAGACATCTAAAACAATACTCTTTTTAAGATTATTTGCGACAGTCTCACCAAAAAGCTGACCTACCAGCACAAGCGCAAAGGACATCGCGGTCCCCGCGCTCTTTGAGGTTATGTAGTTGCCGTCAACGCAAACCGCGCCGTTATGCAGGCGCTTTGCGCACAGCTCGTCCTCCATTGACGGATAGCAGGTGGCGCGCTTGTCCTTTAAAAAGCCGTTTGCACCGAGCACTGCCGCGGGCGCACCGCAGATTGCCGCAATAAGCTTGTCGTTTTTATCGCAAAAATCAATGGTGTCAATGACCTTTTTGCAGTTTGCGAGGTTTACAAAGCCGGGGCTTCCGCCGGGCAGAATTATCATGTCCGCATCGGTAAAATCGGTGCTGTCAATCACCGCGTCTGCGGTAATTTCAATATTGTGTGCACCGACAACCTTTTTGGTGTCGTTGATTGATACGCTCACCACGTCAGCACCTGCTCTGCGGAGCATATCGATAGGCGTTATTGCCTCTACTTCTTCAAATCCGTCTGCTAAAAATAAATATACCTTTTTCATTTAACCTGTGCCTTAAATTTCCTTCCTGTTTGTGTGGGGTAATAGCTGAGCTTTGCGCGTCTGACGCCTTCGTCGCCCGCGTCGTCCTCTCTGTTGATGTATTTGAAATCCTGACAAAACGTGCGCGCAAACTCGCGGTTTATCATCTGATACGCACCGCGCACGTTTATATCCGCCTTTTCGACGTGCACGCAGAACGTGTCATGGTTTATCGGCTCGCCGTAGCTGTATGCAACGAGCTCGTTGTTTTTATAAAGCATAAGCCCCAAAAGCCCGAGCGCTTCAAAGTTGTTAATTGCAACCTCTGCCGCGCACAGCTCGTGCTTTAAATAATCGCCTGATTTTTCACAGCGGTTTTCGCACCATTTTCTGTTAAAATCAATCAAAATATCGCGGTGCGCACCCGTTATTTTTTCGGTGTGCCACTCACCGTCGGAAAGAAACGCGTTTATATGATTTCGCTTTGCGGCAAGCTTTTTGCCCGACAGAGTTATCAGCTTTTCCGACTCATATATATAGTCAAAAAATTTGGTGTGTTCGGTTATTTCACAGCCTTCAAAGTCTTTTATATTATCTTCTGAAAGACTGCAAAGGGTGAACTCGCCGTACTCTTTTTTCAGCGCTTCGATCGCGCCCGCAACGTCTTTTCCTACTGGCAGGTCAAATCGGCGCTTTTCGGGGTTGCCCCATATAAAAGTGTCGTCTAGCCAGCAGATTTTTGCATAGTTCCAGCAAAACATCGTGCCGAATGCGTTTTCGCAAAACCGCCTGTCCGAGCCTTTTAAAAGCTCGCGGACCTTTTTTGCATCATCAAGTGTTATTTTTCTAAAATTTATCTCCATAAATTCCTTTTAATACGTCTGTTATCTTTTCAAGGTTGTTTTCGCGGCTGTCCATCTGTCCGTCCTTTGCAAGCGCAATCTTGTGCCAGCCGAGCTTTTGCGCGGCATACAGCGCCGCCTCGCGACAGTGGTTCAGATATTCGACGTCCTTTTCGTGAATATCCTTTTTACTATTATCTCCATTATACCTGCCTTCCATCAGCTTTTGCGAAATTTCGGGCGGTACGTCAAGATAGATTACCGCATCGGGTTTTGGCAGCCCCAGCTTTTCAAACTCAAACTCGTACAGCCACAAAAGGTACTCGTCGCGCGCGTCCCCCTCAAGCTTTGATGCCTGATGCACCGCGTTTGAGGTGGTGTAGCGGTCGGCGATTATCCAGTCGCCGTTTTTATAGCTTTGCTCCCAGTCCTTTTTATAGCTTGCAAAACGGTCGACCGCGTAAAAAGCAGACGCGGCATATGCGTTCACGTCGGACGGCTTTGTGCCGAACTGTCCCGCAAGGTACATCTTTACAAGCGCCGATGAGTCGCTCTCGTAGTCGGGAAAAGTTATTTTTTTAACGGTCTTGCCGTTGTTTTCAAGATATTCCTTGAGCAGTGCGGCGTTTGTCGCCTTGCCGCTGCCGTCAAGTCCTTCAATTACAATAAGCGGCATTATTTTTCACCCTTGAATTTAATTCTCATTTCCTTTGCCTTACCGCAGGTCATAGCGCCCTCGGAGCAGGCACCGCGCACGCAGGCAGGACCCGCGTTTTCAAAAACGCAGGGTGCGACCTCTTTAACGAGTGCAAGCATCTGACAGGCAAGCTCGCGGATTTCCCACTGCGCACGTGAGCAGCAGCGGAGCTTGAAGAAATTGAGCAGTGAGCGCGCGTTCATTGTGACGATCATCTTTGTTGTGCAGGCGTTGGGAAGCACAAAGCGTGCGTCCTCGATCGCCTTTTTCTCGGCGGCGCGCTTGTCCATGCCCTCGTCAATGTAGCGGGTTTTTAAAATATCGGCGAGCTCGTTGTACGATTTTGCAATCGAGTCCATCGTTTCAAGATACTTGTTAAGTGCAGTCTCATCCTTTGCGATCTCGGGCGGAAGGATAAACTCAAAGTCGTTTTCCTTAACGTAGCGCTGGCTCTGTACCGAAAAAGACGCCATACGGTGACGTGTGATCTGTGCAAGCAGTGCGCGCGATACGTTTTCAATGCCGAAGGTAAAGGTCATATGCTCCATCGGGCTTTCGTGACCGAGTGATGACAGCATCTCAATAAAGTCGTCTGTCTTTTCGGGGGTGAGCCCTTCCATAACGCTGTCGATGTCTGCGCGTGCATAGCACAGCTTTGCCGCCGCCGCCATTATTTTTTGCGGGTCGGGGGTGTGTGTTAAAAGTCTTACCTTAAGCTCTGGCATTTTTCTTTCTCCTTTTCGCGTCTTTTTTTGCTATCATCAAAACTTTCGGAATTTTCATCATTCTGCCGAGGCGCCACGGCTCTTTAATGAGTCGGTACAGCCACTCACAGCCAAGCTTTATAAATATCTTCGGTGCGCGGTTTACAGTGCCTGCGTACACGTCCATACTGCCGCCAAGCCCCAGCATTACGCCGACCTTCAGCTCGTCTTTGTGCTCATACATCCATTTTTCCTGACGCGGTGCACCGAGGCACACCCACAGTATTTTTGCGCCGCTGTCGTTAATTTGTCTGATGATGCCTGGCTCGTCCTCCGGCTTGAAATATCCGTCGCGAGTACCTGAAATTATAAGTCCCGGCACCTTTTCTTTAAGATTTTTTGCCGCCATATCGGCAACACCCGGCTTTGCGCCGAAAAGAAATACGCCTGCGCCCTTTTTTGCCGCTTCAAACAAAAGATTGTAGCCAAGCTCGCAGCCGGGCACCTTTTCCTTCAGCGGTGTGCCGTACGATTTTGCGGCATAGACCACGCCGATGCCGTCGGGGGCTACAAACGATGCCGAGTTGATTATTTTTTTAATTTCTTCGTCCTCGTGACAGACATACAGAATTTCGGCGTTCGGTGTCACCACCATATGCGCGTCGGTAGTGTCAATGTAGGCAGACAGCTGTGCCACCGCCTCGTCCATTGTCGCGTTGTCTACGTTTACTCCTAAAATGTCGTATTTCATTGTATACCTCCCGATAATTCATCAAGTGTCATACTGTAGCAGGGCAAAATGTTATCTATAAAGTATTTTACGCTTTTAAACTCGCTTTTTTCAAGTACGGCACGTATCGTCGCCTCTGCACTTTCAAAGTCGCCGTTGCCGACCTCGCGCTCCTCGATACATTTAATGAGTGCCGAAAGCTTGTCCGCCGCTTTTATTATCGGCATTTCTGTCATATATTCGCGATAGATCGGCTTGAGCGAATCGTCAAGACCCGTAACGAGTGTTTCCTGTGCCGCCTTTTCAATGTCGCCGTAGGCGGTGTGCAGTGCCTTGTTATTGTGCTTGACGGGAGTGGGCAGGTCGCCCGTTATTATCTCGGCGCAGTCGTGAAACAGCGCGTGCACCGCAACGGCGTTGGGGTCGTAGCTGCCGCCGAACATCTCGTTTTCGATGTTGGCGAGCGCGTTTGCGATAACTGCCGTTTCAAAGCTGTGCTCTGACAGGTTTTCAAACCGCGAGTTGTGCATAAGCCCCCAGCGGTTGATGTATTTCATACGCGATATAAGCGCAAAAAATGAGTTTTTGTTCATTTGTTTTCAATTCCTTTGGTATAATAGGCAACGTAGCACTCGCCGCCGTATACAATGTTTATGCCCGACAGATTCATAAGCTCGTATGCCTTTATTTCGCCAAGCGGCGCACGCAGGATCACCGTGTTGTCGCAGTGGATAACAAGCTCGTTTTCGATAACGTTTATAATTCCGTCCTTTGCCAGCACCGTTTCGTTGTTTGATGCTCTGTCGCGGCGGGTAATATACTGTATCGTTCTGCCGTGACGCGCGGACACAAGCTGCGCCGACTCGGACAGCTTTGGCTTTTTGTTAAACTTGAACAGCATATTGTTTTTCCGTCTCCTTTATGGTATCATTTAGGTGCGTCGTGATTGCATAGTAAAATAAATATTGCTGTGCAATGCCGCCGTAACCGTAAAAATTCAGCGATTTTTCGTCGCTCACACCGTAAAAGTGGTTGAGAATGCGCTTTATCCATACGTCTTTGGGAAACGCGTCGACAAAGCCGAAGCCAAACAGCAGTGAGCAGTCGGCAACCTTACCGCCGACACCGTTTATTGACTGAAGCGCGCTTGACGCGTCGGTATAGCTCATTGTCTTTATTTTTTCAAGGTCGACCTGACCCGATGCCACTTTTTTGGCGCAGTCGATAATATATTTATCGCGAAAGCCCGCGCGGATGACCGCAAGGTCGTCAGTCGTGCACCCTGCGAGCACCTCGGGTGTGGGAAACGCGTTGTCTTTACCGAAGCTTTCGCAAAGCGATGCGATTATCTTTTTAATTCGCGGGATGTTGTTTGATGCCGAGATAATAAATGACACTACTGTTTCAAACGGCTGTTGATTTAAAATGCGTATGCCGCGCGAGTAGGGGATAATGTCCTTTAAAACGGGGTCGCGTGACAGAATTTCGTTTATT
This sequence comes from Eubacteriales bacterium, assembly GCA_045546815.1. Taxonomy (GTDB): domain Bacteria; phylum Bacillota; class Clostridia; order Oscillospirales; family QAKW01; genus RGIG9041. The sequence goes on from JAZQDN010000054.1 coordinate 56,791, forward strand.
TTGTCATAGTCACGCGAAAGGTCGAAATAATCAAAAAAGGTTTCTTCAAACTCTTTTTTATTAACACCAAACAGCTCAACACCGTCGGGCCTTTGATAGAGAGTGAGCGTCTTGCCGTAGGCGATACCCGAGTATCCGCCGTCGTCAGTTTTGTCAAAGCGGAAGCACTGCCCGCACTCAAACGTTTTTTGAATATCAAAGCAGTCGGTCTTTATAAATATAGAACTTTTATTATAAATAATATCCATAAAATTAATTATATCATTGAGAGGTTCAAATGTCTACAGAAAAAATTTACACAATAAGAATTTCAGAGGCAATGGAAAAAAAGTGCGGTTGTCCGCTCTGCACCGTTGAGCGTCAGCTCGAGGAGGACGAGGTTGAAAGAATACTCGGTGCGGCTATGATGGAGCCCAACGTCCGCGTGCAGACAAACGCGCAGGGCTTTTGCGGCAAGCACCTTGACGCGATGCTTGCAAAATCGAACAAGCTGTCGCTTGCGCTTATGCTTCAGACGCATATGGAGGAACTCAACAAAAAGGTGTTTTCCGACTGTGTACCGCTTATGCAAAAAACGCCCGACCCCAAAAAGCAGGTGGCGGCGCTCACAAAAAAAGCGCAGTCTTGCTATCTTTGTAACAGAACGCGCGAGTTTATGAACGCGACCTACGGCGCGTTTGTGCATATGTATAAAACAATGGACGATTTTGACGCGCGTCTTCGTGAGCAGCCCAACATCTGCCTGCGCCACACACGTCTTGTGTTTGATGCGGCGACAAAAGCTCTTTCAAAGGATGTGCTCAAAAAGTTCGCCGCCGCAGTAAACGACATTAATATGAAATATGCAAATGAGCTTGTCGGCGACGTTGAGTGGTTTTGCAAAAAGTTTGACTATCGCTACAAGGATGCCGACTGGAAAAACTCAAAGGACGCTGTTGAACGCGCTGTCCAATTTTTGAAGTAATCATTCTCTCGGGGGTGTTGTCGGTGATTGGCTTCTTTGCCCCGTGTCTTGTCTGAAGCAGATATACCAATCAAGGCAGTAGCCGCCAAGTGCCTGCTTGTCGCTCATATTCGACAGCGCCGAATTCAGCGAGCGGGGCGGGTGGTCGAGAATATCCTCACCCGGTGTCCAGCCCGACGGTGTCTGCCCGAACTGATGGCGTGCCGTTTGCAGTGCGAGCAGCTCGCGCTCAAGCTCTGTCACGTTAATGCCCGTTGTCGAGGTGTGCAGATGCTTTGCACGCAGGACGCCCTCGGGGTCAATAATAAATGTGCCGCTCTGGTTTTGCTCACTCATACCAAAGCGTCGGCTTATGTCGCCGAAACGGTCGGCGATAAGCTCTATTTTTATCGGTGTGCCCGTTTTACTGTGGTTGCGCAGTGACAGTATCCACGCAAGGTGTGACGGCACCGAGTCTGCCGACATCGCGACGATCTGTGCGTTATGTGCGGAAAATTTAGGTATAGCCTTGTCAAGAGCTTTTATATCGGTGGCAGAGGTGGGTAAAAAATCACCTTCGTATATATAAAGTATCGTCCACAGTCCGTTGTTTTGCGGGAACTCTATCTGTCCGCCCGTCGACAGTGCAACAAACTCTGGAACGTTCTGACCTGTCTGCATTATTTCAACTCCTTTCACTCTATCTTATGCGGAGTAGTATTATGATGAAAAAAATCTTTCAATTTAAGCGAATGTACATACTGCTGCTCATTCCGCTCACGCTGCTTCTGGTGGCTTTTGCGCGCCTTGACAGCGGATGGATCGAGCGCTTTTTTGTGCCGTTTATTTACAGACCGCTGTCATTTTTGATTGGTGGCTTTGTGTCGCTGTTTCCTTTTTCTGTAACAGAAATTGCGGTGGTAATACTGATTTTGCTGTCCGTACGGTATATTGTTCGGGTTATTATACAAACAGTAAAACAAAAAGGCGCGTGGAAGCACCATCTGTACAAAATGCTTATAAACATTTTGTGCTTAGTGTCAATTGCGCTTTTCGGGTTTGAGCTGTGTATGGGGCTAAACTATTACAGATACGAAGCAAAGGATTATTTGGATCTTGAGATACGCAACAGCTCGGTTGACGAGCTGTACGGGCTCTGTGAGATGCTTGCAAACGACTTGAACGAAAGCCGTGCAAAGTGTAAAACCGACCAAAACGGGATTGTAAAATTATCTGACAAAAACAGATACGAAACGTCAGATGCCGCCCGCGATGCTTATAAGGCGATGGCAAAGGATTTTCCGATGCTTGATGGCACCAACATAAAAAACAAGCCGCTTTTGAGCTCCGAGTTTTTTTCAATGTGTCTTACAACGGGAATTTATATCCCCTACACCTTTGAGTCGAATATAAACGTTGCGGTGCCCGAGTACACGATACCCGCCACAATGTGTCACGAGCTGACACACTCACGCGGGTTTATGCGCGAGGACGAGGCGAACTTTTTCGGCTACCTCGCCTGCACCTATTCAGAACGCGCCGACTTTAACTACAGCGGTGCATACCTTGCCTTTGACTATGCTTTTTCGGAGCTGTACGACGAGGACACAGAGCTTGCAAAAAAGATTGCAAAGAAGCTTGATCCCGGTGTAATTGACGACATAAACTACGAGTCGGATTATTGGGATAAATATTTCGGCACACCTGTTGCCGAGACGACCGACAAGGTGTATAACACTTATCTTGAAATGAACGGCGAAGAGTCAGGTACAAAATCTTACGGCGAAATGGTAGATCTTCTTCTTGCATACTATAGAAAAAAGGCTGATTGATTATCAATCAGCCTTTTAATGTAATGTACTTTATAAAATTTCTTCAATTTTTGATTTCGGAACGTAGCCGACAACCTGATTTACCGCCTTGCCGTCTTTTACAAGCACAAGTGTCGGGATGCTGACAATACCAAAGGCGGCGGCGAGGTCGCCTGCGTCGTCAACGTTTACCTTTACCACCTTGATTTCGGGATGGTCGTTTGCAACCTCCTCAACAATGGGTGCTATCATTTTACACGGTCCGCACCACGTTGCCCAGAAATCAATGAGGACGGGCTTATCTGATTTTAATACTTCATTTTCAAAGTTATCTGCAGTTATGTTAAGCATAAATTATCTCCTTTCGGTCCCTATAGTGTGGGTTAAAAATCAGTCTTTAGATTTATAATAGAGCATACAGTGGCAGTAGCCTTCAAAATCGGGGTCGGCTATCTGCTCGCGGAACTCTTTACAAATGCACTTAAATTCTTCGGTCTTCGGTATGCGGCAGGGGCAGTAGCCGCCCTTTGCCTTGAGACCCTCTTTTATTTTTGCAACAGTTTCCTTGTCGGGATTGAGTTTTACAGCCATAATATTTTTCCTATCTTATCGTGTCGGTGCCCTTTGCACTCTTTGACGCCTTTTTGAGATTTTGCTCGTGCTCGTCTGCGGATACCGCGTAGTAGGCGGTGGCGCCGTCGCTTATAAAGTACATATACGACGAGGTCTCGGGTGCGAGCACCGCAGCGATTGCTTCTGCCGACGGTGTCGATACAGGTCCTTTTGCAAGCCCCGAATGTATATATGTGTTGTACTCATTATCGATGTTTTTGTCGTTTATGTCAAGCTGTGCCTTGGGCTGCGGCAAAACGTAGTTTATTGGCGAGGTCAGACAGAGCGGCATCGGTGTCTGTCCGCGCAGACGGTTATAAATTATCGCCGCGGCGGTCTTGTACATATCGGAAGCACCGCACTCGCTTTGCAGGAGTGACGCGAACGTCACGACCTCGTCAACCGAAAAGCCCGTTGCGGTAAGTGCCGCTTTATTTTCCTCGGTAAGCACGGTTTCTTTAAAGCGTGTAAGAATTTTTTCAGTAACCGAAACCGCGCTCTCGCCGACTGACATCTCGTACTCGCCCGGCACAAAATATCCCTCGAGACGTGAGCGGCGCTCGGGAATTTTTGCTACAAAATCAAAATCTTTGTATTCGTAGTCGTTGAACGCGTGCTCAAGCTCGGTGTAGTCAAAGTATTCCTTTGAGGTGAGAAATTCCATTATCTCGTCCTGCGTACTGCCCGCTTCGATAGTGAACTTGACAGTTTCTGCCTGCACCGACGTTCTTTTGAGCTTTGAAATAATCTGGTCATAGCCGAGGTTTGAATTGAGCGTGTAGTCGCCGTACTGATACGCGCCGTCAGCCTTTTTGAGCTTGCTGTACAGTCTGAAAACAACGGGGTGGTTGATGACACCGCCCTTTTTGAGCGCTTTTGCTATAGTCATGGTCGAGCTGCCCTGCTCAATTGATACAATAATGTTTTCATCGGGCTTTATAAACGCAAAAACGTCATTTGCAACGTTTACAATGCCGTATGTCAGCATGATCGATACCAGCACTATCGCGCCGTAGTATGCAAACTGCTTTAAAAACGCGCGCACGTTGTCCTGCGAAAACCACAGCTTAAAGTCAAAGCCTGCCTGCTCTTTTGGCTGTGCCTGCTTTTTCACCGTCTCCGACTTTGACGGTGCCTTCGCCCTTTGCGGTGCGGGCTTTACCTCGCTCTGTCTTTTGTATGAGCCGGTAACGCCGGGGTATGAGCCGGTTATATTCTTTTTTGGTTGCTTATTATCAGCCATTTTTCTCACCTTATGCCCAGAACACGTCGCTGTTGATAGCCTGTGTCGGAACCATAGTCTTTAAAAATGCAACTGCTTTTTCAAGACCTTCCTCGTTTGTCATCATTGCATCCTCGTGCTCGATTGACAAAATTCCGTCAAAGCCTGTAAGGCGCAGCGCCGAGATCATATCCTTCCAGTTCTTTTCGTCTGTGCCGTAGCCGAGTGTTCTGAAGTACCACGCGCGGTCCTTTATCTGTGAAAGGCTTGTTGTGTCAAGCACACCGTTTACCGCAACCTTGTACGGATCAACGTATGTGTCTTTTGCGTGGAAGTGGTAAATCATACCCTCGAGGTCCTTTATAGCGGCGGCGGGGTCGATACCCTGCCAGATGAGGTGCGACGGGTCAAAGTTTGCACCGATGATGTCGCCGACCGCGGCGCGCAGCTTTTTAAGTGTTGCGGGGTTATATACGCAAAAGCCGGGGTGCATTTCAAAAGCAATCTTTTTAATGCCGTGAGCACGCGCAAACTCGGCAGTCTCTTTCCAATATTTTATGAGAACATCCCACTGATATTCTAAAATCTTGCCAAAATCTCTCGGCCACGCGCAAGTTACCCAGTTGGGATACATCGCGTTTTCGTGGTCGCCGGGACAGCCCGAAAAACCGACTATTGTGTCAACGCCTAATTTTTCCGCAAACAAAATTGCGTTTATAAAATCGTCGTGATACTGTTTTGCAGTCTCTTTGTTGGGGTGAACGGGATTGCCGTGAGCAGATACTGCCGAAACCGCCATTCCGTATTTATCAAGAATCGCCTTGATCTGGTCAATCTTTTCGGGTGTTTTCAAAAGCTCCTCGGGGTTGATGTGGTATTTACCGGGATAGCCGCCCGATGCAAGCTCAACCGCCTCAACACCGATGCTGTGAAGGTATTTTATCATTGACTCAAAGTCTCTGTCGTGAAAAAGCGCTGTAAGTACTCCGATTTTCATATGTTATTCCTCCGTGAAATAGAATGGTTTACCTGTTTTTGCCGAAATGTAGATGCCCTCGAGTATCTGTGATACAACGAGTGCCTGCTCGGGTGTGCAGCGGGGATTTGTGCCGTTTTCGATAGCGGTGTAAAACTCGCGCGCTTCCTTGTCGGCGGGCTTTTCCTTTTTGCCGTCAAAGTATGCAGCACCTTTTGCGTTTGTAAGCGGCTTTATATCAACCTGCTTGCCGTGACGCACGGTGTTGAGCACAAGCTCGCCGTCGTACATTTCCGACCCGCCCTTTGTGCCGCAAAGCGCAAACTTTGCTTCGCAGGGGTGGCTTGTGTTGAGTGCCCACGACGACTGTAAAATGATTGTTGCGCCGTTTTCCATCACAACAAAGCCGAAAGCCGAGTCCTCAACGGTAAACTTTTCGGGGTCCCAGTCGCCCCAGTCGTTGCCCGTGTCGGTGTCGCCGTTCAGCTTGTGGTAAACGGTGCCGACGCAGTATCTGGGCTTGTAGTTGTTCATTGTCCAGAGCGTGAGGTCAAGTGCGTGCGTACCGATATCGATAAGCGGTCCTCCCCCTTGCTCTTTTTCGTTTAAGAACACGCCCCAGGTGGGAACGGCACGTCTGCGGATAGCATAGGCGCGCGCCATATACACCTCGCCGAAAAAGCCGTCCTCTGCCTCTGCCTTAACATATTCTGCCTCGGGTGTAAAGCGGCTCTGATATCCGATCGTGAGTATAACGCCCGTCTTTTTCGCGGTTTGTGCCATAAGCTTTGCCTCGGCTGCGTTTATTGCCATCGGCTTTTCGCAAAGCACGTGCTTGCCCGCGTTCATTGCCGCGCAGGATATTTCGCAGTGCGAGCGGTTGGGGGTGCACACGTGCACCGCGTCAACGTCCGAATTTACAACGTCCATATAGTTTTCTGTGACAATCGCGCCCTCTGCGCCGTATTGCTCCCGTGCTTTTTTGGCACGCTCGGGAATTATATCGCAAAAATAAGTGATTTCAACATTATCGAGGTTTGCAAGAGCGGGCAGGTGCTTGCCGTTTGCAATGCCGCCGCAACCTATGATACCGACTTTGAATATTTTAGACATAGCCATGTCCTCCTTATATTAGTATCCATTTTAATTATATACCTTATCACTTTAAAGTCAACACGGCAATTTGTAAAAATGTTGAAAAAGAAAAAATAGTATGCTAAAATATTTAAAAACGTAAAGGGGACAATAGATATGAACGATATCAAAAGCAATCCGCTAAAGTATATAAAAACATTTTCGCTGGTGTATATTATCTGCGCCGTTGTTTCGCAGGTTATTTATCACGCCGCCTGTGCAATTGTTTATCAAATGCCTGTAACGATTCCGATGCTTCTCTGGTCGGTTATCGACCTGGTGCCGTATGGCTTGTTTATGCTGTATATTTTTGCTTTTTGCGAAAAAGATGTAAAAAGCCCGATTTTACCTATATCTTTTATTGCAGCGTGTGTATTAAATATTGTTTATATTTTTTCAGATATAAGCGTAATAATAAGATTTGTAACCGTCAGCAGTATGTCGCACCTGCTAATAACTAAAATTATAAGCATTATGTTTACTTTTTTGGGCACTGTTATTTTTGCGCTTCTGGCAATCGACTGCTTTATAGGCTTTAAATTCAGAGGCTTTGCGCAGGTGCTTGTAATTTTACAGATAGTTTTAATGCTTGCGCAATTTTTGCCGACTATGATTATCTATTTGATTTTTAATGTTTCTTTGGAAGGAATCAGCTATTACAACTGGTTTATCAGCCTGTTGCCGATACTCGCATCGGTTACATATTTTATATTCTGGAGATTTGCAATCCCCGCCTTGCGCGAGGATAAAACAAAGGAGCAGCTTTAATGGGAAACGACCTCGAAAACAGTACAATACTGCCGTTTGTGAGTGCGCTCACCGCGGCAAAAATATTTGGAATAATCGTGGTGCTTGCGGTGGCGATTTTTGTTATCCGCGCGATCGTGTACAAGCGTGCACTCGGACTGCGCCGCGGTCCTACTGCGTTTTTCTTTAACGCGCTTATTGCAATCGTTTTTAACTGCGCGCTGTATACCTTCTTTTATTGGAAGTGGGCGCTGCCCGTGTCATTTGTCATTACGCTTGTGTATATGTCGGCAACGTGGCACGAGGTAAAGGAGGGGAACTCCGAGGAGCGCATCGGCGTGTGGGGTCTTAATAAAGATATCCGCGCTGTCCGCGGCGAACTTTTCAATGAGATGTCAAAGGAAGAGCAGATCGAATACACCAAAAAGGTGAAGGAATACAAGTTTTACTGGCCGCTGTTCATTTTGCTGTGCGTCGGCGCACCGGTAGCCATTGCGGCGCTGTGGAAGATAGCGGGTCTTGGCTTTTTGTGGTCACCCATTGTAATTGGATAATAAAAAGGCGTTTCGGGGGTTTATATAGATACAGATATATAATGCAAACACAAATATTTGTGCAATATAAACAAAAAAACAAACAATTGTTTACAACTTACAAGAAATATGATATAATTAAACCGACAAATAAATAAGGGGGTTTTATAATGACAAACACAAATGAAAAAACCGCCTTTGCACTCTGGCGGGGGAGGCTCAAGATTGTGATTTACTGCGCATAAGGCGGTAAATACACTTACAATATCGGCTTATGCGCTTATGTTTAGAAATTTAAAAAACTAATATAAGGAGTAAAGCCAATGAAAAAACGATTTATATCATACCTTGTTGTTATGACAATGATTTTTGCGCTTTTGTCGTCGTTTTCATTTACGGCAAATGCCTTGGATTCAACAACAAACAAATACACATATATCCGTATGGCACCGTACTGGACAGCCGAAGTGGTTGACGAACTCACATCGGGCTACAGTATAACTATTCTCGAAAGAGAATATACATATTTGTATGTTCAGTATTATAAAGACGGGGTGTATAAACGCGGATATATGCCAAAGGCAGATACAAGTGCTACAGGATATTCGTGGTGTCAGCATAATGAATATAACAGCGGATATAACTCGACAGCCTATGCTCAAACGGTTTATTACCGCCCAGGCGGTGCATCGTGTGGTACTATTGATGCCAACGAGGGAGAGGTAAGTAACAAGCCGTTGCTTGTACTGCATGTTGACGATGATACTAACTATGCTTTTATACAATATGTTACAAACACGTCAAATGACGGCAGTGCACACGTGTTGTTCAAACGCGGCTGGGTGCCGACAAGTGTTATAACTGTTACTAATAAAACATACCCGGCAGGAGTAAATCAAAATAGATATTATTACATAAAAAATGTTGCAACAGGAAAGTATCTTGATTTGCAAAGCTACTCTGCGGGAAATGTAAATGGCGGTAACATTCATATTTGGGACTTTCACGGAAGCTATAATCAGGAGTGGAAGCTTTTGCCTATAATCAGCGGTGGTTCAACCTATGTAAAGCTTGCAACAAACCAAGGTACACAAAACAGAGTTATACGAATAGCGGAGGCAACTGCGGTTGTTGGTAATAACGTGGAACTGTATACACAGGGTAATCCGTCAAAGGATCAAGAGTTTGTTTTTGAAAAAGTGGGTGACTACTACCAAATAAAAGCTCGTTGTGGTTCGAACTATATGGTTTTGGGCGTAAACCCGGGTGACAGCGGCACAGGCGGCGATTTATATTTGCGTTATCCTGACGGCAGTAATTATAATAAGTGGATATTAGAGGTGGCTTATGTAGCGGGCGAAGACTACCATTATAGCGAGCTTGGAAAAATATCATCAGATATTGCTAATGGTATTAATGCTAAATATAGAGTAAATAGCATAAATAATAATGCATCGGGTTTCTATGGGTCGACAATACCCAATGTAAATTATAGTGAATTGCTTAATGAAGTGTTTGCATCTTGGAATAGTAAAGTCAATACAAATATAACAGTAGGTGCTGACGAAGCTTCAAACAATATAATATCTCGCAGTGTTTTAAATGATTATATTGTAACTGATTATGAGCACGACGATACAGGCTATCTTTTGGGTGTGACTTCCGAGGATTTGGGTAATGGCAAAAGAGATATAACATTATATTATAATAACATTATTGATTATTGTGAAGGACAAGGTTATTCTTTAGAACAATTCGAATCGGTTTGGAAACACACGCTTTCACATGAGATTGGTCACACTTTGAGTTTAGGCCACGCGAATGACAGAATTCAAGAATCACTGATGGCATATGACAGAGATCAGTCAAATTTTTTACCCCCTGCAAATGTTGATATTGCAGCGGTAAAAAAGAGCTATAGTACTAAATAGGAAAAGGAGAAAGCTATGAAAAGATGTTTTTTATTATCAATAGTTTTAGCGTTGTTGCTTACACTTTGCGGCTGCAACAATTCTAATACAGATAACAACACACAGCAAGAGATAGATGCAACTCCTGATACAGACGTACCAAATGAATCAAAGTCGGACGCATTGATTGTGGATGCCGGCATAACTATAGATAATTTATATCTTGCAGTTCGAGATATCTTTACAGCAAAGGTGGTAAAAAAGATAGGCGAAATTGATGACAGTGATTTTGGCAATTATGGCAATCATTATGCGACCCCTATTTTGTATCATGTTGAGGTGCTGGAGTCAATATGTACACAGGTTGTAACAGAAAAACAAACAATAAAGCTTGTCAATTATGAAATATATGACCAAAATGTAAGTTATTTTGCAAAGCCGCTTGAGGTAGGCAAAACATATCTTTTTGGCGGGATGGCACAGGTTGCAGGGAATAGTGTGGTATTTGTTGATACCGGAGTAATTTGTTCTGAAATTTCAAAGGGTAAGCTTATACCAATTAACTCGGTTGCACAAAATAATTATTTAAAGGATATAAAAACTCTTGATGAAATTAAAAACTGTCTTGGTGTGAGCGCTTTAAAAAAACAACTCACCGTTCAGTCGTTACCCACGACTTTTGTTAATGATTACACTGTAAAAAATAACGGAAAGGAAATATCGCTTAACTCAACTACCGTTTCTACAGCGGATTATAACAGTTATTTATCGGTTCTTCGTGAGGCGGTTAAGGTGGGTAGCAAAGAAACACTTACCAAGATTGCGGACAACCAAACATCAGAAAGCAAATAACCACACAAAAAAGCGTTGCAATTGCAACGCTTTTCATTATTATGCTGTCTGTACCTTTTGTTTTCTGAAAACCTTGTTTCCGAGTGCTTTTACGCAAAGGCGGAGCGTTTTGCAGTCGGCTTTCATAACCTCTTTGCGACGGTTTAACAGAATTTTTATTGCAATACGCATATTCTTGTCATAAACGCTGTTTTGCATGGCGCTTATCGCCCTGAGTGCGTTTTTGCGCACGTCAAATCCGTTCATTAAAAACAAAAGCGTGATCTGCGGTGCGTAGGTCGCGGGTCGCAGTGTGTCGCCCTCGGCACAAAAGCCGTCAAAAATAACTGCAAGCACAGTTTCTCCGTACTCGTTTACGGCGTTGGGGTCTGCGCCCAGCTCAAACAATCTGTTTACCTGCACAAAGCTCGGCTCGTCCTTTTTGCACTCCGCTATTAAAAGTTTTTCAATATATCCAATTTGTTTTTTCATTTTATTTTACCTCCGTTTTTTGTTTACACCTATATTCTAAAAGATATAGTGTACAATAAAACGGACAGTAAAATATTATTTTAAAAATTTAAAAGAGTTGTCGCGGGGTGCCTCGTGCTCAATTATTCTCGGCTTTTGCAAAACAACCGTTGCGTTGTCGGGAATATCGGTAAACACAACGCAGTTTGCACCGATGCGCACGTTGTTGCCTATAGTGATGTTGCCTATAATTTTTGCGCCCGCGCCGATATAAACATTATCCTTGATCGTAGGTGCACCGCCCGATTTTGCGTCGTCAAGCGTGTTTGAACCGATTGTCACGTGCTGAAATATCGTGCAGCTTTTGCCTATTTTCGCGCCCTGCGAAATAAAAATGCCGTAAAGCTGATGAGGCGTAGAAAAAGGCTGTATGCCTTTTGTAACAGGGATGTACGCGCCGTATTTTTCAGCGCGGCGGCGACATTTTATACCGTGAAGGAGCGAGCCGCTCTGTGCTTTTTTATAGCTTTTCCAGAACGAGTCGGTATCGTTTTTGTAAAGCAGCTTTCTAACAAATTTTTTTATCATAAGAACCAGACCTTTGAGTTTGTACTTGAAACGGCGATTGCGCCCGCCGACAGCGCGTTTACAACGTCGTCTTTGTCGCGGATAAGACCGCCTGCAATAATCGGCTTGTCACACTGCGACACAATGTGCGAAATGATCTTGGGCATAACGCCGGGCAGCACCTCATAGGCGTCGGCGTCGTTTGACAGCGCCGCACGCGAGATGGTGTCAAGCGCCATTGAATCGAGCAGGAAAAAGCGGCGGATTGCAATGAGCCCCTGCTGCTTTGCATAGCGTGTCAGTGCACTTTTTGTTGATATGATGCCGTCTGCGCGGGTGTGCTCTTTTATGTAATCAATACCGATCTCACGCGACGCAAGCCCGTCAATGAGGTCAACGTGAACGATAGCGAGCTTGCCCGCTTCCTTGACCGTTGACACAAGGCTGTCGATTGAGCAGATATCGCCAAACAGCAAAAAAATCATATTGCTGTCGCACGCTAGGCTCTCGCTCAGCTCCTCCTCGCTTTTTACCGCGGCAACAATCGGCACATCTTCAAAAAAATCAGAAAATTGCATATCTTCGCCCCCTTTTATTTTATTATAGTAACCGCAAACCGCTTTGTAAAGAAAATTGTCTCAAATACTTTACAAACAGTAATGCAGATGATAAAATTTTTATACTTTTTACGGAGTGTAAATTATATGCAGATAATACTTGACGGCGATGCGATGCGGCGCACACTTTTGCGGCTTTCGCACCAGATAATCGAAAAAAATAAAGACAGCACCCAGCTGCATATTGTCGGCATCTGCCGCAGGGGAGTGTGCCTTGCAGACATTATTGCAGACAATATAAAGACTATCTCGGACAAGTCGGTAACTACCGGTAAGGTGGATGTTACCCTCTACCGCGACGACGTTTTGGACGGCAGTCAGCCCGCGGTGCACGGGACCGATATCCCGTTTGACGTAAACGGCAAGATAATAATTCTTGTTGATGACGTTTTGTATACGGGACGCACCGCCCGCGCCGCAATCGATGCGATTATCAAGCTGGGCAGACCCGCCTGTATACAGTATGCGGTGCTCGTCGACCGCGGTCACAGAGAGCTGCCAATAAGAGGCGACTTTGTCGGTAAGAACATCCCCACCCACGCAAACGAGCGCGTTTACGTTCAGGTGCCCGAGTATGACAACGAGTTTCGGGTGATAGTCAGCTGAAATTTTATAAAAAACAGATACGCTTTGTATCTGTTTTTATTATTGACTAATTAATAATATGGTTATATAATTAAAACGAATATTATGATGGGAATTTATGTTTTATAAATGTTTAAACTATTTATTGCAGCATCGGGCAGTAAGGCAAATGCCACGCTTGTGATACACGGCGATAAAGCACTGCTTATCGACTGCGGTACGACCTATAAGGCGCTGTGCGGTGCACTGTGCGCGGCGGGGCTCGACGTATCCGATATTGCGGCGGTGCTTGTAACGCATAACCACAGCGACCACGTAAAAGGGCTTGAAACGCTGTCAAAAAAAATAAACGCACCGTTTTATTCGTGCAGTGATATCGCACACTGCAGTCCGCTGCCGTGCGATACCGAAATATGCGGGATGAAAATATGTCACTTTGACTGCTCGCACGATGTCGACTGTGTCGGCTACAAAATATCGGCAGACGGCAAGACGGTTGCGATCGCGACGGACACGGGCGTTGTTACAGAGGCAATGCTTGAAAATATGTCGGGGTGCGACACCGTTATGCTCGAGTGTAACCACGACCCCGAAATGCTTAAAAACGGACCGTATCCGTATCAACTCAAGCAGCGTATATCGTCGCCTTACGGTCATCTTTCAAACACTGACTGCGCAAAAACACTTGTGCATCTTGCAACTCTCGGCACAAAGACTGCGGTGCTTGCGCATATGAGTGAAACCAACAACACGCCGTTGCTTGCCCGCCACGCTGTAAAAACCGAGTTGGAAAAGTACGGGCTTGAAAAAAATATTAACGTTTACTGTGCAGATAATTTAACAGAAATTGAAATATAAAGGAGATATAAAAATGCAGGCTAACGAAAACAAAAATCTTGTAATTGAGGTTGAGGGCAACGAATACGAGCGTTACCCCATCAAAACACACGTAATCACCGACGCTGATGACATTTGCGACGTTTGCGAAAAATATGCAAAGGACGTAATGCAAGAGGGCGATATTCTCTTTATTTCGGAAAAATGCGTTGCCTGCACACAAAAGCGTGCAATTCCTATGGACGAGATAAAGCCCCGTCCGCTGGCAAAGCTGCTTTGTAAGTTTGTGTACAAATCACCCTATGGCATCGGTCTTTCCATTCCGCAGACAATGGAGATGGCTCTGCGCGAGTGCGGTACAATAAAAATTCTGTTTGCGGCGTTTTGCTCTGCCTGCGGTAAAATGGTTGGCAAGCGCGGCATCTTTTACGATATTGTCGGCAAAAAGGCAAAGTCGATTGACGGTCCGTGCGACTGTACCATCCCGCCCTACAACCGCTGTGTTGTACTCGGCCCCGTCGAGCCTGACAAGGTGGCGCGTCAGATCAAGGAGCGCATCGGCTTTGATACAATCATTGTCGATATAAACGACCTCGACGGCGATATCCTCGGCATCTCGGACGAGAGCATATCACGCGAGCTTTATGCAAAGGTACTTAAGGACAACCCCCTCGGTCAGTCGCGTCAGCAGACACCTATGGGTATTATCCGCAAAAAATAATGGTAAAAAAATCACTGATTGCAATGAGCGGCGGTGTTGACTCATCGGTTGCCGCGGCTCTCATATTGAAGGACGGCACAGAGTGCATCGGCGGCACTATGCGCTTGCATTCTTGCGGCGGTAAAGACGTGAGTGATGCAAAGGCGGTGGCGGACAGCCTCGGTATTGACCATATCACCTTTGATTTTGAAGGTGACTTTAACAAAGAGGTCGTTGACTACTTTGTAAAGGCGTATGAAAACGGTCTTACCCCCAACCCCTGCATTGTGTGCAACAAGCGTATAAAATTCAGGGCACTTATTGACGCGGCAGACGGTCTTGGCTGCAGCCATATCGTGACGGGTCACTATGCCCGCATCGAAAAGAGCGGCGACAGATACCTTTTAAAAAAAGGCGTTGACGAGTCAAAGGACCAGAGCTATGTGCTCTATTCACTTACGCAAGACGAGCTGTCACGCACCCTTTTGCCGCTTGGCTCGCTTTCAAAGTGCGAGGTGCGCGATATCGCAAAAAGCCTTGATTTTGTAAACGCTGACCGTCCTGACAGTCAGGATATCTGCTTTATTCCCGACGGCGACTATGCCGCGTTTATCGAAAACTATACAAAAAAGAATTATCCCGCGGGAGATTTTGTTGACACGAGTGGAAATGTTCTCGGTCGGCACCGCGGTATCATACGCTACACGGTCGGACAGCGAAAGGGTCTCGGTCTTGCGCTGCCTGCACCAATGTATGTGTTAAAAAAAGAGCTTGACACTAACCGTGTAGTGCTTTGCGAAGGCGATGAGCTTTTTACGGACACACTCTGTGTCTGGGACTTCAACTGGATCGCTTTCGCACCTCCCAATGGTTCCTTCAGAGCAAATGTTAAAACAAGATATAAAGCAAAAGAGGCGCCCGCAACTATAACACCTATAAATAACGGTGCGGGTGTAAAAATCGTATTTGATACGCCGCAGCGTGCCATAACACCCGGTCAGGCGGCAGTCGCTTATATCGGTGACACCGTTGTCGGCGGAGGAACTATAGAATAGGAGAAAATTTAATTATGTTTGTTATTGCAATAATTGCGCTTTTGTGCTGGTCGGGCTCTGACCTGTTTTCAAAGATCGGCACAAAGCAAAAGGATAAGCTGAGCCATTGGAAGATCGGTATTGCTGTCGGTCTTGTAATGGGTATTCATGCGGTATACGAAATAACAATCGGCGGTGTACCGTTCACATTTAACGACATTATAACCTATTTACCTGCATCTGTTTTATACATTGCGTCAATGGTAATCGGTTATATCTCGCTTCGCTACATAGAGCTTTCAATTTCGTCGCCAATCTGTAACTGCTCGGGTGCCGTTGCACTTATAATGAGCCTTGCGTACTTTGGCGTAAAATGGGTCGATGACGACAGCGACGCAATATATCTGAATGCTGCAATAATAGTCGGCGTTGTGCTGATTGTTGCAGGTGTTGTCGGTCTTGGCTTTGCCGAGGCGTTTGAAAACGAAGAAACACGCAGACTGCGTCAGATGAAGTCAAACAAAAAATATGCAAAAAGCGTTCTTGCCATTTTGCTTCCCGTGCTCTACTGCTTACTCGATGCACTGGGCACCTTTGTTGACACTCTTATCGCTGACAAATACTGCGAAAAGCTCGCTGTAGCCAATCCCGCAATGGATGAAACGGCGATTGACCTTCTTTGCGGCGACACACTCAACGTTGCCTATGAATTTACCTGGGCATTTATGGCGATCGTGTTTGCAATTTACGTATTCGGCATCAAGCGCGAAAAGATCGATGTCAAGTTTGACGGCGCCAAGGTTATCGGCGGTGTATGCGAAACAGTCGGTCAGGTATTCTATATGATGGTAGTTGTATCGGAATACAAGATAGGCCTTGTTATCATATCTGCGTACTGCGCGGTATCGTTGCTCTGGAGCAGAATTTTCTTAAAAGAAAAGCTGTCGTGGAAGCATTATCTTGCACTTGCCACCGCCTTTGCGGGTATACTTATTCTTGGTATATACGACGTATGATATGTAGCATCTGTCCGAGAAAATGTAATATTGACAGACAGCTTAAAAGCGGCTTTTGCGGCGCAGGCGACTGTATAACGGTTGCCCGCGCCGCGCCGCATTTATGGGAAGAACCGTGCATTTCGGGCGAAAACGGCTCGGGCACCGTGTTTTTTTCGGGCTGCTCACTGCAGTGTGTTTTTTGTCAGAACCACGATATTTCGAGAGAGTGTGTCGGCAAAAGCGTAACACAGGATGAGCTTTTTGAAATCTTTTTAAAACTGAAAGAGCAAAATGTTCACAACATAAATCTTGTGACAGCCGACCATTTTATTCCGCAAATTCTGCCCGTTTTAAAGCGCGCAAAATCACTCAAGCTGCCGATAGTGCTCAATACCTCGTCATATCTCGAGGAAAGTATCGTTGACGCGCTTGACGGTACGGTCGATATCTATCTTGCCGACTTTAAGTTTTTTAACAAAAATACGGCACAAAAGTATGCAAACGCGCCCGATTACCCCGAGATTGCCAAAAAAGCAATTGCAAAAATGGTAAATCAGGTTGGCGCGTCGCAGTTTAAAGACGGTATGATGACGCGTGGAGTTATCGTGCGCGTGCTTGTGTTGCCGGGCAACATAATCGACGCAAAGCAGATAATAAAATATCTGCACACTACCTTCGGCAACGATATCTATATTTCGGTTATGAGCCAGTATACCCCTGTCTGTAAGACAGGCTACCCCGAGCTTTCGCGCACACTCAATGACCGTGAGTATAAAAGCGTAGTCGATTATACAATGAGTATTGGGATAACGCAGGCGTTTTTGCAGCAAAAGAGTTCGGCAAGCGAAAGCTATATTCCCGATTTCAAGGAGTAAACTATGTTTATTTGTCCCAAATGCAAAAACATATTGTTTTTGAATGAAAAAAGCTATATTTGTAAAGAGGGTCATTGCTACGACGTTGCAAAAAAGGGCTACGTCAACCTTCTTATGTCGCAGGTGTCGGGAGAGCGTCATCACGGCGACGATAAAATAATGGCACGCGCACGCGCCGATTTTTTAAATAAAGGCTATTACAGCCCGCTTGCCGAGGCAATCTGCGACGAGGTAAGGGGAGAGAGCCTGCTTGATGTCGGCTGCGGCGAGTGTTATTATTTATCATTTATAAAAGACAGATTTACACAAATGACTTGTTGCGGTATAGATATATCCAAAGAGATTTTAGATGTTGCGGGCGTGCGTACAAGGCCGCGAGGTATAAAGACCGCCGTTGCATCGGGCGCGAGCCTTCCACTTGGCGATGAGAGCTTTGACACACTTTTGTCGGTATTTGCGCCGATAACGGAAAATGAGTTTTTACGCGTACTCAAAAAAGACGGCATACTTATAAGGGTTACCCCCGCCCGTGAGCATTTGTATGAACTGAAGCAGGCGGTGTACGATAACCCGCTGTATAACGATGATCTGTCGCTTGAGCTTGACGGCTTTGAAATAATAAAAACCAAAGAGATAAATTATACTTTTGAGTGTGACAGGACCGACGCAAAAAACCTGTTCGCGATGACGCCGTATTACTATAAAACCTCGCCGAGAGACAAGCAAAAGCTTGACAAAATCAGCAATATAACAATAACCTGCGCTTTTTTGATAACAGTATATAAAAAGCATTGACTTTTAATATTTACCCCCATATAATGAAGGCATAAACGCCTCATTTTATGAGGGTAATATTTTTATGTGAGGAAAAAACTATGAAAAAACCGATGAAAGCAGCGTTGTTGCACTTCGGCACAAACATGTGGAAGGAAAACGACGGACAGCCGCTTAACATGGACTATGACGTGTGGAAAAAATCCACCGGTACAATGGCAGAGCTCGGCTATAACGCGGTTCTTATCGACGTTGGCGAGGCTGTGATATATGACGGCTATCCCGAGCTTGCAATCGAAGGCAGCTGGACAAAGGCAGACTTTAAAAAAGAGCTTGACAGACTGAGAAAAATCGGACTTACCCCTTACCCTAAGCTTAACTTTTCAACAGGTCACGATGCCTGGCTTAAAGAGTATTCGTATATGGTCGGCACCAAAAAATACTACGAGGTATGCAAGGGCACCATCGAGGAGGTTATCGACCTCTTTGACACACCCGAGTTTATACATCTCGGTATGGACGAGGAATGCCACATAATGCAGATAAACTATCACGTATCTGTTGCAAGAACGCACAAAAAGCGTCTTGAGGATATGAACTACCTCTTTGACGTGGTAAGAGCAAAGGGTGTGCGTCCGTGGATATGGGTCGACCCCACCGCTATCCCTGAGATGGGCGGTGCAGAATACTTTTCTCAAAACATCGGAAAAGACGTTCTTTTGTCAAATTGGTACTATCACGACATAAGACGTAAGCAACTCGAAACAACCGAGTATGTGTATGATTTTATCAAGTTTTTTAATTTACTTGACGAGTGGGGATATGAACAGGTTCCCACAACTTCAATCTGGGGTTATCATCTCAATTCAAAGGACGTTTTGCGCTACTGCGAAAACAATATCGAAAACGATATGGTAGGTTATATGATCGCACCGTGGCTTCACTGTGTAAAAGGCGAGGAATATGCACTTCTCACAAATCTTTATAATTTTGACAAGGCTTGGAAAGAAGAGGTGAAAAAATAATGATGAACAAAGTTCTTATTTTACGTGTCGGTTCAAACTTTTACGATAAACCCGAGGCACTCGAACCGCTCGATATCGAGGACGGCGGCTACAAGACCGAGGTGTATTTTGATAAAGACACCTTTGAAAAAATAATTGACGAGGCTAAGGGCTTCGGCTTTGACACCGTAATGCTCAACTTGGGCGAGGGCATCGTTTACGACTCGCACCCCGAAATTGCAATCAAGGGCTCAATGCCAAAGGCTGAATTTAAAAAATATCTTGATAAAATCAAGGCTCTGGGTATGAAGATTGCCCCTATGCTTGATTTTTCTGCAGTACGCAACGCGTGGATGGGCGAATACTGCACGACTGCGGGCTCACTTTTATATAAAGACGTTTGCTGTGACCTTTTAAGAGAGGTTTTAGAGCTTTTTGAGGGTCCCGAGCTTTGCCACCTCGGCTTTGAGTCGGAAACCTATGAAAAGCAGAGCCGCAACCCCGTTATCACACAGCGCCGCTGGAACACACTTTACCGCGATATGAACGCACTTTTCGATATCTGTAACGAGTTCGGCACAAGACCTATTATATGGGTTGACGAGGAAACTGTAAAAGAACTCGGCGGCAAGGACAGATTTTTATTAAACGTTCCCAAAAACGTTATTATTTCGTATCTCTACTTTAAACCCATTTATCCTCACTATATCGAGCAAAACCGCGTTAAGCCCGAAATGAAGTTTAACGATGAAATCGTGACCTGGGGCTATGATGTGTACCCTATGTGCTCGACCTGGTTCAGACACGAGAGCTCACGCGATATGATAAACTATTATTACAGATGCGTCGGACTTGATAAGGTAGGCGGCTGGCTGTGTAACCCCAACTGCTTTACGGTTGAGTCAAAATACTATTGGTTGCTCAACGATATGTTCAGGTTTTCAGAGGCATATAAAGAATTTTTACAGCAATAATAAAAAATCCACTCTTGCGAGTGGATTTTTTTATGTGTGGGGGCGACCATTGGTCGTCTGTTTTTAATCAAGCTCCTTTTTGCCTGTGTAGAGCTCGTAGTAACGACCCTTTTGCTTGAGCAGGTCGTCGTGGTCACCGCGCTCGATGATCTCGCCCTGCTCGAGCACCATAATGGCGTTAGAGTTGCGGACTGTCGAAAGTCGGTGCGCGATAACAAAGGTCGTGCGCTCCTTCATAAGTCTATCCATACCGTGCTCAATATGGCGCTCGGTACGTGTGTCGACCGAGCTTGTCGCTTCGTCAAGCACAAGAATCGGTGCTTTTGATACCGCCGCACGCGCGATGTTGAGCAGCTGACGCTGACCCTGCGACAGATTTGCGCCGTCGCCTTCAATAACGGTGTCATAGCCGTGCTCAAGACGCATAATAAAGCTGTGCGCCGATGCGGTCTTTGCTGCGGCGATTACCTCGTCGTCGGTGGCGTCGAGACGTCCGTAACGGATGTTTTCCATAATAGTGCCCGTAAACAGATGCGTGTCCTGAAGCACCATCGCGATATTTTTGCGCAGCTCCTCGCGCTTGTAGTCGCGGATATCGATGCCGTCAATGGTGATAGAGCCGTCCTGTATGTCGTAAAATCTGTTTAAAAGATTTGTAACGGTGGTTTTGCCCGCGCCTGTAGAGCCAACAAACGCAATCTTCTGTCCCGGCTTTGCATAAAGCGATATGTTTTTGAGTATCACCTTGTCGGGATTGTAGCCAAAGGATACGTTTTTGAGTTCAACGTAGCCCTTCATACCGTCTGCCGAGTGCGCGTCCTGTATATCGGGGCTTTCGGGATCAAGGTCGAGTATTGCAAACACGCGCTCTGCGCCCGCAAGCGCAGAAAAGATGGTGGCTGTCTGCTGTGAGATGTTATTTATCGGCATTGAGAAATGGCGTGCGAACTGAACAAATACCGTAAGACCGCCAAGGTCGAACTTGCCGAGAAGACAAAGGATACCGCCGATACCCGCTGTCAGTGAATAGCTTATCTGTGAGGTGTTGCCCATAATGGGCCCCATGACGCCGCCCCAGAACTGTGCGCCGATCTGCTTGTCGCGAAGATCCTCGTTGAGATAGCCAAACTCGGTTTTGCAAATCTCCTCGTGGTTGAACACCTTTACAACCTTCTGTCCCGTAACGCTTTCTTCAATATAGCCGTTTACAGCACCGAGCGCTGCCTGCTGCGCCGAGTAGTACTTGCGCGATGCCTTGGCAATAGCCTGACCGCCGAGAATAAATATCGGTGTGAATACAACTGTAATAAGTGTCAGCCAGATGTTTGTGTAAACCATCATCGCAAAGGTGCCCACAAGCGTAATTGTACCTGAGATGAGCGATACTATCGCCTGATCGAGCATCATACCGATGTTGTCAACGTCGTTTACAAAACGGCTCATTACCTCGCCCGTCGGGTTGTTGTCAAAAAATCTTATGGGCAGTGTCTGTACCTTATCAAAAAGATCGTTTCTTATCCGCTCGATAGCGCCCTGCGATATGCCGACCATAAGCCGCTGCTGAAGGTAGGTGAATACAACGCCCACAAGATATATCGCGATCATAATGCCAAGCATCATAATAAGCCTTGACACACGCTGCTGTACCGTTTTTGTCGGATCGACAAGTCCGTTGATAACGGGGCGCAGTACATATGAGCCTGCAAGGCTTGCTCCGGTTGATGCAAGCATACAGAAAAGCACCGTTATCAGTCTGTATTTATAAATGCCGATGTAGTGCATAAGACGTTTTATCGTCTGCTTTAAGTTTTTGGGCTTGCCGCCGCCGCGCATACGCGCACCGCCGCGTCCGCCACCGCCGGGCCCACCCGGACCGCCCGGTCCTTTTGCAGAGGTACCCTTGTACTGCTCTCTTAATTTTTCAAGTGATCTTGCAGACATTTAAGCGATACCTCCTTCTTTTTTCTCATTTTGTGAATAGTAGATTTCCTGATATTCGGTGTTATTTGCCAAAAGCTCGTCGTGTGTGCCGACGCCCGTTATAACGCCGTCGTCCATAACGACTATCTTGTCGGCGTCAATAACCGACGAGATGCGCTGTGCAATAATGATTTTTGTGCTGTTTGCAAGCTCCTCGCGGAACGCCTTGCGTATTCTCGCCTCGGTCGCGGTGTCGACCGCGCTTGTCGAGTCGTCAAGAATTAAAATTTTAGGTGATTTGAGCAGGGCGCGGGCAATACAAAGACGCTGCTTTTGTCCGCCCGATACGTTTGTACCGCCCTGATCGAGCATTGTTCCGTAGCCGTCCTTAAAGCTTGTGACAAAGCCGTCCGCCTGCGCGTTATCGCACGCTTTTCGTATCTCCTCCATTGTGGCGTCACTGCTGCCCCAACGCAGATTGTCTTCTATTGAGCCCGAGAACAGAACGTTCTTTTGCAGTACCATACCAACGCCCTCACGCAGATTGTAAAGGCTGTAATCGCGGACGTTCACTCCGTCAACGAGCACCTCGCCCTCGTCAGCGTCGTAAAGACGTGATATGAGCGACACAAGCGTTGTTTTACCGCAACCCGTTGAGCCGATAATACCAACGGTCTGTCCCGGCTCAATAACAAGGCTTACGTCGTCGAGCACCTTGCCCTCGCTGTTTTTGTAGTATCTGAAGCTTACGTTTTTAAACTCGACTCTGCCGTCGTTTACTGTGGCGTCTTTTCTCTCGGCGTCGCTGTCGTCGATGTCAACCTTTTCGTCAAGCACCTCTGCAATACGCTTACCTGCCGCAAGTGCACGTGATGAGAACATCGACATCATTGTTACCATAATGAGCGAGAACAAAATCTGGTTTATGTACGAAATGAATGCGATAAGGTCGCTCTCGGGCATTGTGCCGCCCATAACAAACTTACTGCCGAACCATACGACCGCAACAATTGTAAAGTTCATAATTACCGTTGTGAGCGGGTTCATACATATCATAACCATAAGCGCACGCAATCCCGAGTTTTTGAGGTCTGCGTTTTTCTCGCGGAATTTTTTGGTTTCAAAATCCTCGCGCACAAACGATTTTACAACGCGTGCGTTTGTGATGGATTCCTGAATATTTGAGTTGAGCGCGTCGACCTTTTCCTGCATTATACCAAAACGCGGAAAGCCTACTTTTATTATAAATATAAGCACCACGAGAATTGCAGGGATCGACACCGCAAGGATCACCGCAAGATTGGGTGCCATACTGATCGCCATTATAAGACCGCCGATAAGCATACCGGGCGCACGTAAAAACATACGCAGCAGTGTGTTTACAAAGTTTTGCACCTGTGTTACGTCGTTTGTAAGACGTGTAACGAGCGAGCCTGTCGAAAACTTGTCAATGTTTGCAAACGAAAACCTTTGTATTTTTGCAAACACGTCACGGCGCAGGTCAGTACCGAAGTTGACAGATGCCTTTGCGCCGAAGTAGGCACCGCCCACACCGCCTGCCATCATAAGCACGGCAGTCAGTATCATAAGCCCGCAGACACCCGCAATTCCGCCGACCGAACCGCCCTTGTCGATTATATCAACGATCATTGACAGGTATTTGGGCATAAGCACCTCACCTATAACCTCCACGATCATACACAGCGGACCGAGTATAAAAAAGAGGGTATACGGCTTTACGTATTTTAACCAACGTTTCATTCCTTTTCTCCTTTTGAAATGTTATTTAAAATTTTGTCGATATATTCTTTAAGACATAAGATGTCGCGCTCATCAAGCCCCTCAAACATCTGTCTGTCAATCGAGTCAAACGCATCGGTGGTTGACTCACATATTTTTTTGCCGCTGTCTGTAAGCGTGACCTCGTTGTTTCGCATATCGCCAACGCGCACATTGCGGGTTATATATCCTGCCGTCTCCAGCTTTTTAAGGGTTACCGCCACCGCCGCAGGACTTATGTGAAAATGCTGCGCGATCTCCACCTGTGTCGGTGCGTGCTCGCCGCACTTTGCAATATGCATAAGCATTTTGTGCTGTGAGTGGTGCACACCCATATTTTTTACCGCTGTCTCGCAGGCACATCTGTGCTGTCGCAGCAGATGTATCATAGCGCCGATAGTATCGTGCATAAGTTCTCTGTTCATATTTCCACCTCAAAATTAATTAACACATTAATGATTATAGCGTTAACTGTTTGTATTGTCAATTAAACTTTTATTAATAAGATGTTAATTTGACAAAAATCGGTTTACTTTTGTAAGTATTTGGTATAAAATCAAAAAAACGGAGGAATAGAAATGCTTGATTTAACAAATATAGTAAAAAAATACAGAACAGGCACCGAAACGGTAACGGCGCTTAAGGGCGTGTCGCTCAAGTTCCGCAAAAACGAGTTTGTGTCAATACTCGGTCAGTCGGGCTGCGGCAAGACAACGCAGCTTAACATTATCGGCGGTCTTGACAGATATGACGAGGGCGACCTTGTTATATGCGGCAAGTCGACAAAAAAATTCAAGGATGCGGACTGGGACAACTACCGCAACCGTCGCGTCGGCTTTGTTTTCCAGAGCTATAACCTTATTCCGCACCAGAGCGTGCTCTCAAACGTTGAGCTTGCGCTCACACTCTCGGGTGTGTCAAAGAGCGAGCGACGTGCGCGTGCAAAGGCGGCGCTGGAGCAGGTGGGTCTGGGCGACCAGCTCAAAAAGAAGCCGAATCAGATGTCGGGCGGACAGATGCAGCGTGTGGCTATCGCGCGTGCGCTTGTAAACAACCCCGAAATTCTGCTTGCCGACGAGCCGACGGGCGCTCTTGACTCGGAGACCTCGCTGCAGATAATGGAGCTTTTAAAAGAGGTTGCGCGCGACCGACTTGTTATTATGGTAACGCATAACCCCGAGCTTGCGCAGACTTATTCTACGCGTATCATAAAGCTGCTTGACGGCAAGGTGATTGACGACAGCGACCCCTGCGAATCGCTCGAGGATACACAGGAAAACGTAAAGCCGAAGGGCAGAAAAGCAAAAAAACCGTCAATGTCGTTTTTTACCGCGCTTTCACTGTCGTTCAACAACCTGCTTACTAAAAAAGCGCGCACGATTATGACATCGTTTGCGGGCTCTATCGGTATTATCGGCATCGCGCTCATTATGTCGGTGTCGCAGGGTGTACAGGCGTATATTGACGGCATCGAGCACTCGACAATGGCAAGCTACCCCATCTCTATCAGTGAAACGACAATGGACTCGACTGCGATGATGGCGTCGTTTATGACACAAAACAATCAGGACGACACCGAGCAGGATCCCGAGCGCATCTATGCCAACAACGTTATGGTACAGATGATGGAGATTATGACAGAGGGCATCACCACCAATAACCTTAAGGATTTCAAGGCGTTTCTTGATTCGGACGAGTCGGGCGTAAAAGAATATGCCAACGACGTCAAGTACACCTATATAACAGAACTCAATATCTATAAAAACAATGCCGACGGCACATATCAGAAGGGTCTTAACAACATATTTGATCTGTACGAGGTCATCGGTATGGATATGGGCGACGCATCGACAATGAATGCTATGTCATCGTCGTCGGGTATTTTTACCGAGCTTGTCGGTGACAAAGAGTATATTAAGGAAACCTATAACCTTGTTCACGGCGACTACCCCACAGATCCAACTGACCTTGTGCTGATTGTTGACGAAAACAATCAGGTGACTGACTATATGCTCTATTCACTTGGTGTTTGCGACACCAACGAGTTAAAGGAGTACTTCAAGCAGGCAGAGCTTGCGCTGTCGACGGGTACTGAAAACACATATAAGATCAACACCCCCGAGAGCTTTTCATTTGACGAGCTGTGTGCCCTTGAGCTTTCTGTGCTGACAGACGCAGACTATTTTGACTATGACGCGGACAGCGACAAAATAACCGAGTGTGACGAAATTACGATTGACACCAAGCTGAAGGATGCAACAAAGCTTAATATTGTCGGCATACTCACTCCCAAGGAGGAGAGTGTGTCATCGGGCATCGGTACTGTCGGCTACACCCGTGAGCTTATGGATATGCTCATTGAAAAGGTCAACGACCATCCTGCAGTCAAGGCACAAAAGGACAGCGAAAACACCGACCTGTTCACAGGTCTTGAGTTTGGCAAAACAGAGTACACTGCCGACGAGATCCGTGCGTTTATCTCGCAGGATCCCGCAATGGCGCAGTATGCGCAGATGCCTGACGCTATGCTTTTACAGTATGCGGCGGCATTTATGAAAACAGAAGCCACCTATGACTCTAACCTTAAAAAGCTCGGTTATGTCGACACACAAAAGCCGAGTGCAATCAATATCTATCCCAAGGACTTTGAGGCAAAGGACGAAATTGCAGATATTATCGAAAAATATAATAACGACGCAGACGAGGCAGACCGCATAACATACACCGACACAGTTGCTATGCTTATGAGCTCGGTTACAACGATAGTTGACGCGATATCCTACGTGCTCATCGCATTTGTTGCAATCTCGCTTATCGTTTCTTCAATTATGATTGGTATTATCACGTATATCTCGGTACTCGAGCGCACCAAGGAAATCGGTATCCTGCGTGCAATCGGTGCGTCAAAGCGCGATATTTCAAACGTGTTCAATGCCGAGACCACCATTGTCGGACTCACGGCGGGTGCTATCGGTATCGGCGTGACGCTCGTGCTTCTCATACCCATTAACGCAATACTGCTTGCACTTACAGGTATTACAACACTTTATGCACAGCTTCCCATTGCGGGCGCTGTCGGTCTTATCTTAATCAGCGTGGTGCTCACACTTATTGCGGGTCTTTTGCCCTCACGTGTTGCGGCAAAGCGTGACCCTGTTGAAGCACTGCGTACAGAATAATGTTCGGATATATAACTGCCGACCCGCGCAAGCTCAACAGATCGGCAAAAAATGACTATAATGCGCTTTACTGCGGTCTTTGCCGTGCGCTTTCTAAAAGATACGGCTGGATTGCGCGGTATATGTTAAGCTTTGACACCGCGTTTTTGCTGACAATGCTTGAAAGTGTAAAGGACGGCGGCGACAGCTGCTTTGGCAGATGCCCCTACCGATTTTACACAAAACGCAGGTGCGTGTGCGGCGAAAATGCCGATTACTGCGCTGATGTAACGGTACTGCTGACCTATCTTAAGCTGGAGGACGATGAGCGTGACGAGCGCTCGCTCAAAGCGCGGCTGTTGCTAAAGATACTGAAAAGTAAATATAAAAAGGCGAGCGAGAGAAGACCGCGGCTTGCGGGTCTTCTCGATTCGCACCTGCGCGAGCTTGCACGCGTTGAAAGGTCGGGCGAAACGAATCCCGACATTCCCGCCAACATATTCGGCAATCTTTTGGCAGATGTATTTGCAAAGGATGAAAGACTGCGCGATTTTGGCTTTTGCCTCGGCAGATTTATATATCTTGCCGATGCCGCGTGCGACTTTAAAAGCGATGTAAAGCACGCGCGCTATAATCCGCTCACCCGCCTGCGCCAAGCCGACTTTTACGGTATGCTTGCGCGCGAGCTCGGCAGCTGCTGTGAAAAGTATGATGCGCTTGACATATCCGCCTACCGTGATATAATTGAAAATGTGCTGTACGACGGTGTGTGGCTCAAAATAAATTTAAAAGGAATTAGTGATGAACGATCCGTATAAGGTGCTGAGGGTGTCGCCCACGGCAACCGACGAGGAAATAACAAAGGCTTACAGAAAGCTTGCAAAAAAGTATCATCCTGACTTAAACCCCGGCAACGAGGAAGCAGAACGCAGGATGATGGAAATAAACGAGGCGTACGAAACGATCAAAAAGGGCGGTGCCACCGGCTATAACAGCGGCGGCTATTCCACCTATAATCACAGTGGACGCTCGGGGCTTTCGCCGCTCGATTCGGCGGAGGCTTACCTTCGCAACGGTATGTATGACCAGGCGATGTATATTCTCAACGGTATCAACGACCGCTCGGCGCGTTGGTATTACTTGAGTGCGGTTGCGCAGTCGTATGCGGGCAACGGCATAATCGCCATTCAGTATGCGCAGACGGCGGTTAATATGGAGCCGAACAACCATACCTATAAGCTGCTTCTTGAGCGCCTTAAGTCAGGCGAGACGACCTATTTTGAGCGCCGCTCGTTTTCGGCACCGCTGTCCGGCTTTGCGCGTTTTGTCATTGCTGTGCTGATTGCAAGGCTTTGCTGTTGCTGCTTTGGGAGATAAACTATGAAATTCAAAGAAAAAATTGCGCGCTTTATGTACGGCAGATACGGCATTGACCAGCTGTACTATGCGTTTATTGTGCTGTATTTTATACTGCTTGTAGTTTCGATAATTACAGATTCGTGGATTCCGTCTGTGATTATGTGGGCGCTGCTCGTGGTGTCGGTTTTGCGTATGCTTTCCAAAAACCACGTGGCGCGTGCACGCGAAAACCGCGCCTTTTTAAAGGTGATAAACCCGATAAAAGCGTTTTTTACCACAAACTTTGTGCGCATTCGTGATATACGCTCAAAGCGCTACCGCACCTGTAAAAATTGTAAGGCGGTTTTGCGCCTGCCGATAAAAAAGGGCACACATAACGTAAAATGCCCCAAGTGCGGCAAACAGTTTAAGGTAAAAATCTTGTTTTAAAAGATTTTGCAGAGGTCATTAACGAATGATCCGCCGGCGATTTGTGAATTATTCTTTATAATTAAATAAATTTTAAAAATACACCGATTTGCTCTTGACAAGTCGGTGTATTTTTGTATAATTGTATACATTGAATAATGGTATAATTGTATACATAGATACATAGAAAAGGAGAAATAGCATGCTTGAATTATCCCCTAAAACAAACCTGCTTGAAGAAGAGCAGTATAAGTATTCGTTGCAGGATGTGCCGGAGCCGATACTGTTTCGGGACATATACAGCTATTCCGAGGTGCCCAAGGTTGCGTTTAACCACCGCCGTGTACCGCTCAATATGCCTGAAGACATCTGGATAACCGACACGTCCTTTCGTGACGGTCAGCAGTCGGTAAACCCGTATACAGTTGAGCAGATAGTTGACCTTTACAAGCTTATGTCAAAGCTGGGCGGACCTTACGGTATTATCCGCCAGAGCGAGTTTTTTGTTTACAGTAAAAAGGATCGCGAGGCGATCGAGCGCTGTATGGACCTCGGCCTTAAATTCCCCGAGATCACAACGTGGATCCGCGCTACCCGCCAGGACTTTGAGCTTGTGCGCAACCTCGGTATCCGCGAAACAGGTATTCTTGTCAGCTGCTCTGACTACCACATTTTCAAAAAATTAAAGATGACACGTGCGCAGGCAATGGACCATTACCTCGCAACCGTAAAAGAGGCGTTTGCCGCAGGCGTTATGCCGCGTTGCCACCTCGAAGACATCACACGTGCCGACTTTTACGGTTTTGTTGTGCCGTTTGTAAACGAGCTGATGAAGCTCTCGCGCGACGCAAAGATCCCCGTGCGTATCCGTGCGTGTGACACAATGGGCTACGGCGTGCCGTACACCGAGGTATCGCCGCCGCGTTCTGTTGCAGGTCTTATCTACGGTCTGCAGCACTTTTCCGACGTTAAGAGCGAAATGCTCGAGTGGCACGGACACAACGACTTTTACAAAGCCGTTGCAAACGCAACTACCGCGTGGCTTTACGGCGCGTCGGCAGTTAACTGCTCGCTTCTTGGCATCGGTGAGCGTACGGGTAATATCCCGCTCGAAGCAATGGTATTTGAATATGCTTCTCTTCGTGGCTCGATGGACGGTATGGACCCCACCGTTATTACCGAGATCGCAGACTACTTTAAAAACAATATGGGCTATAACATCCCGCCCATGACCCCCTTTGTCGGCAAAAACTTCAATATGACCCGTGCGGGCATCCACGCTGACGGACTGCTTAAGGACGAGGAAATTTACAATATCTTCGACACCAAAAAAATACTCAACCGTCCTGCATCGGTTATGGTTTCAAAAACCTCGGGTCTTGCGGGCATCGCGTACTGGATAAACGCAAACTACGAGCTGCGCGGCGAAAACGAGGTCAACAAGCGCGACCCGCTCGTTGCAGCCGTAAAGGACTGGGTTGACAAGGAGTATGAAGAGGGCAGAACCGCATCAATTTCAACCGACGAGCTTGAAACGGTTATTGAAAAACTTTCAAACGGTAAATATAGGAGGCAAAAATGATACGTGACCATAAAAGCATCTCTATAGCAGACCAGATTTTTGAACAGCTTGAACACGATATTCTTATCGGTAAGTACTCACGCGGTGAGGTGCTTACCGAAATGAGCCTTACAGCAGAGCTCGGTGTGTCAAGAACACCGATACGCGAGGCGCTCCGCCGACTTGAGCAGGAGCATATTATTGAGGAAACGAGCAAGGGCGCAGTTGTTATAGGTATCTCGCGCGAGGATATGTTCGATATGTACGAAATCCGTATACATACAGAAGGACTCGCTGCAGCACGTGCCGCAAAAAACATCACACCCGAACAGCTTAAAAAGATGAAGGATATTCTCGACCTTCAGAACTTTTATATTGAAAAGCGCGCCGAGGGCGACAAGCAGGAAAACACCGATAACATCAAAAACCTCGACTCGCAGTTCCATGAGCTGCTGTATCTCTGCTCGGCGTCAAAGGCATACGTTGATATGCTTTTGCCGATACACCGTAAAATGATAAAATACCGCAAGGCATCGATAAAGCGCCACTCGCGCGCAAAGGAGTCGATCAAGGAGCATCTTGCAATTTATGAGGCGCTCCGTGACGGCGACAGCGTAAAGGCACGCGAGCTTGCAACACAGCACGTTACCAATGCCCGCGATAACATTATGTTAAGAGAAATATAGAAAGGGAACAGACAATGGGACTTACAATCGCACAAAAAATTATTAAAGAACATCTTGTGTCGGGCGAAATGACAGTGGGCAAGGAGATCGCACTTAAAATTGACCAGACACTCACACAGGACGCAACGGGCACAATGGCATACCTCGAGTTTGAAACAATGGGTATCGACCGCGTGCGCACAGAGCGCTCTGTTGCTTATATTGACCATAACACACTTCAGTCAGGCTTTGAAAACGCCGACGACCACCGCTATATCCAGTCGGTTGCAAAAAAGCACGGTATCTACTTCTCGCGTCCCGGTAACGGCATCTGCCATCAGGTGCACCTCGAGCGCTTTGGCAAGCCCGGCAAGACCCTTATCGGCTCGGACAGCCACACCCCCACAGGCGGCGGTATCGGTATGCTCGCATTCGGTGCGGGCGGTCTTGACGTTGCTGTTGCTATGGGCGGCGGCGCGTACTATATCACAATGCCCAAAATGATTAAGGTAAACCTCACAGGTAAGCTCCGTCCCTACGTTACCGCAAAGGACGTAAGCCTTGAAATACTGCGTATCCTTTCTGTAAAGGGCGGCGTCGGCTCAATTATTGAGTGGGGCGGCGAGGGTGTAAAAACACTTTCCGTTCCCGAGCGTGCAACTATCACCAATATGGGTACAGAGCTGGGCGCTACCACCTCTATCTTCCCGTCTGACGAAACAACACGTGAGTTTTTAAAGGCAGAGGGCAGGGAAGAGGACTATGTAGCTCTCGCATCCGACCCCGATGCAGAGTACGACAGAATTATCGACATCAATCTTTCAGAGCTTGAGCCGCTTATCGCGTGCCCCCATATGCCCGACAACGTTGTCAAGGTATCAAGCCTCAAGGGCACAAAGGTAGACCAGGTTTGTATCGGCTCTTGCACAAACTCGTCACTTATGGATATGTTAAAGGTTGCAAAAATGCTTAAGGGCAAGACGATCTCGCCTTCAGTCAGCCTTTCAATCTCTCCCGGCTCAAAGCAGGTGCTTGCAATGCTTGCTGACTGCGGTGCGCTGTCAGACATCATCGCGGCAGGTGCGCGTGTGCTTGAGTGTGCTTGCGGACCCTGTATCGGTATGGGCTTTTCGCCAAACTCGGCAGGTGTCAGCCTTCGTACCTTCAACCGTAACTTTGAGGGCCGTTCGGGCACAGCCGACGGTAAGGTATACCTTGTTTCACCCGAAACCGCGGTTGCTGCGGCACTTACGGGCGAAATCACCTGTCCCACACTTATGGGCGACGAGGTTAAAATCGAAATGCCGAAGGAGTTTAAAATCGACGATTCTGCAGTTATTACCCCTGCAGCTCCCGACGAAGCAAAGGATTTAGAGGTTCTTCGCGGTCCCAATATCAAAGAATTTCCCAAGAGCCGCAGCTTAGATAACGAAATCAAGGCTCCGCTCATCTTAAAGGTTGAAGATAACATCACAACCGACCATATTATGCCCGCGGGCGCAAAAATTCTGCCCTACCGCTCAAATATCCCTTATCTTTCACAGTTCTGCTTCGGTGTTTGTGACAAAACCTTCCCCGAGCGCGCAAAGGCGGCGGGTCAGAGCATTGTTGTGGGCGGCTCAAACTACGGTCAGGGCTCGTCGCGTGAGCACGCGGCACTCGTACCGCTTTATCTCGGTGTGCGCGCTGTTGTTGCAAAGAGCTTTGCACGTATCCACGCGGCAAACCTTATAAACGCAGGTATTATGCCGCTGACCTTCAAAAATGCTGACGACTACGACAAGATTTCGCAGGGTGATGAACTTGTGCTTTCCGATATCTTCAGCGGTATGGACAAGGGTGAGATCGTTATGTCAAACGGCAAGGATGAAATCGTACTTGTATGCGAGTATACAACACGCCAGAAGGACATTCTTAAAGCAGGCGGACTTTTAAACTATACAAAGGAGAATATGTAACAATGCAGAAATATATCGATACTGCCGTTGAGCAGTTTAAGACACTTATAACAGAACAGCTCGAAAGACAAAACAGAATGGAAAAGGACGCAGGCGCCAAGGATTTTACCAATATGGATAAAATCGTTATCGGTGTTTGCGGCGGCGACGGCATCGGCCCCATCATCTCGGAATCGGCAGTTAAGGTTATGAAACACCTTCTTGCTGACGAGATCGCGAGCGGCAAGGTTGAAATCCGCGTGATCGAGGGACTTACCGTTGAAAACAGACTTGCACAGGGCAAGGCTATCCCTGACGACGTGCTCGCAGAGCTCAAGGCCTGCGACGTTATACTCAAGGGACCGACAACCACACCCCACGGCGGCACACTCGAGTCTGCAAACGTTACAATGCGCCGCGAGCTTGACCTCTATGC
Source organism: Eubacteriales bacterium (assembly GCA_045546815.1). Taxonomy (GTDB): domain Bacteria; phylum Bacillota; class Clostridia; order Oscillospirales; family QAKW01; genus RGIG9041. The sequence goes on from JAZQDN010000054.1 coordinate 90,169, forward strand.
AAACGTGCGCCCTGTAAGCGTTCCCGAGCAGGACATCGACTGGGTATTCTACCGTGAAAATACCGAGGGTGAGTACGTTCTCGGTTCGCGCGGTGTTGAGATTCCCGGTAAGCTTGCAATGGACTTTAAGGTTACAACCGACTGCGGTACAAAGCGTATTGCACGTGCCGCTTTTGAGTATGCAAAAAATAACGGTAAGACCAACGTTGCCATCGTTACAAAGGCAAATATTATGAAAAAGACCGACGGTAAGTTCTCAGAGCTTTGCCACGAGGTTGCAAAGGATTATCCCGGTATTACTGCAGAGGACTGGTACATTGACATTATGACCGCAAACCTTGTAAACGAGAACAACCGTTCACGTTTTCAGGTGTTTGTTCTTCCCAACCTCTACGGCGATATCATCACAGACGAGGCAGCACAGATTCAGGGCGGCGTAGGCACTGCAGGAAGCGCCAACATCGGCGACAGATACGCAATGTTTGAGGCTATTCACGGCTCTGCTCCCCGTATGATCGAGCGCGGTGACGGTGCGTATGCAAACCCGTCGTCAATGCTTAAGGCGACCGAAATGCTCCTTCGCCATATCGCAATGGCAGACAAGGCTGACCGCCTTGCAAAAGCTATGCGTATCTGCCTCGAGACCGAGAAAAAGTACGTTATCACAGGCCGTTCAACAGGCGCGTCTTGTGAGCAGTTCACACAATATATTATGGAAAATCTTTAATGTTGAGGTTAGACGAGCTCAATATAAACGGATATAAGATATATCAGGACCCGTCGCAGTTTTGCTTTGGCGTTGACGCCGTGTTCCTCGCGGCAGAGGCACAGGTGAAAAAGACCGACCGCGTTATTGATATCTGCAGCGGCAGTGGGATTATCCCACTGCTGCTTTTAGCACGTGATGACGTTGAAAATGTGACGATGGTCGAGTACTTTGACTATTTTTGTGGCCTTGCAAAAAAGAGCGCCGAGCTCAACGGCTGTGAAGATAGGCTCAATATTGTTAATGCTGATATCAAAGAGATTGAAAAGCACTTTAAAAAGAGCAGCTTTGATGTGCTGACCGTCAATCCGCCGTATGAAAAGAACGGACACGGTATTGACAGCCCCGACCCTATGAAAAACGCTGCGCGCCGTGAAACTCTTTGTGATATTCGCGATGTGTGCCGCGCCGCAAGCTATCTTCTCGAGACGGGCGGAAGGATGTATATGATACATCGCCCGTCACGTATTTGCGATATTTTGTGTGCAATGCGCGAGTTTAAAATTGAGCCGAGAACGTTAAAGCTTGTGCAGTCAAAGCAGGACAGCATACCCAATATGGTGCTTATATCGGGCATAAAGGGCGCGCCGCCCTACCTTACGGTGCAAAAGAATATGATAATTTACAATGACGACGGTAGCTATACCGAAGAAAGCAGCAGGTTATACAATGCGTGAGTTTGATTTTTACCTTGTCGGCACACCGATAGGCAACCTCGGCGATATATCGTCGCGTGCCGTCGAAATTTTGTCGGCAGTTGACTTTATCGCGGCGGAGGACACGAGAAATACGCTGAAATTATTAAATTATTTTAATATAAAAAAGCCGCTTATCAGCTATTTTGAGCATAACAAAAAGCGAAGGGGCGAGGAAATTATCGCACTTCTTAAAGAAGGTAAAAAAGGCGCGCTTGTGACCGATGCGGGTATGCCCGCAATATCCGACCCGGGTGAAGACCTGGTGCGTATGCTGTATGACGAGGGCTTTTCGGTGACGGCAGTGCCGGGACCCACCGCTTTTTCGACAGCGCTTGTGCTGTCGGGACTTGATACCTCGCGCTTTTCGTTTGAGGGATTTTTGTCGACCGCCAAAAAGAACAGGCGTGAGCACCTTGAGAGCCTCAAGGGCTATCGCAACACGCTTATTTTTTATGAAGGACCTACCAAGGTCAAGGGCACACTTGCCGACCTTAAAGAAATACTCGGCGACAGACGGTGCGCGGTTGTGCGCGAGCTTACAAAGCTTTATGAGGAGGTGCTGCGCGGCACACTTTGCGATATGATAGCGCATTTTGAACAGACCGATCCAAAGGGCGAATTTGTTATTGTGGTAGAAGGCGTTAACGAGCAAAACCGTGAGGAGCAGTTCTGGGAAAAGCTATCGATACCCGACCACGTTGAGTATTATATCAACACGGGCAACGACAAAAAGACGGCTATCCGCCTGTGCGCAAACGACCGCGGTCTTCCCAAAAGCGAGGTCTATAACCTTGTTATGAAAAAGTAAAAAAACGAGGCTGTGTAGTTAAAAAACTACACAGTTTTTTTGTTGCAACAAAAAAGTTTTTAGATTTGTCGAGTTTTTTCGAGGTTTTTTGAATTTTGCATCGTATATAATGTCAACAACTTACAAAATTCAAAATTATTTTACAAAGGGAGTGTGCTCAAATGAACAACAAAATTAAAGCGGTCGCAATACAGCGGGCGGGCGACGGTATGCAGGCGGTTTGCGAGTTTTTGAAACAATACGGCTACGAAATATGCGGTATCGCCGATAAAACCGCCGACGCGGTGGAGCTTATAATCGAAAACGAGCCCGACGTCGTAATTGCCGACATATTTTTATCGGATATGGACAGCATCGGCATAATTGACGTTTTAAAACACAGGGGCTATCTTTTACCTACCGTATTTGCGGCGGTGGCAACTCTTGCAGGCGGGCAGATAATCGAAAACGTGCTGTCGCGCGGCTTTGATATTTTTACAACAATACCGTTTGACAGCGAAATGCTCGACGGCCGCATCCGTCTAGAGCTTGACAGAAAATGCGGTAACGTGCGCAAGGACGACAAGTTTGACCTGCTTGATTATATCGCACGTCTTATGCACGAGGTGGGCGTGCCCGCGTCTATCCGCGGCTATGACTATATACGCGATTCGATAATGATGGCGCTGTCTGACCGCGAGATACTGCGCTCCATCACAAAAGAGCTGTACCCGTCTATCGCCAAGACACATAAGACCACTCCCTCGCGCGTAGAGCGCGCCATCCGCCACGCAGTCGAGGTTGCGTGGGGCCGCGGTGACGTTGATGTGCTCAACGGCATTTTCGGCTACACCGTCAAGAGCACCAAGGGCAAGCCCACTAACGGCGAGTTTATATCGATGCTTGCAGAGCGGGTGCGCCTCGACCTTCGCGTTGGTTAAATTTAACTTGTAAACTTTTACAAAAAAATGTTGACCGCAAACAAGCGTAATGTTATCATAAAACTATGATTTTACGGGAGTTTTCGGTGATGAAAAAATTTTTAAAAATTATACCGGCAATCATATTGTCGGTATTTTTGTTATCTACCTTCAGCGTTGCTTTTGCTGAAGAAATACCGTCTGATGACAAGGCGGTGACAGGTGTTCGGCTTGTTATTGACAAGCAAAAAAGGTTTGTAAAGCTTGGCGACAGCCCCGATTTTACAGACGCGAAGATATCACTTACCTACTATGACGGCAGCACAAAAACACTGGATTACGACGAAAAATATCTCAAAGACTTTAAGAAAGATACTCTCGGCAGATGCCTTGCGACCTTTGACGTGGACGGCAATGTGTTTACCGAGTACTTTATCGTTTCTGATGAGAGTATTGACGTAAAGGCTTTTGAAGACGTTTATAAGGATTATTGGGGCTATCGGCAGATACAGCGCTGTGTTAACGCGGGTTTTTTTGTCGGTGTTTCCAAAACGCTGTTCGGCATTTCGGATAATATGACACGCGCGCAGTTTTGTCAGATGATTTATCAGATTTACCAAAATGACGAGTCGGTGATGAGCTGTCACAAGCAGGCGGAATTTACCGATGTTGCGTCGGATATGTGGTATTTTAAGGCGATTACCGCCTGCGCCGAGTCGGAAATCGTAAGCGGTATGGGTGACGGCACCTTCAGCCCCGACAGCCCGATAACAAGGCAGGATGTTGCGGTCATTATGATGCGTATTCTGCTTGGCACAACGGGTGCTGACACGGTCGATATCGAGCTTGCGCTCAAATATGCGCGCGAACAAAAGGGGATAAAAGCGGGCGACTTTGACCTCACTGCAGGCTATGCAAAAAAATATGTTGCGGCGGCACTCGGCGTCATATATTACGGCGACAAAGAGGGCAATATCAACCCCACCCAAAACATTACGCGTACCGAGTGCGCGGCAATGATAAGCAATCTGTTTTTTGACGGGTATACCGACCCCGAAATAAAACGTGTTGTCTATCTGAGCCCCGAAAATATTGACAAAGAATATGCAATATATGACAGAAAAGACCCTGTGAAAAGTCAGTACACCGAAAGAATACAGATGTATCTTGTGGCAGAGAAGGTGTCAAAAATTCTGACAGAGCTCGGGTATGAGGTGCATATCGCACCGAAAGAGCTGTCTATACGCGACGAGGACAACAACCGTGCACTTGAAGCGCAAAAGCTTGGCGCAGACTGCTATGTCGCCCTTCATACAAACGCGGCAAACGGCACAAACTCAGGTAAGGTGCAGGGTACAACGGGTTATTATAACGGCAACAACAAGGGCTCAAAGGAGCTATCCGAATTTATCTATAAAGAGGTGGCGGCACTCACTCCGACAAAAGACCTCGGCAACCACGACGATATGAAGACATTAAAGCCGTTTGCAGAGGTACGCCTGCCCGTTATGGCAAACATTCTGCTCGAAATTGAGTTTCACGATTACGCACCGTATGCCACGTGGATCGTTAACAACACCGACAATATTGCAAAGGCGATTGCCACGGGCATCGACAATTATCTTAAGACACTGTAAAAATGCGGCGCAGGAATTATTCCTGCGCTGTTATTGTCAACAAAAATCGGCTCGATATTTTATATAAAATAACCAAAAGTTTCTCAAGCACCCCAATTTATTATAAAAATCAAAACAAATTGATTGACTTTTGACCGCTATTAAAATATAATAAAAACGTATTAGTATAAATAGCTTTTATAAATTAGCTTTTTTATGGGAGGTTTTTAAATCATGACCAAGACTAAAAGGGTTCTGTCAGTGGTTATTGCTGTTATTATGGCAGTTACAATGCTTAGCGCATTTTCTGTCGCATCGGCACTTACCCCGCAGGAAATTGCTCAGAAAGAATCAGCTGAGCTTAATAAATTTATCTACAACCCCTTTGATGCTATTGCTAACCCCGGTTATTCGGCTAACGTAACTGCTTCAAACCTCGTTTTTGTAGACGACGAGTGGGAGGATGTAGAGGCCGGTTCTTACGTATATCTCGAGTATACAATTGACGGCGGTAAAGAAGTTTACAGAGCTGTAAAGGGTCTTAACGCTTTCTCTTCACCCGTTGAAGCTGTAAGAGAGGTTGGCCGCGAAAAGCTCAACATCAAAGTTGGTGCGGGTACATACGACGACGCTTTCGGTGCAATGCCCAACAACTTTGCATACAACGGTCTTAAGTTCTACGGTAACTACGCAGGTACAAATCCGAATATGCCTGTTGTAGGCGACCCCTACACAATGGACACAAATCCCAACCGTAACTCAGCGCTCGAATCAACAATCGCAGCTACATGGGTTTGGGAGGCAGGCCGCTATAACATCACAATCGACGGCTTTACAATCACAAAGTATCAGCAGATCTATGTTTCATCACAGTATGTTGGTGAGGTTTATATTCAGAACTGTATCTTTAACTCCAACTATGTTATGACATCAGGCGGCGGCTATTGTGATACATTCTACTTTACAAACAACCGCGTGTCAGGTGCAACAACCGTTTGCTTCACCTTCGGTGGTGCTAACAGTGACGTTCATATTGAAAACAACTATTTTGAGAACTGTACAGCAGGTGTTCTTTATGTAAACGCTGTTGGTAACAAGACAGGTGCTCCCGCGCTTGTATCTTTCTCGAAAAACCTTGTTAGAAACTGTAAAAACGCAGTAAGATTTGAGTATTCAAACGCTAACTACGGTATCAATATCGCATTCAACCAGATCGAAGACAACATCTTCGTTGGCTGCTCGGGTACATACGTTGTAGGTGTTTGGTTCTATGTTGACGCACTCAGCGGTACATCAATTGCGACGATCGTTGACCCGACAAGTAAGACCTACGTAAACCGCAACACCTTTGCAAATCAACCCTCGGGCACACCGGCTATTAACTTTATCGGCCGTGAGAGCCTTCTTGGTAAGGATGTTAAGTTTGTAGTTTCTGCAACCTATAACAAGTTCTTGTTCAAGGATCCCAAGGATGAAGACAACTGTGCGATCGACACCTCGGCACTTGGTGTAATTGACGCATCGTATAACTACTATAATGTTACCGATGTAAACAATCTTTTCAAAGTTAACACAGAGCTTTCGTCAATGATCACGATGCCTTATTACAAGGACGAGGCACTTACAGAGCTCGTTGCTGCAGGCAGCGTTCAGTGGCAAAAACGTATAATCGGTGACTATTTCGATGACGATCCCGCAACATACGGCGTTGACGAAAAGAAGAGCCTCGTTTATGCAAAGGCACTTCCGGGTGCGCTCAGCATAGTTCTTGATGACAAGGTTCTCATCTCGGGCACATCAACTGTTCAGCTTTACTACGACTTTATGCTTACCCGTCCTGTAGAGGATAACATTCTTCCCATTACAGGCGACAGAACACTTGCTTATCTTGTAATTACAAACCCCACAACAGGTCAGTCATCAAAATTCGGCTTTACAGTAAATGCTGACACTGACAAGTCAAAGGCTGAATATCTCGGCTTGTACGATGCTCAGACAGATACACCTTACACTAACGTTACAACAAGTGACGGCAAAACCTATACTGTAAATCTTGACGAGACAAAAATAAACTTCCCCTTCTATATTGTACCTTCACCTTCAGCAACTGTTGAGTACTTCACAGATGCAGCTTGTAAGACAGCTTACACTGACGATACATATTACATGGCTCCCGGTAAAAAGACTGTTATTTACGCAAAGGTTACATCAGCGGATAAGAAAAACGAAAACGTTTACACACTTGAGTTTGTAAGAAGCGGTGCAGCACTCGCTGACGCTGCTGTTGAAAGCGCAATAACACCCGAAGAAAACATCGTTATATTTAATAACGAAAGAAAAACAATCGTGTACCGCCCATTCGCAATGATTTCAAGTGTTGCATTTGATTTCAAGGTATCGACCGGTTCAACATATGCAATCTACAGTGACAAGGCTTGTACACAGCTTGTTTCAAAACAGGGTGACGTTAAAGAGGTTCCGATCGGCGACGGTATCGTTTACTACTATGTAAAGGTTACAAACACTGCAGGCTTTGAAACAGTTTATACCCTCGTTACATATAACGACGTTAAATCAACTGACAACGAAATCAGAGGTATCGTAGGTATCACAGAAGGTATCTCAATTGAAGACAACGTTATCACAGTTGAGGCATCAACAACACTTGCACTTATCAACGCTCGCTTTGACACAAACGCTTTCGCAGACGTAGTTGTATACGCTGACGAAGCAAAAACATTTAAAGTAGAGCCCGCTATCACTTTTGAAGAAATCAATAACCGTGAGGTTGAGGTTCGTACATTCCAGCTCGGTATTTCACAGAAGGTTTCATACTTCTATGTAGACGTTACATCTGAAGTTGGTGAGAAAAACTCATACAAGGTTATCATTTACAAGAAGGCCGATTCAGTTAAGTTCTCTGATACAGACGGCCATTGGGCTAAAAAATACATCGAGGACGTTGCAAACCTCGGTCTTGTAAGCGGCTATTCAAGCAAGGGCGGCTTTGTATTCAAGGCTGACAACAACGCTTCGCGTCAGGAGGTTGCAGTTCTTCTTTGCAGAATGCTCGGTATCGAACAGCACGCATTCAGAAACGTTGCCCTTCCTTATGACGATTCAAGCGCAATTCCCGAGTGGTCATACAACTATGTAAAGGCTGCATATGCACTCAAGTTCATGGTTGGTGCAAACAACAAGTTTGACGGTACTGCAAACATCACCCGTCAGGAGTTCTTCCAGGCTATCGCAGGCGTTCTCAATCTTGACAAGGCAGCAGATGTTGACCTTAGCAAGTTCAAGGATTCAAAAGACGTAGCAGGTTGGGCTACCGCATCAACAAAGGCTTGTATCAAGGCAGGCATTGTTGAGGGCGCAAACGGCTACCTCAATCCTAAAAAGAACATCACACGTGCAGAGATTGCTACAATCCTCAGCAAGTGTACAACAGTTCGTAACGACGTAAGATACGAATAATTAACAAATAAAAAAGTCAGGAACTTTCGTTCCTGACTTTTTTAATTTTACGGATCCTCACAAAGCCATGGTTTTTGTGGGGATGTTGTTTTATACTTCCATAATAATTGGGATAATAACGGGTGAGCGTTTGGTTTTTTGCGTAACATACTTTGTAACGGCATCACGGACATCGCTCTTGAGCGTGCTCCAGTCAAACACTTGACGCTCTATATTTCGCTTGAGTGTCAGAATAACAGCATTTTTTGCGCCGTCAATCAGTTCTTCGCAGTCACGCATATAAACGAAGCCACGTGAAATAATGTCGGGTCCAGAAACAATTTTTCGCTCTGACGCGCTGACTGCCGCAACGACAACGATCATACCGTCCTCTGCGAGCATGCGTCTGTCGCGCATTACGATGTTGCCAACGTCGCCCACACTGCCTCCGTCAATGAGAATCTGTCCTGCAGGCACTGAACCCTCAAGCCGCGCGCTGTCGACGCTCAATTCTAAAATACCGCCGTTTTCGTTAATAAACACGTTTTTCTCGTCCATACCCGATTCGACAGCCAGCTTTTTGTGTGCAAGCAGGTGTCTGAATTCGCCGTGCACGGGCATAAAGAATTTCGGTTTTACAAGCCCGAGTATGAGCAGCAGCTCTTCCTGGCAGGCGTGTCCCGAAACGTGAACACCCGAGATGCTGTCGGCAACCACCTCCGCACCGAGCTTTTCAAGTTCGTTTACAACGGTTGATACAAACTTTTCGTTACCCGGTATGGGGGATGCGGATATAACAACAATATCATCAGACGATATTGATATGATTCTGTGGTCGGAGAACGCCATTCTGTACAGCGCGCTCATCGGCTCACCCTGCGAGCCGGTCGTAATGATAACGACCTCGCCCTTGGGGTATCGGTTTGCGTGCTCAATGGGTATCAGCGTGCCTTTCGGGATATCGATGTAGCCGAGCTCGTTTGCAACGGCGATAACGCCCTCCATACTTCTGCCTGATACTGCAACCTTTCTGCCGTATTTGACAGCCGTCAGTATTATCTGCTGAACGCGGTGCACGTTTGATGAGAAGGTCGCGATAAATATACGCTTTCCCTCAGCGCGTGCAAAAATGTTGTCAAACGAGTGTCCGACCTTGCGCTCCGACATAGCCATACCGGGTCGCTCTGCATTTGTTGAGTCTGACATCAGCAGCAGTACACCCTCTTGCGACAGCTGACCGAGACGTGTAAGGTCAATCATTCGTCCGCGGATAGGTGTTGTGTCAATCTTAAAGTCACCCATATGCACAAGCGTGCCGACAGGTGTTTTTATTGCAAAGGCGGCGCTGTCGGCAATCGAGTGGTTTACCTTGATAAACTCAACCGAGAAACAGCCGCGGTTTACAATATCGCCCGGCTTTTGCTCCATAAGTATCGGCTGATACTGCAGCTTGTGCTCTTGCAGCTTTCGCTTTATAAGCCCGATTGTCAGCTTGTTCGCAAAAACGGGGACGCTGACCTCTTTTAAGAAATATGGAAGACCGCCGATGTGGTCCTCGTGACCGTGTGTCACAAATATACCGCGGATTTTGTTGCGGTTTTTAAGCAGATAAGTAAAATCGGGGATAACGTGGTCAATACCCAGCATATCCGCATCAGGAAAGGCAAAGCCGCAGTCGATAATGATTATATCGTCACCGTATTCGATCGCCGTCATATTCTTTCCGATTTCGTCAAGACCGCCAAGCGGTATTACCTTCAGCTTGAAAAGCGGAGCGCTCTTGCTCTGCCTTTTTTGTTTGGTAGCAGGCTTTGTCGGTTTTTTTACCGCCTTTTTTATCTGTTCAGGCGATCGCGCGTCAGCTGGCTTTTTCGCTTTTGCGGGTTGCTCTGCGTGATTTTTGACCTGCTTTGATTTTTTTATGCCCTTGCTTTTTGTAATGCGTTTTTTAGGCGGGCTGCTCTTTTTAAGCTTTGCTATTTTTTCTTCTGTTTGCATATTCTTCCTTTCAATTTATAAATATCAAAACCAAGGCATTGCCGTCAATGCCCTTAATATTTTATCGACAGTACCAACCGTTCATACCGTCTATTTCTTTCTTATAATATATTATACAACTTTTTTGTGATTTATACAAGAAAAAATTAAAAAGCACCTCAAAAAAGAGGTGCTTTTTATTAAAAGTAAGTAATTATTATTACTCAGCCTCGATTGACTCTGTAGGACAAACAGACTCACAAGCGCCGCAATCGATGCATTCGTTATTATCGATAACGTAGATGCCGTCGCCTTCTTTAATAGCGCCTACGGGGCATTCGCCTTCGCATGAACCGCATGCGATGCAGGTATCTTTAATTACATGTGCCATTATGGTTACACCTCCTTGTAATTATTACTATAATATCAAAGAAAATTGTATATTGCAAGTACTTTTTTTATTAGTCGCCTTCAAGCTCTGAAAGTGCCGCCAATTCCTCTTTGGAAAGTGCTGATTTTCCTGCCTTTAACAGCTTTACCTCGCGAGCTTCATACGTTTTGAATATGGGCGTATCGTCGTCGCTTTGAAGCTGTACCTTGAGCGTTTGCTTGAGCGTGTTTGTTTCAACGACATTTCCTGTGCCGTCGGGTGTTTTTACAAGCGAGCCGACGCGTGCAAGTGTTTTATTGAGCGATTCATAGGTGCTTTGCTCGTACTGCAGACAGCACATAAGTCTGCCGCAGGTGCCTGATATTTTTGTGGGATTGAGTGACAGCCCCTGCTCCTTTGCCATTTTAATTGAAACGGTGTGGAAATCGTTCATAAACGAATTACAGCAAAACGGTCTTCCGCAGATTCCGAGTCCGCCCTTCATCTTGCACTCGTCACGGACGCCTATCTGACGGAGCTCGATGCGTGTTTTAAAGGTCATTGCGAGCTCTTTCACAAGCTCTCTGAAGTCGATGCGGTTGTCGGCTGTAAAATAAAACAGAATCTTGCTCTCGTCAAAGGTGTATTCGACCTCGACAAGTGTCATAGCAAGTCCCAGCTTTTGAATTTTTTTCTCACATATCTCAAACGCAGTCGCTTCCTTACTTGCAAGCTGCTGCATCTTTTTTATGTCAATTCCGTCGGCGATTCGGATAACGGGCTTTAAGGGCGATACGATCTCGCTCTCCTCAACCTGACGGTTGCCCTGAATAACCTCGCCGCATTCCTTGCCGCGCGCGGTTTCAACAATGCACCAGTCGCCCTCCTTAAGCGTGAGCTTACCCGGGTCAAAATAGTACATTTTTCCGCCGTTTTTAAAACGTATACCTACTATATTAATCAAGTGTTTTTCCTCCGTAAAGGTTTATTGTAAGGGTTGCTGTTATAAGTGACAGATTAACGCTGCCGTCAAGCTCGTAAAGTGACGTCTGACACTGCTGTATGCAGTTATATAACCTGTCGGTATCTATTTTAGCAAAAATGCTTTTGTTTTTCAAGACACTGTCACAAAATACAAGCGCGTCGGCATTTCCCGTTGAATTTAAAATGAGAATATCCCGAAGGTAGACGGTGAGCACCTGCAAAAACTGCGCGATTTTATCCTTTTTTATCGGCAGCACCGTCTTTGCAATGGTGTACCTGTCCTTTTGCGCTATAGCGACACAAACGCTCTCGCACACGTCAACCAGCTTTGAAAAGCTCTCGTCCGTTGCCATCTTTGCGGCAAGACCTACGTTGCCCTGCGCCGCCTTCATATATGTTTTCAGCTTGTCCTTCGGAGCGTTTATCTCACGGCTTAAAAGCTGTGCACCCTCATCGTCGTTCACGTATTCCATTTCGTACACACTGCAACGTGATATTACAGTAGGTAATATTTTTTCGCGGCTGTGTACAAGCAGAATGAACACACAGAATGACGGTGGCTGTTCGAGCACGGTGAGCAGTGCGTTCTGCCCCGCCTCGTTTAAGCAAAACGCGTCGATAATATAAACCTTTTTGGCAGCTTCGGTTGGCGTTATAAACGCGTCAGCGCGCATATCGCGCACCGCCTCTACCGATATCGACTTTTTATCTTCCTCGGGGTGTAAGAAAATAACGTCGGGGTGTGAGTGGCGCAAAACGCGGTCCTTATCTCCGATTATTTCGGCGGCAAACGCGAGCGCTGCAGTTTTTTTTCCCGAACCCTCGGGACCGCAGAACAGATATGCGTGCAGGACTGTCTGCGTCTTAAGTGCAAACCCCAGCTGCTCCTTCATATTTTTATTTGACAAAAGTGTTTCAAACATCAGTCAATATACTCTCTTTTTACTTTGTCTGCAATGTAGAGCGGTGAAATATTGATAAGAACTCTGTCGCCGCACTTGCACTCAACGTCCGTCACGTCAACAAAGGTGTGGGTGAGTGCAGGCCTTCCGACAAGACGAGCAGCCTTTCCGTTAATTTTAACAGTCGGCATATTGTTTGCAAACAGCATTTTGAAAACGTGATAGCCGTAGCGCAATATGTCAATAAATCTGAAGGTGTCGTAATCCTTTTTTATCATCACACCGTCCGCACTTCCGCAGCAAAGCACGGCAACGCGTGTGTCGCGCTTAAGCTTACATATGTTGCCGTAGCCGAGGTTTGCCCCGCGCTTTAATGTGCGTATGTCGACAATATCGGAATAAAAATTTCCGACACGCTTAAGGGAAATATCTGTTTTAAACGGCACGCGTCCCGTAAGGGCGGAGCCGATGCGCACTGCATCAAGGCAGTACTTTGTGTCTTTAAGCGCCGCGCTTGAGTTTGCTATATGGCGTATGCCGATGTTAAGACCCGCTGACGTGAGCGCGTCGCAAGCCGACAAAAACCGCTCAAGCTGCAGGTCGGTGTTTTGCATATTGTCTGAAAAAGCCGATGAAAAGTGCGAAAAGATGCCTGTGACCTTTATTCCTTCCACCTCAAAAACCGACTTTATCTGCGAAATATCGTTGTATTTAAAGCCAAAGCGGCCAAAGCCCGTGTCGATCTTCAGGTGCACCGATGCGCACTTGCCGCACTCTTTTGCATAGTCGCCGATACGCTTTGCCTGACCGATCGAATCGACCGCACATATTATGTCGCTGTCGACTATCTGCCTGATTGATAGCATGTCGTGGTAGCAGGATAGTAATAACGTGCGACAGCCCTTGCATATGCTATCGGCCTCTTCAAGTCGTGACACGGCAAAAAGCGTAACACCGCAGGTGTCACGCAAAAGCCTTGAAACCTCGTTTGCACCGAGGCCATATGCGTTTGCCTTGAGTGTGGGAATGACAAGCGCATCGCTGCGGTGGGAGATCTCGTTGAAATTATATACTATATCCTGTTTGTTTATTTCAAATACTGTCATTTGTTTTTAAGCTTAAACTTAATCATATTAAGTCTGCGGTAAGATTTTTCGGCAACCTTTAAAAACGAGTTGAGCATCGGTCTGTAAATCATACTCATTTCACCGATAAACTCGGTAAACTCGCCGTTAAAGCCTTTTTTAAAGCGATAAAGACCGTAAAGGGGGTTGTCCTCGCTGATATCGCCCGACACACCGCGGAAGTCGTAAACTCTGCAGTTCTTTTCAACTGCCCATTTGATCATCTCATACTGTAAAAGGTAGTTTGGCATAACGTTGCGGTAGCTGTCAGATGACGCACCGTAAAGATACCACACCTTGTCGCCGTAGTGAATGGCGATTGTGCCCGCGATCGCCTTGCCGTCAAGATATGCCATATAAAGACGTGCGTGCTCACCGAGAGCCTCAAGCAGACGCTTGAAATACGCGGCGTTGCGGATAACAAAGTTGTCGCGGATGCCCGTTTCAAGCATTATGTTATAAAACTCTTCTACCTTTGATGTGTCCTCGATTTTAACCTCGACACCCTTTTTGATTGCAACGCGGATGTTGTAGCGTGTTTTCTGATGGAATGAAGCAAGCAGCTCTTCCTCGTTTCTGCCGTCAAGATACAGTCTGAAAACGTAGCGCGGCTGAATACCCTCAAAGTTTTTGGAATCAACCGGCATTGTAAGTCCGATTTTTTTGCAGATTCTTGCAAACTCGGCATCGTCACTCTTTACGTCGGGGTCAATTTTAAAGATATACGCCTTATGCTTTTTGGCAAGCTCGTTTACACCGTCAAAAAGACGCTTTAAAACGTCTTCGTTATGAATGTCGCAGACAGGACCGCGCGGTGAATAAAGCATTTTTGCCTTAAAGACAGGCACCTGACGCACAAGCACACCGATAGTGCCCTCAATCTTGCCGTCTTTATCGCGGACAATAACCGCTTCAAAGTTCCAGTCGGTCTTAACCTTTGCCCACATTGTAGACTGCGAAAAGTTACATTTGGGGCAGCTTTCGACAAATTCTTCATATTCTGCAACCTGGGCTGCATTATTCAAATCAAGAAATTCCAAGATTTTTGTTCTCCTAATTTTATTATATATAGGTATTATATACAAAAAGCTCGCATTTGTAAATAAAGTATTTGATTTTATAATAAAATAGTGTATAATAAAAATATAAATAAAAGAAAGGAAATGATATATATGGTAACAAAGGATTCAATTATCGGCGACGTACTTGATAAATACCCCGATACTGCACAGTTCTTTTTAGAAATCGGTATGCACTGCCTCGGCTGCCCTTCAGCACGTGGCGAAACAATTGAGCAGGCTTGCGCTGTTCACGGCGAGGATTGCGATGCCCTTCTTGAAAAAATCAATTCAATCATTGATTAATTTAATGTAGGGGCGATCATTGGTCGTCCGCAAAAAAAGCACTCATTTTTATGAGTGCTTTTTAAATAATCGGGGCATACTAACCTTCGGTGATTAAATGAACGAAATACTTTACCGCGCAAGTGTTATGGTCGGCGTACCATATGACGAGTTTGTGGCTGAAATTAAAAAAGCACAAAAGCTTGTCGGCGCACAGGATCTGGAAACGGACGAGTTTGTAAAAAAACTTACGCTTTTGGCACTTGAGAGGTATATTGGAGATTGTCTATGAACGAACAAAAGCTTGTTGAGCTGCTTAAACAAAAAAATATGCGTATCTGTTGTGCGGAGTCGTGCACGGGCGGTCTGCTGAATGCAACGCTTGTAAGTGTTGTCGGTGCGTCGGACGTTCTCGATATGGGCTTTGTAACATATGCAAACGAAGCGAAAATAAAATTGCTTTGTGTAAAGCGAGAGGACATCGACAGCTTTGGCGTTGTAAGCGAGCCGGTAGCCGTACAGATGGCGAGCGGTGCGTGCAAGGTGTCGGGCGCGCAGGTGGGCGTCGGCATATCGGGTATTGCAGGACCCGGCGGGTCGGAGCACAAGCCGGAGGGTATGGTGTGCTTTGGCTTTTGCGTAAACGGCAAAACCTTTAGTGAAACAAAACAGTTTGGCGCAATCGGCAGACAGAATGTTCGGGAAAAATCGTGCGAGTTTGCAATTGACAGACTGCTTGAGCTGATAAAATAACGGATGCAGAAGCATCCGTTATTTTATTATTGGCTGAATCTGCCTGCCCTTCAGTGCAAGCTCAACAGTATCTGCTATTTTTGAAAAATCGGCAATGCACGAGCGCGCCTTGCTTTGCGGATCGTCCTGACAAAACGGCACAAAATACACGTTTTTGGTGTTCATTAAAATGCCGATGTTTTTTGCGCTGTTTGTGAGCGCGTCGTTGGTAGAAATTGCAATAACGAGCGGTCTGTCGTTGCGAAGATGCGCCTTTGCCGCCATTGTGACGGTGCTGTCTGTAATTCCGAGCGCGAGCTTTGCGAGCGTGTTGCCTGTGCAGGGGGCGATAACCATAACGTCGGTCAGTTTTTTGGGACCTATTGGTTCAGCACCCTTTATTGTATGAATAATATCACGACCGCAACAGTCGACCGCTTGCTTTATAAAGTCCTGCGCGCGACCGAATCGGGTGTCGGTCACATAGGTTATCTCGGACATTATCGGCAGTATATCGTATTTTTCCGACAGTACGCACATTTCGCTCACCGCCTTTGACAGCGTGCAGAACGAGCCGCACATCGCAAAGCCTAAAACAGTCTTTTTACCTTCCATTTCTATCCCTCCTCCAGCATAGAAATAACAGTGCTTTTAAGTATCTCTCCTGCAAACCGCGGTGAGTATCTGCCGGGGAGCCCCTGCGCGTTTACGACGGTTATTCCGTGTGCGTTTGCATAGTTCAGATCAATACCGCCCGGAGCTGAAGCAAGCTCGATAATAATCGTATTGTCAGACATTGAGCAAAGCAGAGATGACGTGATAACGGGCGCGGGAACGGTATTGAAGATAATACTGGGCGAGTGTAGCGGCAGCGCGGCAAAATCGCACGCCTGCGCACCCATATTTTCTGCTTGTGCACGGCAGGATGCCTTTCTTGCGCAGACTGTCACGTTACAGCCAAGCGCGACAAGCTTTTGACAGAGTACCCGCGCTATGTTGCCAAAGCCGCATATTGCAACGTTTTTGCCCGCAAGGATGTCGTTTGTGCTCTGCATTGCGACAAATATCGCGCCCTCCGCCGTGGCAAGTGCATTTTTTATGGTGTACACCTTGTTCTCAAGGTAGTTGAGCACCCGTGTGTCGCGTGGTGCAAGCGGCGGCGTGGTAAATCCGCCCAGCACCGTTTTTCCCTCGCACAGCCGTAAAAGGTCGGGCTTGTTTACGGGAAGCACGACCACACTGCTCTCGGCAATTACTGCCGCTGCGCTGTCCTGCGCACCAAGACGCGCCGAAAACCCGTCTTTGCGCAGGCTTTCATAAAGATATCTCATTCTTAAATCGTCACCGATAATACCAAAGCGGTACATATACATTTCCCCTTTACAATGTATACTATGCCGCAGTCAGAAAAAGCGTTAAAAAAGGGACCTCTAAAAAGGTCCCTTTTAATTTATGAGCTGTTGCTCTGTCGGTGTTGAAATATTTGTTGTTTTATCGTTGAAGTACTCGTCAAAAACAGCCTTTGCAACGCCGCCTACCGAGTTGCCGTGCGCGCCGTGCTCTACCACAACGCAAATTGCGATTTCAGGCTTGTCATACGGTGCAAATGCGACGAATACACCGTTTGCGGTGCCCGACGGCACAGATGCCGTACCCGTCTTTGCACCGACGCCAACCTTATAGGAAGAGAACAGGTTTGATGCCGTACCGCTTTTTGCGGCAAGCTGCATACCGTACATGACCGCGTGGTAGTTTTCGTCCTTCATTTCAAGGCTTTCTACTACTTCAACTCCCACACTGTGTGTGTTGACACCTGTACCCGTATCGTTTATTGATTTTACAAGATGTGTTTTGTAGCGTGTGCCGCCGTTTACGATAGTTGCAACGTAGTTTGCAAGCTGCAGCGGTGTAAACAGGTTGTATGACTGACCGATCGATGCCTGCAGTGTATCGCCCGGATACCACGACGTATCCTCAATTCGCTTTTTAGATTCGGGTCCTGCGAGCACACCCGACGCTTCGGGCAGCTCAATGCCCGTCTTCTGACCGAGACCCAGCTTTGTACAGTAGCGGTTGAGATTGTCAATGCCCATTGTGTCAGCTGATTCATAAAAGAAGTAGTTACACGATTTTTCAAGCGCCTGCGATACGTTTATCGAGCCGTGGGTCGTGCCGTAGTCGGAATACACCCAACAGCGCGGCGAGTAGGACGGCGCGTACTTTGTATAAATACCGAGGTCGCGTATTCTTGTAGAGGGTACGATGATCCCTTCTTCAAGCGCGGCAATACCCGTTGCCATCTTGAAGGTTGAGCCGGGCGCATAGGTGCCGTTGAACGCGCGGTTAAAGAGCGGCAACAGCTTATCTGTTGCAAGCGACGTGTAGTTTTCAAGATATGTTGTCAGGTCGTAGTTGGGGGCGGATGCCGAGGCAAGAATTTCACCGCTGTTTACGTCAATGACGACCGCGGCACCCGCACACGCGTCGGCTCCCTCGCCGTTTGCCTTGTATTTACCGCTGTTTGCGATATTTTTGATAGTTTGCTCAAGCGATGTCTGCGCAACCTCTTGTAAATCCTTGTCGAGCGTCAGCATAACGGTGCTGCCCGATATCGGCTCTTTTACTGTGGTAACACCGAGCACCTTGCCGTCAACGTCGCGCTCGATTACCTTTGTGCCGTCAGTGCCCTTGAGATAGCTCTCCATCGCCTTTTCAATGCCGTCCTTACCGACGTGGTCGCTCATTTTATAGCCGAGCTCCTTGTAGGTGGGGTATTCCTCGGCGTAAATGATGTCGGTACGTCCGAGAATGTGTGAGGCAAGGTAGGGGGTCGTATAAACACGCTTTGATTCGGTGTCAATGCTGACTCCGGGGTACTCGTCGGCGAGTTCTTTTATAATTGTTACCGAGTCAATTGAGATATCGCTTGCAAAAATATACGGGTTTGAGCTTGAAAACGACGCGCGCTCCATCTGATACCGCACACCCGCGATTATACGCTTTTGCGCGGTTTCGAGTGACGTGTCGATCTTATATTTTTTTATGAGCTGCTGCATGATCTCGCCTGCAGTCGCGCCCTGCTCCAGCTTGTATTTTTTTATCAGCGCGTCAATTCTTGCCTGCGCGTTTTCGTCCTGATATATAAATGTATACGGTGCCATTTCGCTTATCGGCAGAGTATCATAATAGTCCTCGCCCTTTGAAATGAGCAGGTTTGCAAGATTTAAAAGTATTTCGTTCTGGCGGTCTGTCGGCAATAGTGCGCGCGACAGCTTTACTGTGTAAACGGTCTCGTTTGTGACAAGCAGCTGACCGTTGCGGTCGGTTATGTTACCGCGGGAGGCAGTTATCGTTTCTGTCGAGTAAATCTTTTTTTGTGACTGCTCCTTGTAGTATTCGTTGTCGATGATCTGCATTTTAAAGAGTGTGCCGCTGTATGATACAAAAATCACTACCACGACAACAATGAGTGCAATAAACCGCACCCTGCCGTCTTTCAGATTCAAGCGTTAACACCTCCTGCATCGAGCTTTCTGTTCAAAAACCGTATGATGAAGTATACGGGATAGCTGAGTACTGCCGAAAACAACAGCTTTGGCAGTATAACCTTTGTAAGGCACAGCCCGAGCGGCATATGCCCGAAGAAAACAAAAATAAGCACATATTCGATGATTAAAAACAGTGCAATTGCGCAAAGCTCAATTACAACATAGGTCAAAAACAGTCTGCGCAGTACTGTCTTTAACAAAACCGCAACAATGAATGCCGCGAACATAAAAAAGAGTGCACTTTTGCCCGTCAGCGAGTCGGTAACGGTATCGTTGATAATTCCGACGATAAGCCCGAAAAACGCCGCAAATGTCTCTGATTCATTAAATGCAACGCATATTGACAAAACGAGCAAAAGCTCTGGCGAAACATTCATAAACCTGACATTTAACGCAGGTACACTCTGCATAAGATAAAAAATTATAAGTATAAGCCCGTAAAGAGCCGCTTTTACAGATGTATTGGTGCGCGAAAACATTACTCCGCCTCCGTATCTGCAGTAAAATCGGTTATTACGAGCACGTTTTTGAGTGATGATATGTCAACGGCGGGTGACGTCACGGCATATTGCGAAATACCGTGTGTTTCGGGCTTTATTTCCTGTACGTTACCGATAAAAAGCCCCGCGGGGAAAATGCCGCCGATGCCCGATGTGACAACACTGTCGCCTGAATTAAGCTGGACGTTGTTTGCAAGATATGACACCTTGCAGTTGCCGCCCGAGGCAAGCGAAAAATCGCCCTCAAGCACGCCGATGTCCTGAGTTCGTGTGATTATAACACCGATCTGACACGACGAGTCAAGGATAGTCGTTACCTTGCACCAGGTTGTGCCGACCTCTGACACATAGCCTGCAACCGCGCCGTTTGAAAGAACGATGTCACGCTTTTCAATGCCGTTTACACTGCCCTTGTTAAGCGTTACCATATACGAATAGCCGCTCTGCTCCGAAGCCACAACGAGTGCAGAGCAAAACTCAAAGTCGGGGTTTTCTGCCTTGATGCCGAGCGCACTTTTGAGCTCTTCATTTTCAAGTCTGTACTTTTCCGCTTCGCGAAGCTGCTCTGACAGCGCGTTTACCTGCTCTTTGAGCTCGGTGTTTTGGTCGACAAGCGCGTTATGCTCCGAAAAAACCGCACCAAAATCACCCGCCTTTGACGATATTGTCGTGACAATGTTCTGTATCGGTGTTATGACGATACCGACAAAATCTTCAAAAACGGTTACTCTGCCGCGATCGACCGCGCTGACTGTCATCATACCGAGCAGCAGCACAGCTATAACGCAGATGGCTATAAAAGTTTTTGATGTGAAAAAATCGCGCATTCTATCTTGAGATAGCGTTCCACAAATCAGGTGATTCGAGCGAGTAGCCTGTGCCGAGTGCTACGCAGTCGAGCGGGTTTTCGGCAATGTGAACGGGGATGCCCGTTTCTTTTGAAATGAGCACGTCAAGACCGCGAAGCAGTGCACCGCCGCCTGACAGCATAATGCCGTGGTCGATAATGTCAGCAGCAAGCTCGGGGGGTGTCTGCTCAAGAGTGTTCTTAACAGACTCAACAATGAGTGCCACCGGCTCCTCGATTGCTTTGCATATGTCGTCGCCTGTGATGGTTATATTCTGCGGAAGACCGGTGATCATATCGCGGCCGCGTATCTCCATTGTGCCCTTATAGCCCATCGCGTTACCGATTTCAAACTTGATTTCTTCCGCCATGCGCTCGCCGATAAAGAGTGAGTATGCTTTTCTGATATACGCAATGATCGCTGCGTCAATAGCGTCGCCCGCAACACGCACCGATTTTGACGATACAACACCGCCAAGAGAGATGACCGCAACCTCGGTTGTGCCGCCGCCGATGTCAACTATCATTGAACCTGTCGGCTCACTTACGGGAAGACCGGCACCGATTGCGGCAGCAAGCGGCTCTTCAATTATTTTAACGTCTTTTGCGCCCGTAAGAGATGCCGCCTCTTCAACCGCGCGGCGCTCAACGTCTGTTACTTCATAGGGGATGCATATAAGAATACGCTTTTTTGCCATAAACGACGGTCCCATCGCTTTTTTAAGAAAATAGCGAAGCATAAGCGCAGTTGACTCATAGCTTGCAATAACACCTTCGCGAAGGGGACGTATCGCCTCGATATTTTTAGGCGTTCTGCCTATCATATCCTTTGCCTCTGTGCCGACGGCAACAGGGCGCTTTGTATCAGTATCGATCGCGATAACAGACGGCTCGCGAAGAACAATGCCCTTGCCCGTTTTGTACACGATCGTGTTTGCTGTACCGAGGTCAATGCCTATATCGTTGTATGATAAAAACTTGAGCGGGTTTATTTTCTTTACTTTTTTTGTCAGTTGATTAAAATTCATTTACTATTCTCCTTGAATTTTTTGCAGTATCTTTATTACTTTGCCCATAGGCAGACCTATAACGCACGACAAATCGCCCGAAACCCTTTTGACAAAGCCGATGCCGACATCGTCCTGGATTCCGTACGCTCCCGCCTTGTCAAACGGGGAACCACTGTCTATATATAAATTAATTTGCTTGTCCGTCAGCGGATGAAAGGTGACATCTGCCCTGTCAAAAAACAGGTGGCTTTTTCCGCCCTTTGAAATACACACACCCGTATAAACGGTGTGGGTGTTGTTTGAAAGCGACATAAGCATATTATATGCTTCGTCTCTTGTTTTGGGCTTTCCGAGAATTTTACCGTTGAGGCAGACAACCGTATCTGCGGACAGCACGATTTTGTCGGGATGGTTTTTACTTACGCTCTCGCCCTTGCCCTTTGCAAGAAGCATAACGAGCTTTTTGGGGTCGCGCTCGGTAACGCCGCTTTCATCAAACGGCGACGTTTCAACCGTCACGTCATATCCGCGTGCCGACAAAAGTGAGTAGCGTCTCGGTGACGCTGATGCCAATATAATTTCCATACTATTTACCTGTCGAGCCAAAGCCGCCCGCACCGCGCTCGGTGTCTGACAGCGTGTCTGATGGGATAAAAGCCGCCTGAATTACCGGCATTATCACAAGCTGTGCGATACGCTCAAACGGCTGTACGGTATACTCGCTGTCAGAGGTGTTGAGAAGCGCAACCTTGATTTCGCCTCTGTAGTCAGCGTCCACAACGCCGACACTGTTTGCAAGACAGATGCCTTTTTTCGATGCAAGTCCCGAGCGCGCAAAAATAAACGCACCGATGCTTGTGTCCTCGGGCTCGATAGCATAGCCTGTCGGAATGAGCGCGCGCTGATGCGGCGCAATCGTGACAGGCTCGTCAATTGCTGCACAAAGGTCAGCGCCCGCCGAAAATTTGCTTTGATAAGCGGGCAGTGGCGCAGTTTTTCCCTGCGGGGTGGGGATTGCCTTGATTTTTATTTTCATTATCTTTCACCAAGTCTTCTTTTTAACAGATCGATTTCGTCCTCAAGACGCGAAACCTTGGTTTCAAGCTCAATATTGCGCTCGTAATAGCTTTTGATTTCGTCGCGAAGCCTTGCTGCCGATGCCTTATTTTTTTCGTTTTCGTCGCAAAGGTCAAGGCAGGTGAGAATGCTCGCCATAGGTGTTGTCACCTTGCTGCTCGAAGAAAGAAGATCGCGCATTTTTAAGTCGATAATATTAGCAAGCTTTGTGGTGTACTCGCGTGACTCCTCTGTCATAACAACAAGCTCACTGCCTGCAATTGAAATAATTATTTTGTTTTTGCTCACCTTTCCGTCCTCCTGAAAAAATATCTATAATATTAAATTATAAAATATGTCGATATCTATTTCAAGTATTATTTTATTAATATTCTTGACACTTAGTAGCCGATATAATATACTTTTGCAGAAAGGAATAAGAAAAATATGAATTTTTTTGCTAACGCATTTACTGTTTTTACACAGGTTCTTATACTTGCGATTATGGTTATGGTCGGTTTTTTTGGCGACCGCCTCGGCTTTTTCAGTGAAAAAACCGCGCGCAGCTCCAATGACCTGCTGTTTTATATCATAACCCCTGCGCTTATAATAAACTCCTTTGCAAACGTCGAATTTACAAAGGAAAACGCGCTCGATTATCTCTATGCATTTTTATGCGCGAGCGCTTTTCACGTGTTCGCGATCGCGGTGACGTGTTTGTTTTTCAACAAGGGCGACCGCAGTAAAAACGTTGTTTTTAAGTATTCGACGATCTATGCGAATATGGGTTATATGGGTCTTCCGCTGTCGCACGCGGTGATGGAAGCGGTTACGGGCAACGGCGAAATCGGAACTTTTTATTGCTCTGCGGCGATGACCGCGTTCAATATTTTTTCATTTACGCACGGTGTCTGGCTTATGTCAGACTCATCGGGAAAATTTGATGCAAAAAAGCTGATAATCAACCCCGGAACGATAGGTGTTTTAATCGGTGCGCCGATATTTTTACTCGGAATAACCCTGCCCGAAATTATAAAGACACCGCTCACTCATATAGGAAATATGACCACGCCTTTTGCTATGATTTTGTTTGGAACATACCTTTCAAAATCCGACTTTAAAACTATGTTCAAGCAAGGTAATATCTACCTTACCGCGTTTTTGAAGCTGATCGTACTGCCGCTTGCGGCACTGCTCGGCTTTTACCTTTGCGGAGTGCGCGGTAACCTGCTCATTGTCGCGTCCGTTTTTGTAAGTGCACCGACCGCCAACAACACCGTAATGTTTGCGGCAAAATTCGGCAGGGACACGGGTCTTGCTTCGCAGGTCTCGGGGCTTGTCAGCATACTCTCGATTGTGACAATGCCGCTTTGCGTTGCGCTGGCGATGATGCTTGCGTAACCGTTTATTAACCGAATTGTAACTTGACATATTGTACGCGCGGTATTAGAATTAATTTATATTATTTACGAAAGGGTATGTTGGTTTGAAAGATGCAATAAAGCGTGTGCTTAAGTTTTTGAACAAAAACAAGCACAAAATATTCACCTTCACGGTGGGTCTTGCATTTATATTTCTTGTTTGCTTTTGCATAGCATCCCTCGGCCGTGCGGTATACAGGGTGTTTGTCCCCAATAATATTTATACCGACAGTAGTTATGAGAGCACGCTTTACGGCGGCAGTGTTTATGAGACGACAGGTATTGACGGCTACGAGGAAGCGAGTGCCGAATTTTTTGAAAACTATTTAAGCAACTTTATCCGTCAGGATATCCCCTATTTTGACGACCCGACACAGATCGACGACGAATATATCATCTCGCACGGTATCTGGCAGGCAATAACGCTTAATAATGCGCAGGGAGTTTACACCTACGATAAGCGCGGTAACTTCCGCGTTCCTGCAGAGGATGTTGAGATGTTCAGCCAGTACGTTATCGACTATGCGAGCAAAATCAAGCATAAAACCGTTGATATCTGCGGTAAGTTCAAGTACAACTCACTTAATAAGACCTATACCGTAAAATCAGCCGGCTCGTCCGACTATCTCATTCCCGATGTTATCGACATAAAGGAAGGCGAGAACGACACCTATATCCTGACGGTCGATTGCTATAACGAAACGCTTTTGTCGTCGGATGACCCGACAAACGACCCTGCCAACTTTGTGCGCCGCGTAACCGTTGTTATGCAGGATATGGGTATACAGAGCTATAATGACCAGACAGGCAGCCCTGTTCACCGCTATATGATACTGTCTTTGAACGCTGTGAGCGAAGACGATATGGCAGAGCAGGAAACAGAGCTTCCCGAAAATAAAGAAGATATTGATCTTAACTAAAACGAAAGCTGCCCTTTTTAAAAAAGGCAGCTTTTTTTGAGGTAACTGTAATGAATTTTGACGATTTTAAGGCGGCGGCATACAGATACAAGTACGAAACCGCCATTGAAACCGAATACGAAAGGGTGAGCTATAAAGAGCTGCTTACCCGTGTGAATGCACTGTATAACTCGTTTTGCCAGATGGGAATCACGGGTAAGACCGTGGCTGTGCTGACGGGTAACTGTCCGCAGACGGTGTATGCGATTTTAGCGGCGGTCAAGGCGGGCTGTCGCTGTGTTTTGTGCCGTGTCAGCGGACCGGTCGATGCGCTCGCCGAAAAGCTGTCGGTCTACCGCCCGTCAGTTGCGGTGGTGCACAGCTGTCACTATATGCACACGGTGCCCGTCCTTCGCGACTGTGGCTGCAACTGTGCGGTCGTGGCGGAGCAGGGCGATGTTGACAGAACGCTTTTGCCTGCGGTTCACTTTTTGTCCGAGCTTGTCGAGATCAACGATTACAGCTCTTTACCGACAGAGCAAAAGGACGGCATTGTCGTGCTGGCAAACGACGGTGTTCACTGGGATACAAAGGCCGCAATCGAAAGCACGGGGCGCCGCGACGGCGTGTATATCGGTCTTCCGCTTTACTGCGGTGCGGGCTTTGACGCGGTTTTTTCTGCGCTTTTTTCGGGGCATAAATGTGTTTTTCTTGAGCGCCCCACAAAACAGATTTTTAAAAAGAAAAACGTAAAGCTCGCCCTTGTTTACAAAGGCTTGCCGACCTTTGACTGCGACGCGCTGTTTTATCAAAATGATAATACTATTTGTATAAATAACGAGTTTATATACCCTGCGGAGTGCGAAAAGCTCATTTCTGACGCAATCGGTTATCCGACGGTGTGCGAATATGACGGTGAAAAGATAAAAATTTCGGTAATTTTGCCGCCTGACGCCGATATAAGTGCGGTGTCGGGCTCGCCGCTTGCGCGGGCGATCGCGGGTCATGCGGCAGACGCTTTTTACGGTCTTGCTTGTCGTAAATCGGTGGTATTTAAAAAAACAGTTTGACTATATTAGTATATTATGCTATTATAAAATATATTAATTTTTAAAAGGACGCTTATGAGTAGAATTATCGGTATCGTGTCGGGAAAGGGCGGTGTCGGAAAGACGACGCTTTGCGCGGGTCTTGCCTTTGCTCTTGCCGCACGCGGAAAAAACGTAATAGCTATTGATGGGGATATCGGACTTAAAAACCTCGATATTCTTTTGGGAATGGTGGACAATGTTGCTTTTGACCTGACTGATATCCTTACAGAGCGCTGTATGATAAGTAAGGCTGTGCAGGTACACGAAAGCTATCCCAACCTTCACTTTATCTCGGCATCGCAGAATGCTGATGCGAATGATATTGACAGGGGGCGCTTCCGTAAGCTGTGCAGATACCTGCGCGCGCACTATGACTTTGTGCTTGTTGATGCACCTGCAGGGCTCGGTGCCGGCTTTAGTAACATAATCGACAGCTGTGACGAGTGTATCGTTGTTGCGACATCTGACCTCACCTCAATACGTGATGCGCAGAAGTGCTCGTCTATCGTGTCGGGCATAAACGGACTCACACCGTATCTTGTCCTTAACAAAATCAATCCGCAAATGATATCAAAGGGTTATTTGCAGAACGTTGATGATATTATCGACAGCGTTTCGCTGCGGCTTTTGGGAATTTTGCCGTCGGACGACAGAATTATTATTCATTCAAACAGCGGAACACCGATTATCAGTACAAAAAGCATATGTGCAGGTCCTGTGAAAAATATCGCGGGCAGGCTGTGCGGCGAGGATGTCCCGCTTGATAAAAACTTTCGAAAATAAGAGGAGGATTACAACCATTGAATATTGCACTTTTAGCCCACGAAAAGAAAAAAGAGCTGATGGTACAGTTCTGTATTGCCTATGCGGGAATTTTCGCAAAGCATAACTTGTGGTCGGCATCTGCTCTCGGCAATCTTATAACAGACAATACAGGTCTTCAGGTAAACAAAGTACTCAGCGGTGCAGGCGGCGCGGAAGAACAGATCTCTTCGCGTATTTCCTGCGGTGAGATCGACGTGCTTTTGTTTTTCAGAGACCCGCTCACACCCACCACGCGTATGCGCGAGGAAATGGGGATTTTACGTCTTTGCGATGTGCACAATATCCCTGTTGCAACAAACATTGCAACGGCAGAGGTAATTGTAATGTCGCTTGACCGCGGCGACCTTGACTGGATCGAAATAAGCAAAAAATAAACACAGCTCCCAAAGCATTTGGGAGCACGTTTTTTGAATAAAAAATTGAAATAATATCTTGTTTTGAATAAAAAGGAGTTTTAAAAAATGGCAACCATTACAGCGCCCAAGGGCACGGCAGATATTTTGCCCTCGCAGTCGCACAAGTGGCACTACGTCGAAAACATAATCCGCGACACCTGCAGGCTGTACGGATTTTCGGAGATCCGTACCCCCGTTTTTGAGCATACCGAGGTGTTTGTTCGCGGTGTGGGTGATACAACAGACGTTGTTACAAAGGAGATGTACACCTTTGAGGACAAGGGCGGACGTTCAATAACCCTTCGCCCCGAGGGTACTGCGGGTATTGTCCGTTCGTTTATTGAAAACGGCATATTCAACGACCCGCTTCCCGCAAAGCTGTACTATCTTATAAACTGCTTCCGCTACGAAAAGCCGCAAAAGGGAAGACTGCGTCAGTTTTCACAGTTCGGTGTTGAGCTTTTCGGTGCGACAAGCCCGCAGACAGACGCACACGTGATCTCACTTCCGTATGCGGTGTTTGAAAGACTCGGTCTTAAAGATATCGAGCTTAACATAAACTCGATCGGCTGTAAGACTTGCCGTGCAAAGTACCGTGAGGCGCTTATTGAATACTTTGAAGATAAAAAAGACCGCCTTTGCCCCACCTGCAACGAGCGTCTTTATAAAAACCCGATGCGTATTCTTGACTGTAAGAGCGACATCTGCGCAGATATTGCAAAGGACGCACCGAAAATACTTGACTATCTTTGCGATGACTGTGAAAATCATTTCAACAGCGTTAAAACACTGCTTGACGGTATGGGCATCGCCTATAAGGTGAACCCCTATATTGTGCGCGGACTTGACTACTATAACCGCACCGTGTTTGAGTTTATTTCAAACAACATCGGCGCGCAGGGTACTGTTTGCGGCGGCGGCCGTTACGACGGTATGACAGAGCAGCTGGGCGGCGCTAACTATGCGGGCATCGGCTTTGCTATGGGACTTGAGCGCATTATGCTGTTGCTTGACGACAGCGTTGTAAGTGCACCCACACCCGATATCTACCTTGCGTCAATGGGTGAGCGAGCAAAGACAGAGTGCTCACGCATTGCGATGGCGCTGACATCTGCGGGTGTTTCGGTCGAGTACGACCTTATGGACCGCTCACTTAAGGCGCAGATGAAGTTTGCAAATAAAATCGGCGCCAAAACCGTTGCCGTTATCGGCGACAGCGAGCTTGACTCGGGTATTGTTAAAATCAAAAATATGGCAGACGGCACCGAAACCGAGACCGACATATCTGCGATAAATAAAAAATTATTAACGGAGATGACAGTTAATGAATAGAACTTGCTACTGTGCAGAATTTAATGACGCCCTTCTGGGCAAAACCGTAACCGCTTGCGGCTGGGTACAGCGCCAGCGCGACCTCGGCGGACTTATCTTTATTGACCTTCGCGACAGAAGCGGTATTGTTCAGCTTCAGTTTGACGAAAACATCAGCAAAGAGGCGTTTGACGCCGCTTTTAAGATCCGTTCGGAGTTTGTACTTGAAGCAACGGGTACTTTGCAAAAGCGCGGCGGTGCGTTTAACAAAAACTTAAAGACAGGCGAGCTTGAAATTGCCGTAACCGATGTAAAAATCCTCGGCAAGTCAGAGACACCGCCCTTTGAAATCGTTGAGAACAGCGATGTTAAGGAAGAGCTTCGCTTAAAGTACCGCTACCTTGACCTTCGCCGTCCCGATCTTCAGAAAAACATCCTGCTCCGTCATAAGATAGCCAAGGTGACCCGCGACTATTTTGACGAAAACGGATTTATCGAAATCGAAACACCTATGCTTATCAAATCTACCCCCGAGGGCGCGCGCGACTATATCGTGCCCAGCCGTATTCATAAGGGTAGCTTTTACGCACTTCCTCAGTCACCGCAGATGTATAAGCAGCTCTGTATGGTATCGGGCTTTGACCGCTATATGCAGATCGCGCGCTGCTTCCGTGACGAAGACCTGCGTGCTGACCGTCAGCCCGAGTTTACACAAATCGACCTTGAGATGTCGTTTGTTGATATGGAGGATGTGCTCGCAATCGGTGAGGGCTATATGAAACGCGTGTTTAAGGAAGTTCTCGATGTTGATATCCCGACACCTCTGCCCCGTCTTACCTTTAAGGATGCTATGGAGCGTTACGGCTCGGATAAGCCCGACACACGCTTCGGTATGGAAATCTTCGACTTGACCGACGAGGTGCGCGGCTGCGGCTTCGGCGTGTTCACAGGTGCAATTGAGGGCGGCGGAAGCGTACGTGCAATAAATGTAAAAGGCGGCGCGGCAAAGCTTACCCGTAAAGAGATTGACAAGCTCACAGAGCACGCACGCGGCATCGGCGCAAAGGGCCTTGCATTTATAAGACTTACACCTGACGGCACCGCCTGCAGCTTTTCAAAGTTTATGACAGAGGATGAGATGAACGCAATTCTTGCCAAGGCAGACGCCGATGTGGGTGACGTTGTTCTCATCTGTGCCGACGTTAAAAATTCAATTGTTCTTTCAACACTCGGCGCAATCCGTCTTATTGCGGCAGATAAGCTCGAAATCGAAAGAAAGGGCTTTTCACTGCTGTGGATAACAGAGTTTCCCTTCTTTGACTGGGACGAGGACAATCAGTGCTTTGTTGCAATGCATCACCCCTTTACCTCGCCTATGGACGAGTGCCTCGAATACCTCGAAACAGACAAGGCAAATGTGCGCGCAAAGGCGTATGACCTGGTTCTCAACGGTATTGAGCTGTCTTCGGGCTCGATCCGTATCACAAACCCCGAGCTTCAGCAGCGTATGTTCGATATGCTCGGTATGACAAAGGAAGAGGCAGAGCTCAAGTTCGGCTTCCTTATGGGTGCTTTCAGATACGGTGCACCTCCCCACGGCGGTATGGGTATCGGGCTTGACCGTCTCGTAATGCAGATGATAAACGCACAGTCGCTTCGTGACGTTGTTGCCTTCCCCAAGGTACAGAACGCATCAGAGCTTATGAGTGAATGTCCCTCCGAGGTATCTCCCGAACAGCTTTTGGAGCTCGGAATCACACATATTAAGAATGACGAAAAGAATAATTAACAATTTATTCACGCACCCCCATAATATATATGATATTATATAATTAACTAAACTAACTTCAGGAGGTTACGCTATGATAGAGGTGAAAAATATCGTAAAGCGCTACGGCGACAAATATGCCGTAAACGATATCTCTTTCACTGTAAACCGTGGTGAGATTGTCGGCTTCCTCGGACCTAACGGTGCGGGTAAATCGACAACCATGAATATACTTACAGGATATCTGTCGGCAACATCGGGTTCAATTACTATTGACGGTGCCGATATTTTGGAAGACCCCATAAAAGCAAAGCAGCTTATCGGCTTTTTGCCCGAGCTTCCGCCGCTTTATATGGATATGACAGTAAAGGAGTATCTCGACTTTGTTTACGACCTTAAGCGTTGTAAGTTTCCGAGACGTCCGCATATAAACGAGATCTGCGAGCTTATCCAGATAACCGACGTTTATGACCGAATGATAAAAAACCTTTCAAAAGGTTATAAACAGCGTGTCGGCTTTGCGCAGGCACTTATCGGCAACCCGCCCGTGCTTGTTCTTGACGAGCCGACTGTTGGTCTTGACCCGCGTCAGATCATCGAAATCCGCAGCCTTGTCAAAAAGCTCGGTAAAACACACACTATCATTCTTTCAACACACATTCTGCAGGAGGTGCAGAGCGTTTGTGACCGTATAATTGTTATAAACAAGGGTCACATCGTTGCCGACGGTAACGCAGAGCGTCTTACCCGCACCGTTGCAGGTAACAGAAAATATATCGCGCGTATCTGCGGACCGAAGCCCGAAATTATAAAAGCAGTCCGCGCAATTGACAGCGTTACATATGTTGAGGCGCTCTCGTCAAAAGAGCCCGGCTCTTTTGACTATATGATAGAGTCGCACCCCGAGGTCGACATCCGTAAAATGATGTTCTCGGCACTGGCGGCAAAGGGCTGGCCGCTCATCGGTCTTCGCTCGATGGATATGTCGCTTGAGGATATGTTCGTTCAGCTTATTACAGACGAAACAGGGGAGGAGGTTAAATAATGTCAGCAATATTTAAACGTGAGCTCCGCTCCTATCTTTTGTCGCCTGTCGGCTATTCATATCTGTTTATATATCTGCTTGTTACAAACTATGTTTTCTATTCAAGTAATATCGCGGTCGGCTCGACAGACACTCTTAACTATTTTGCCTGGACACGTTATATTTTAATTGTAACGATCCCGCTTCTTGCGATGAAGCTTTTCCCCGAGGAACGCAAAAACAAAACAGACCAGATTTTAATAACCGCCCCCGTCAGCATAACGGGTATGGTAATGGGCAAGTTTTTTGCGGCATACACACTTTTTGTAATCGGACTTATCCCCACTGTTATCAATATGATATTCCTTGCAACAGTCGGTTACCTCGAGGTCGGTATCGTTATCGGTAACTACATCGGTCTTTTGTTTGTAGGTGCTGCATTCCTTGCAATCTGTATGCTTATGTCGTCAATCACAGAGAGTATGATAACAGCGTTTATTATGGGCGCGTTTTCACTTGCTGTTTTTGCCGTTGCAGACTATCTTGCAGAAACACTTAACAATTCTGTTGTTACAAAGATTGTGGACGCAATCTCGGTAACACGCCGTTATAACGAGTTCAATCAGGGACTTTTCAACGTATCGTCACTGATTTACTTTTTGAGCATCGCGGTAATATTTATTTTCATTACCGTGCGCGTAATCGATAAGAGGAGGTGGAGCTGATATGGAAAACAATAAAAACGAAAAAATCGAAGCTGTTACCCCCGATGAAATAACAGTTCACGCAGTAAAAAGTGAAAAGGCTCCTGCCAAAAAACAAAAATTCTTTAAAACCCGCGGATTTAAGTACGGCACCGTTGCTACGGTAATGACTGCGCTTGTTATTGCTGTCGTAATCGCCGTTAATATGATTTTCTCTGTGCTCACCGACAGCTATTCGTGGGCGCTCGACTTCACATCAACGGGTATGTATGACATATCCGACGAAACAAGACAGGTTGTAAACTCGCTTGATCCGTCTGTTGAAATCAAAATCACCGTCTTTTACGACGAGACCAACTACCCCTACTATCTTTCAGAGCCGCTCAAGAGATTTTCAAATCTCTCGGATAACATCAATGTTACTTATATAGACCCCGAAAAGAATCCGTCGGCACTCACGCAGTACGGAACAGAGTACAGCGTTCAGGCGGGCGCGGTCGTTATCCAGAACGGCGAGCGCATACGTGTTTTCAATGTTGATGACTACTTTAACGTAGACAACGATACCGGCGCACTCTATATTTATATCGAAGAACGCCTTGCGGCAGGTCTTTTGTATGTAACACGTGAGACCATCCCTGTTGTATACTTCCTTACAGGTCACGGCGAAGACGGATATTCAAACCTTATGAGCCTTATTGCCAACAACGGTGCAGACGTTAAGGAGATCAACCTGCTCACCGACAAGGCGGAGTTTTCCGACGAGGGTAAGCTGATGGTTATCTGTAATCCCACCCGTGACTATTCCGAGAGCGAAATCCGTAAAATAAGCGACTTTTTGTCAAATGAAAATATGTTCGGCAAAAACCTTATGTATTTCTCGGCAACCGATTCGGTTGACCTTCCCAATCTTCAGAGCTTCTTAAAGACCTGGGGTATTCAGCTCAATAACGACATCGTTCTTGACACGGCAGACAACACCTTCCAGAACTATCAGAACGCGCTGTTGCCGACATACACCTCAGAAGAGATTATGAACACGGGTTCAACTCTGTCTACGGTATCGTCACTTCTTGCACCAAATGCGCGCTCGATAACAAAGGTGTTTGACGAAAACAGCTCTTATAAAACACAGTCGATAATTACAACCTCTGACACATCGTACAGCAGAGCGTCTGATGCCATCAATCAGGACCTTGAGCGTGACCCGTCTGACAAGAGCGGTCCGTTCGATGTCGGCGTTTTGTCAATGATGTATAAGTATATAAACAACGTTCAGGTACAGAGCTATCTGTTTGCGTGCGGTTCGACCGATATGATCGAGTCGCAGTACTTTACCTACACAGGTAACGGCGAGCTTTATATGCAGCTTTACAAGCTTATGATGGATGAGCAGGACGACACGATTCTTGCAGCGCAGAAGGCATCGTCTTCATCAGTTGCGACAATCCCGTCAAGACAGGCAAATACAATGATGGTTGTTACTGTTATTGTAATCCCTGCACTGTTCCTTGTTTTAGGTCTTGTCATCTATATTAGAAGGAGATTTCTGTAATGGATAACATTCAGGAAAACAAAAAAACCACGCGTCAGGAGCCTGACCTCACTTTAGATACCGAGCAAAAGCCAAAGGCGGCAAACGACGAAAGAAGCCTTGAGTTTTTGGGTGACCCCAACGCCGCTTTAGAGCAGGTGAAAAAGGATAAGCCCAAAAAATCGGCGCTTAAACGCTTTATGCCGCTTATTGCACTGGGCTGTATCGTTGTTGTTCTTGGCTTGTCGGTGCTTGTGCTCAAACGCGTTGTACCCGACGGCAAGGACGAAATAGTCACCGAGGAAAAGAAAACAGGCATTGAGCTTGTTGACGAGAGCGGTGCTTCAGGCGAACGTCTTGAAATTAAAAATCAGCTTGATGAGTACGCTTTTGTAAGACGTCTTGAAAAAACATATTATATTGACGGCAAGCAGGATCTGCCCGTTGCCAACTCAAGAATTATATCGGCAATGACCTATGCGGGTACCGTTTCGGCCGAGACCGAGGTCGCAAAGGGTGTTACCGACTGGGAAGAATACGGTCTTAAAGACCCTATTGCCACGGTTCGCTGGATAAAGGGTGACAAGAGCCACTATTTTGAAATAGGCGACCTTGCACCTTCGGGTAACTATTATATGCGCTTTAACGGCGGCGATACGGTGTACACCTACAGCGCCGATTCTGCGGCGATGTTTATTACTGCGCGCATGGACTACTATAATACACGTCTGTTTGCGTACGATTCAGACACTGACGCACCGTATATAAACGAGTTTACGATTACCCAGCGTGACGGCGAGCGCATTGTTGTAAAACTGCTCGACCTTACGCGCGATGACCTTAATAATGCGTTTTTGATAACAGCTCCCATCGAGCACGCGTTTTCAAACGAAAAGCAGGAGGAGATATATACTCTCATCACCGCACTCACAGGTCTTACGGTCTATGATGACGATGTAAGCGCAGAAAACCTTGCAAAATACGGTCTTGATAACCCCAAGTACAGCTTCAGCTTTACAAACGTTGCGGTTAAAAACGTAATCCACTTCGGCAACAGATCCGACGAGGGCTACTACTACGCTTACGCAGAGGGTCACGACTTTATTTACATTATTGATGAAGAAACCATCAATATTTTAATTCACGATATCGCAACCTACTGTGATACGATGTCATACTCGCGTTCTTACGACACGATTGACACGCTGACAATTCAGGGCGGCGGAAAAACATATAACATCGATATTCTCGGTACTGCCGATGAGGGTAACCTCAAGGCATACATTAATAATAAATATGTAGAGTATGAAAACTTCGGTACACTTTATGCTCACATTATCAGTATTGATGTTTCGGACGTCGGTGATAAACCGCAGGGTACAGACCCGCTTGTTACAATAACGGTAAACTGTCTTGACGGCACGACCGATGTGCTTAAGTATTACAAGATAAGCGAGCTCAACTCGTTCTTTGAGCTCAACGGCGCGGGCAAGCTGATTGTTCCTACCGCCAAGGTTGAGCAGATACTCACATTCTCGCAGTACCTATACGACGGTAAAGAAATCGTCCTTGAATGGTAATGAAATAAAAAATCCCCGATTTAATCGGGGATTTTTTGTTTGTTCAAAGGATTTCCGCAAAACAGTGGTTTTTGTGAGTATGATTAAAGCTTTTTTGCAAGCTCAAGCACTCCGTCGGCAAGTGTCTGTCCTGCGTCGGGTGTGTGACAGCTGTGACCGCAGAGCGAGATTTCATAAAGGTCGCTCTTGTCGGCAAACGCTTTTTCAGTCGGGATGTAGCCCAGATACTCGTTGCAGTTTTCTGCAACCATATTCTTTGAAAATCCCGAGTTTGTCTTTATGTATTTGCCGAATGCGTTGTAAATCTCGCCCGGCATAATGGAAATGAGCACATCGCCCACCTTTATTGCCTGAACGGGCATAACGTCCTCGGTTACACCGCCGTTTGTTCTTTCGTAGTGGATAAGGTTACGCGGGCGCATAAAGCTTATTTTCGGGCTTGACAGCCACTTTGTAACCTGTTTTGCAACGCTTTCCTTGTCAACGGGGCGTCTTTTGAGGGTGACTGTTGACATAAGCATTTTAACAGTGCCTTCAACTGTAACGGCGCTGTCCATTGACGCGATAACAGAATCTGCAAGCACCTTGCCCATATGCTGATAGTGGTCGTCGGGGATAGGTACGCTTGCGTCGGGGTTTACGTGGTTGATATCACCGCAGGTGCCGAGCAAGAAAAGGCTTACAAAGTCGTTTCCGTATTTTTCTTTAAGATGCTTTGAAAGATACGAAGAATAATCGCCGCTGTAGCCCGATTCGCCGTAGTTTTTAAGGCAGCACTGATGGCACGCAAAATTGATGATTGCACCAAGCGGTCTTCCTTCACTTTCAAAGAAAAGCACAGGAACGTCGGGGTCGATGCCGTCAAGGGTGTCTACAATATCTGTTCTGCCTCTGCCGTGTGTTTTATAACTGCCGTCCTCGAGAATAAAGTTTCTATTAAACGAAATGCTGTCTACCTGCGAAATTGAATACTTTACGTCTGCGTTTACAAGTCTCTGGTAAGCAAGAATAATTGCGTCAGCACAAAGGCGTAAAAACACGTCAAGATAAGCCTCGTCTGCCTTTGCACCCACTGAATCGTCGCCGCAGATGGGTGCGCCCGAATGCGAGTGGTTTGACGAAACACAAACCTTGTCGGCAGGGATGGGGGTATACTGCGCCACTCTGTCGGCTACAATTTTTTGAATACCTTTGGTAAGTGAGCAGGTGTCGACTGTTACAATTGCGGCATACTCGCCGCCGTCTTCCATAACAACAGCCTTTGCAAAAAGTCTGTCCTTCACACCCTTTGAATATACAGGCGAGTAGTGTCCCCACATAAATCCGCCAATCGGCGGGGTTATGTCACATTCATAAAATGCAGCTCTCATATTTTGCCTCCTAAATTGAACATTGCTTTTGCATTATTGTTTGTAATTTCAATTATTTCCTCTGTCGTCATACCGCGAAGCTCTGCGATTTTCTGCGCGGTATAAATGGTGTAATCGGGACGGTTCAGCTTGCCTCTGAACGGCTCGGGTGTTAAAAACGGACAGTCGGTTTCAAGCATAAGCCGTTCAAGCGGCACAGCCTCAATACACTCGACCGCCTTGCGTGCGTTTTTAAAGGTAACAACACCGCCCATTGATATTGAAAGCCCCATTTTTACAATTTCTTTAAGCGTTTCTTTAGAGCCTGCAAAGCAGTGTAAAACTCCCTTTTTTGGCGGGTGCGCTTTTAATATTTCAATAAGGTCCTGTGTTGCATCGCGTGCATGTATAACAACGGGCAGGTCTATCTCGTTTGCATAGTCAAGCTGGCGGATAAACCACTTTTTTTGTATGTCGCGCGGAACGTTGTCCCAATAATAGTCGAGTCCGATCTCGCCAACCGCGACAACGCGCGGGTCGGCAATCAGCTTTTTCATCTCTTCCCAATCATTGTCGGTAATTTCGCCTACGTCACACGGATGAAAGCCGACCTCGGCAAAAATGAAGGGGTAGTTGTGCGCGATTTCGAGCGTGCGCCTCGATGTTGCAAGCTCGCAGCCAACACAAATTACCGATTCAACGCCGTTGTCCTGAAGCTCTTTTGCAAAGCTGTCAAAGTCCTTTTCGTAATCGGGCTCGTAAAGGTGCGCGTGTGTGTCAATAAGTCCTGCCATTATCTTATTTTTGCTCCTGCGGGAATACTGTCGTCAAGGAAAACGACCTTCGGTCCGTTTTCGGTATCTGCCGCAAGTAACATTCCCTCCGACAGCTCGCCGCGCAGCTTTGCGGGTGCGAGGTTGTCAACAAGCGCTACAGTCTTGCCGATAAGGTCGGCGGGCTTGTAGTGCTGTGCGATGCCCGAAAGCACCTGCTTTATCTCAAAGCCATTGTCCACCTTGAGTACAAGTAGCTTGTCGCTCTTTTTGAGCGGTTCGCACTCGAGCACTTTTGCGGCTCTGAACGAGATCTTTGCAAAATCGTCGATTGAAATTGTCGGTTCTTCTGGTTTTTTGGGTCTTTGCGGCTGCTTTTTAGCGTTTTCTTCAGCAATTTCCGCAAGCTTCTTTTCTGCATCGATTCTTGCAAAAAGAATTGAGTTATCACCG
This sequence comes from Eubacteriales bacterium, assembly GCA_045546815.1. GTDB lineage: Bacteria > Bacillota > Clostridia > Oscillospirales > QAKW01 > RGIG9041. The sequence continues at coordinate 127,932 of JAZQDN010000054.1, forward strand.
AGAACGTGACCGTCCTTGAACGCGCCGAAGCTGCCAAGTGAGTCAAGACCCATATTTTCAATATTTAACTGTGTATGAATTGCTTTTGCCGTGTCGGGCATAAAGGGTTCGAGCATTACTGCGGCAAAGCGGATCGCTTCAACGAGGTTATAAAGCACCTCTGACAGTCTTTCTTTGTCGCCGCCGTCGCGGCCGAGTACCCACGGTTCTGTCTCGTCAATGTATTTGTTTGCGCGCTTGAGAAGTGCAAAAACGTCGTCGATCGCGTCAGCAATATGCATCGAATCCATATGCTTTTGGGCAAGTGCGGGGGTTGCGAGCGCAAGGTCGATAAGCTCTTTATCAAGTGCGTCTGCCTTGCCGTGATTTACAACACCGCCGAAGTACTTTTTGCTCATTGTAATTGTGCGGTTTACAAGGTTGCCGAGGATGTTTGCAAGCTCGGAATTAATGCGCTCAATAATAAGCTCATATGACAAAACACCGTCGTTTGCAAACGGAATCTCGTGAAGTAAGAAATAGCGCACAGCGTCAACGCCGAAAAGACCGACAAGGTCGTCAGCGTAGATAACGTTACCCTTTGACTTACTCATTTTGCCGTCGCTCATAATAAGCCACGGATGACCGAACACCTGCTTGGGAAGCGGCTCGCCGAGCGCCATAAGGAGAATCGGCCAATAAATCGTGTGGAAGCGCACGATATCCTTGCCGATAAGGTGCATATCACACGGCCAACGCTTTTTGTACTCGTCCGAGTGGTTGCCGTCGGGGTCGTAGCCGATGTTTGTGATATAGTTTGAAAGCGCGTCGATCCAGACGTAAACCACGTGCTTTTCGTCAAACGTTACGGGGATACCCCATGAAAATGACGAACGTGTTACGCAAAGGTCGGAAAGACCCGGCTTTATAAAGTTATTTATCATCTCGTTTTTACGGGCGGGCGGCCAGATGAACTCGGGGTGCGACTCAATATGCTCCTCAAGCTGCTTTGCATACTTTGAAAGCTTAAAGAAGTACGCGTCCTCTTTTGCCTTTTTAACGTCGCGGCCGCAGTCGGGACACTTGCCGTCAACGAGCTGGCTTTCTGTAAAAAACGACTCGCAGGGTGTACAGTACATACCCTCGTATGCACCCTTGTAGATATCGCCCTGATCATAGAGCTTTTTGAAAATTTTCTGTATTTTCTTTTCGTGTTCAGGGTCGGTCGTGCGAACAAACTTGTCGTAGGTTGTGTTCATTATGTCCCAGATAGCTTTTACCTGTCCTGCAACGTTGTCAACATATTCCTGCGGGCTGATACCTGCAGCCTCCGCCTTTTGCTGTATTTTTTCGCCGTGCTCATCGGTACCTGTCTGAAAATAAACGTCGTAGCCTTGCATTCGCTTAAATCTGGCAACACTGTCTGCCAGAACGATTTCGTAGGTATTGCCGATGTGCGGCTTACCGGATGTATATGCTATCGCAGTAGAAATATAATAACTTTTTTTATCCACTGTAACATTACCCCTTTCTAAATTTATCTTTAAAACATAGTATATAATATATAACAAAATAAATCAAGATTTTGCCAAAAATAAAAAGAAGCCGTTTCGGCTTCTTTTTTTATAATGTGATTTTGAATGAAGATACCTTGGGTGTGACGGGTCTGTGCATTTTGTCATACTTGGACCCTGCAGCCTCAGCTGTAACTCCCATAAAGAAATCGCTCTCGGTACCTTCACAGGTAATGGTTGTTCCCTCTATTGTGATTATTGCATAGAGCGGGTCGTTCCAGTAAACGCAGTGCGGTGCACTACGGTATTTTTCAGAGATTTCTTTTGGAAAAAGGTCGTGCTTTTGGGGTAACCAATAGTTATTTACACAGTTAAAATCAAAATACAAAACACCGTCTAAAATTGACACATAGTCAACGTGATGATGACCGTTTAATGCCATAAGCACAGAGTTTTTACGCTTTTTGTTTGCGTCGTTGATTACTTTTTGAACGTCTTCTCTGTTGTTCAGAGCGCTAACAGTACGCTCATAGCTTGTGTGCGAAATGATTATACACGGATGCGGTGCACTTTCTATCGTTTCTTTTAACCACTCAATCTGCTCGGGCGGCATCCAGTCGCGTGCCTCGGGAGTTTTGAAGTAATTGCCCATATTAAAATGCACGTACTCGTCACCGATTTTTGAGTAGTTGGGGTCGGTTACGATAATGCGGTAGCCGCCCTCGTCAAAATAGTAGTGACCGTCAGGCATTTTGTAATTTACCAAAAGATTTTCGTATGGTGTGCCGTCGGTGTCGTGGTTGCCGATGCAGTGATAGGTGGGGATATGGAAATTGTTGTATTTATCCATAAGCTCGGTAGCCTCGTCTGATTTTGAGACAAAGTCACCACCGTGGATGATAAAATCAACGTTGTTTTTTTCAGCAGCAGCCAACATTACTTCGAGTTGGTCGATACCGCCGAAGGGGCTTCTGCCTGTTACGCTGTGATGAAAATCAGCAAAAAACAAAAACTTCATAATTATCTCTCCTTCAATTGTTCGATACAATGCTTACAAACATTTTTGCCCATATGCGAAACAACGTCTTCGCCGTCACCGCAAAAAACACAGCAGGGACGGTATGCCTTTAAAACAATGCTCTCGCCGTCTACAAAAATCTCCAGCGAGTCCTTAATATTTATATTAAGATTTCGGCGAAGCTCAATGGGAAGAACAATGCGCCCGAGTTCGTCAACCTTACGTACAATTCCTGTTGCTTTCATGAAAAAATACCTGCCTTTTGAAATTTCACTAATGATACACCGCTTAATAAAAAAAGTCAACCGTTTTATTTTGAAATAATTGTTGAAAAAACAAATGAAGAGTAGTACAATTAAGTGGTAAAAATTATTTATTAAGGAGTACATACAATGGAAAAGAAAATTCTTGTTGAAATGTCGGCCCGTCACGTTCACGTAACACAGGCAGACCTCGAAACACTTTTTGGTAAAGGCGCAACTCTCACACCCAAGCGTGAGCTTTCACAGCCCGGTCAGTACCTTTCAGAAGAGAGAATTGACCTTATCGGACCTAAAAAGACAATCGCTAACGTGTCAATCCTCGGACCTACACGTCCCGAGACACAGGTTGAGGTTTCACTCACCGACGCAAGAACACTCGGCGTAAACGCTCCTGTTAAAATGAGCGGTGACATCGCAGGCTCGGGTTCAATCACTCTTAAAGGACCGGCAGGCGAGGTTACAATCGAGGAGGGCGTTATTGCTGCTCAGCGTCATATTCATATGACACCCGAAGATGCAGAGGCTATGGGTCTTAAGGACGGACAGATGGTATCTGTAAAGGTTGACACAGAGCGCGGCGTTGTATTTAACGAAACAGTTCTTCGTGTTTCTCCCAAGTTTGCAACTGCAATGCACATCGACACAGACGAAGCAAACGCAGTAATGCTGCCCAGAGAAGCATACGGCATCATCCTTGACTAATTAATAAAAAGCAAAGTTGTGGTATAGCCATAGCTTTGCTTTTTTATATGGAGAGAAAAATGGAATTTTTAAAAAACTCACATCGATTTTATTTTGAACTGGACGGAAAATGTGCCTTTGACACACCACATACAAAAACACAAACCCAAAATGCAAACGTTTTAACAACCGAGTATCTTTTTGAGTGTGGACTAAAGGTTACAAACGTTGCAAAAAAATACGAAAACCACGGTGTTTACGAATGGGTTAACTACTTTGAAAACATGTCTGACACCGACACTCCGCTTATTACAAATCTGTGGGACTGTAACGTGTCTTTGCCGTGTAACCGACAGTATGCGCGTAAAATTTGTCCGATTTTGCCAAAATCGGAAGAACAGATAAGGATTTTTAATCCGCGCGGCTGCAGTGATGACGAGCACGATTTTGAGATGTTTGTAAACGATACCCCCGGTGTGTACGGAGACCTTCTTTTTGCCGAAAAAACTATCGGATACAAAAACGAAGGCGGACGTTCATCGTTTGTACGCGCGCCGTTTTTTAATATTAATCAACAGTCCTTTGAGTCGGGATATATTTATGCGCTCGGCTGGAGCGGTCAGTGGAATGCAAAATTTACCTGTTGCGGCGACACGGTGACGGTACATGGTAAGATCGAGGACACAGAGTTTGTACTTTATCCAAAAGAAAAAATACGTACTGCAAGTACGTATATTATGCCCTATAAAGCCACTTTTGAAAAATCGCAAAACCTGTGGCGCAGATTTGTGCGCGACGAACTCTCCAATATTTTAAAAAGGGTAGATAACGCGCCGCTTTCGGCGGCTATGTGGGGCGGTATGCCTTCGGAGAATATTATAGAAAATACAGAAAAACTCTGCAAAAACGATATTCCTTTTTCGCACGTGTGGGTTGATGCAGGGTGGTACGGCAAGACCAACGACCCCACTCCGAATGAATTTGAGGGACAGTGGGGCAGTCATCTTGGCGATTGGAATATAAGCCCTAAAATTCACCCCAACGGCTTTTTGGACGTGGTGCAGTGTGTAAAGAAAAACGGCAAAAAATTCATTTTGTGGTTTGAGCCTGAACGCGTAAGAAAACAATCCGATTTTGATATGGATAAATCGGGACTTTTGGAAGATCCGAAGAGCCCTAAATACTATCTTGTGAACCTTGGCGATAAGGGCGCTTTTGATTATACCTTAAATATGCTGTCGGACTATATCGGTAAACTCGGTATTGACTGTCTGCGTTGGGATTTTAATATAAATCCGCTTGGTTTCTGGCGCAATACCGACACCGAAAACAGACGCGGTATAACCGAAATCAAGTATATTACGGGCCTTTACGGTTTGTGGGACAAACTGCTTGAAAAATTCCCCGATCTTATAATTGATAACTGCGCAAGCGGTGGCAGACGCATTGACGTTGAAATGATAAAACGTTCAATGCCCCTGTGGCGTTCCGATGCGCAAACGGTTGCCAATCCACGCGCAGTCCACGCGCAACTTCACAATATGAATCTGTCGATGTGGACGCCGTTTTCGGGTACAGGTTGCGGCAGGGAATACGACGCTTACCGTATCCGCAGTTCATACAGTTATGCATTTCAGTTTTCGTTTACCTTTTCTATGAATGAAAGCTTTGGCGAAAATGCCGCAGACGTAGAACTTTTGCGTAGATATTTAAACGAATACGTCTGGGTGCGCGACTATTTTCTCGGTGATATGTATAATCTCACAAAACCGACCCGTGATGAAACTGCGTGGCGCGCGACCCAGTGGTCGCGTCCTGAAAATCGCGACGGTATGATACAGATATTCAAGGATAAAAAAAGTCCGTATACAAACGCGTCGTTTTATTTAAACGATATAGATAAAGATGCCGATTATGAAATAACCGACCTTGACGGCGGACGTTTTACCGTATCGGGAAAAACCCTTTGCGACGAGGGATTATCGGTTGAAGTAAAAGGCTTGAGAGTTGCTAAAATATTTATATACAAAAAAATTGACAGGCTTTAAAACCTGTCAATTTTTTATTGTGTTACCACCATGACTTCTGCGCCGTTTGCGTAGGTGATTTCGGGTAGTGTCAGCCCAATTGCACGCAGTGTATACAGTCCGTTAAAGGCTGCAAGTGACTGCAAATCGGTTATTTCACAGCCGGAAATATCAAGATAGTCAAGACGCGGTATAGTGGCGAGCGGGTCAATACTTGTAACATCTGTATACGCAATGTCGAGCGATGTGAGCTCTGTCAGCTGACTGATGTCCTTGAGCGTGCTGATGCCCGTGTTATTGGCAGTCAGTACTACGAGCGGCAGGCTCGCAAGCGGACTTGTGTTTACCATTGATGTGTTCGAAACGTCAAGCGAAGCAAGTGCTGTGAGCGCTGACAAAAAGTCAAAATTGGTAATACTGTTATTTGAAATAATAAGTGTTTCAAGCTTTGTCAGCTTGCCTATGTTTTTGGCGTTTGTGATAAGGTTGTTTGAAATATCAAGCGTTACAAGATTTTGTAACGTGTGGATAGACGACAGGTCAGAAATGCGGTTTTTCGAGATATAAAGCGCTTCGAGCATCTGTGCTTTTGAAAAATCGGGGAGCTCGGAGATCGCGTTTTGCGATACGTCCAGCACAAGCAGCTTTGTGTGCGACGAAAGTGCCGAAATATCTTCGATGTTATTGTGTGTCAGGAACACAAACTCAAGCTCGGGCAGGTTGGAGAGGACGCTCACCGAAGTGATGTTGTTGTCCGAAAGGTCAACGGTTTTAAGCTTTGTAAGTGAGCCGAGTGCGTCGATATCGCTTGTTTCAAGCTCGCAGTTTACAAGCGACAGTGCCGTAAGCCCCGTTCTTCCCGAAAGCTGCGACATTGAGATGAGCTTTGTTTCGTTTTCGATAAAAAATCCTGTGAGGTTGGGCATCCGCTCAAGGTCTGACAGCGTTCGCAGATGTCCTTCAATGCCCGCATTTGACAGCTCGGTTACGTTTTCGAGCTCTTTGACTCTGATTATGCCCGTCGGCTTTTCCAGTGCCGCGCGCACCATAAGTTCCATCTTCGGATCGTCAAAAACAACCTCCTCATAGTCGTTTGTAACGTTAAATTCCGCCGAAAGAACGGGCGACACAAGCCCCTCTGCATTTACAGACACCGCGGTTATTCGTGTTATTCCGTTTGAAATGGTTATCGGTTCAACGTAGATGTTTGAAAACTTTGTCGGATAGCTGCCGTCTGTCGTGTAATAAACCGTTTCGCCCTCGCGGACGGTTATTGTCATTTTCTGCGTTCTGTCATAGCTGCCCTGACGGGGTGTGTAGTTGAGGTCGGCAGGGCGCTTTGCCTCTATTTTTTTGAGCATATACTGGTCGTCAAGCGAATTTATATAGTTTGCGGCGTCAGACAGTCTGCCTGCCGAGGTGTACACCTTTATTCTCATAATGTACAGCTCTTCAAGACCGCTTTCCTTTGTGGTGATTTTTTTCTTTATCGCCTCGTCAATAATTCTGCCTGCCGAGTCAAAATCCTCTGCTTTGGCATAGGCGTCGGCCAAAAGCAGATATATCTCCTGCTTTTTGCTTTTCCATCCACGCGCGCTGTCGTAGCATTCGACCGCCTGCGTGTACTGCTGTTTTTGCATTTTGGCGTTGCCCTTTGATTTATATATATTGTAAAACATACCCCTGAATACAACGAGCAGCAAAAATACCGTGAGCAGCGCCGCCGCACCGAAGGATATTAAAAAATAGGTTAAAAACTTCTTTTTATTTACCATTATTATCACCTCTGTTTATCTGATTATATCATATCGTAATCATTTTTTCAATATGATTAAAAAAGGGCGGAAATGTCAATTAATTGGTAAAAAGGAGATGACGCTATGAAACAAACCTATATTTTATCGCCGGCAGCCGAGCTGCTCTCGCTCAAAAAACAAATTGAAATTACCGAAAAGAAGCTGGATTTCACTGTCGATCCAAAGCTCATTGCCGCGCTTTCTTACGAAATTCTCGGGTTAAAGTCGCGTATGGGCTACCTTATTGACTGTCAAAAATCATTATAACAGTTATTATTAATAAAATATATATTAATATTTTATGCACATTTACTAATTTTCATATTTCGCTTGAAAATGCGATATTGGTGTGTTACAATGGTATCACAATTATAAGTATAATTATCGCTAATTATAAGCAGTTTCTATTTGGGAGGTAATTGCGCATGAAGCTTAAAAAGCTTAAAAACATTATTGCACTCGTTATTGTTTGCCTTATGTTATTCGCTCTTGCAAGCTGTAACAAAGTTAAAAGACCGGAAGGTGCAAAAAATAACAGTACTGACAACAGTAACCGTCTCCAACAGTTACTTGTAAAGGACACATTCGTTCCTGACGATGATGACGACGACGAACAGGAACCGCCTGCTGACGACGATGACGACGACGAACAGGAGCCGCCTGCTGACGATGATGATGACGACGAACAGGAACCGCCTGCTGACGATGATGATGACGAGCAGGAGCCGCCCGTTGACGACGAGCCCGAACTTTCGGACACACCGTTCAACGCTCCCGGCGACGTTATCACAAAAATCAATGAGATTCTCGGTCAGCTTTCACAGGAAAGCGTTGATGCGACAAGTGCAACCGGTGTTAAGGACGCACTTATGACAAGCCGCACCGTTACCGTTTATGCTCCTTATGAAATATTCAAGGGACAGGACGATGCAATTGCTTCAATCGCGTCAAACCTCAATATGAATATCGATTTCCAGGTGATCCAGGGCGACTACACCGGTAAGATCCGTCAGATGGTGCTTGCAGGTAAAAAGGCAGACCTTATGTACGTTGATCAGGAAGCTTGGGGTATAACACACCACTTCACACAGGAAATCACAAAGTATGTAAACTTCAGCATCGCTGACAAGCTCGATACCTTCTCAAGCGCGCTTTCTTCCAAATTTGCATACGGCAATCCCGCAGACCAGAGATATTACGTAGCATCGGGTATTTCAACACCCTATATGCTTATGTTTAATAAAAACAATGTAATCGTTCCCGAAAAGACAATCTCGGGTGATATCTACACCGACTTTTCAAAGCTTGAAGAGGACGAAAAGGCTCCCGATATTGAATATAAGGACGTTGTTGTAAAAGATCCCATCACAATGTACACAGAAGGTACATGGGGCGTAAGTGCATTTACCGAAATCCTTAAAGCAAACACAGTTTCAGGTAAAGTTGGTATGCTTTCATTCATGAACGACGACCGCAACTTTGACATCTGGTTCGGTATGGAAGACAACGCCGGCTTCGCAGTTGATAACATCATGCGCAGTACAAACGTTGACGCTTCAATGTACGCAAACGAAGCACTTGATAACGTTGGCGCACATATGGATGCTCTCCAGGCACTTTACTGGACAACAACAGGTGAAGACGAATCAAACTACGTAGCAAACTTTATTGATGCAGGTCACGGCACCGGCACAATCGATACAGCAGAGCTCAACGCAACATACGACAAAATGCTCGGTACATACAAAGGTGCAGACCTTGTTTCATCAACATCATTTGTTGCAGTTGACTTTGACGAGTATACAGACGTTGTAGCTTATGCAAAAGCACAGGGTGTTGAGGTTGACTTCGTTCCGATGCCCTACGGCTTTATCGCAGAGCAGGCAATCAGAAGTACAGACCCCGACGAAGCAGGTCTTTACGCTGACGAAAACGGCAACGAGGTTGCTAAATATGCGGCTTCAAAGATCGGCGGCTTCTCAGTTATCAAAACTTGTGAAAACCCCGCAGTTGCACTCCGCGTTGCAGAGGAGATCACAAAGGCTTGGAAAACAAACTACGAAGCAACAATCGTTTCGACAATGACCGAAGCACAGCAGGCTCGCTACGCTGAAATGAAGAAGAACCCCGGTATCTCATTCTTCCGTTCAATCTATGCAAACACCGCTTCATCATATCACACAACAAACGCAACCGAAATCCTTAACAGACTTGATGACGGTACAAGAAATACATACCAGGGCTTCCAGGTATACAGCGCAACTCCCGAAGTTCTTACACAGCCTATGTATGCAAAGAACACAACTGTTGGTCCTTACGAAGCAAACACCTTCCAGACATGGAGTGAGTTCTTCTACGGAAAAAAATCTGATATCGACGGCAGCGTACTCTCAAGCAGCATCCTCCCGTCACTCACAACAGCATTCTTGCCCGCAACAATGTTGTTTAACGACTAATAAAAACCTTAAAGGCAGGTCTTAAGTGACCTGCCTTTTTTATGTAATTTATAAATCAAAATTGCATACATTATATATATGATATTTAAACGGTCTGACAACATAAACTCGGCGATAATAAAGGGAATAAGCGTGGCGATCGTATTTTTTGCCGCAGTGGCTCTCGTTTTATGCGCGGTTGCCGCATTTTTTTATGAGGGCGAGTTTATTTCTGCACTGTCAGATGAGGTGTCGCTGTCGCCGTGGTTTTACGTGACGACCGTTACAGTTTTGCTCGTGTCGTCGGTCGTTTACACTCCTTTTTCCTACGGCATTTCAATGTATTTTTTAAAATCAAAGACAGAAAAATCCAAATTTTCAGATATTTTCTACCTATTTAATAATAAGCGATTACTTTTAAAGGCGATTGCGGTCGACAGCGTGCGCAGGATGATAACTATGGTATTCAGGATAGTTATTCTGTTTTTTGCGGTCGTTATTGAGCTTGCGGTGTTGCGGTTGTGCCTTGAAAGTAAGGAGAGCGTCGCATTTGTGGTGATAACGGTCGTTTTGTGGTGCTTTGTGATAGCGGGCTTTTTATATATAAAATTTAAATTTATTCTGTGTAAGTATGTGTTGATAATCAGCCCCGACAGCTCGGTTTACCGTTGTATAAAGGTGGGCTACCGTGCGATAACCGGCAAAACGGCCGTCACACTTCAGTTTTATATAAAATATATCGCTATATACATTTTCACCTTTTTTACTCTCGGGCTTGCGGGGGCAAAACGCGTGAACAGGTCGCGCGACAGCTTTTGTACCTATGCTGTAAGACTTGTGTCAAATTATTAATTTTGCGCAGGGTGTTGAAAAAATCTGCCTATGTGATATAATCTAATATGAATAAGAATAATATATTTGGAGTGTACAATGTTTAAAAAGTGCCTTGCAAAATTAATAAATAGTATTGAACAAAGAAAAAACCGACGCTCGAAAAAGGAGCAAAAGCCGCAAAGCCGCGCAGGAAGACGTATACGCCGCGCGCTGTGGGCGGTCTGCCTTACGGGTATACTTACCTGTCTTTTTACAGGTCTTGTTTTTACGTGGTACGTGTTCATTTATGTTGACGGTGAGTTTGACCTGTCATCACTCGATCATTCGCTTAACTATACAACGGTAATTTATGGACAAAAGGACGGCGAGATGGTGGAGGTCGAGCAACTCCACGGCAGTGAAAATCGCATCTGGGCAAACATCGACGAAATTTCGCCCTATCTTCAGAATGCGTTTGTCGCAATCGAGGACGAGCGCTTTTATAAGCACTCGGGCGTTGATATAAAGCGTACCGCACACTCGGTTTTAAACTTCTTCAACCCGAACAAATCCTCGTCGTTTGGCGGCTCGACCATAACGCAACAGCTTGTTAAAAACTTAACTGACGATGACGACCATACAATCACCCGTAAAATTCAGGAGATGCGCCGCGCATGGTATCTTGAAAGTCAGTACCGCAAGCCGCAGATACTTGAAGTGTACCTTAATACTATCTATCTTTCGCAGAGCTGCTACGGTGTGCAGACTGCCGCTGAAAAATACTTTGGCAAGACTGCGTCGGAGCTTACGATTGCAGAGGCGGCGTGTATTGCGTCAATAACAAAATCACCGACCTATTACGACCCGCTTATAAACCCCGAAAACAACAAAAAGCGCTCTGCTAATGTTATAAACAAAATGGTTGAGCTCGAAATGATATCCAAAGAGGAAGGCGAGGCGGCAAAGGCAGAAACGCTCGTGTTCAAGGACGGCAGCGGTAAGACGGATAAGGCAAACGTAAAGAGCTATTTTGTCGACGCCGTGACTGACGCTGTAATAAACGACCTTGTAAACAAAAAAGGCTACAGCAAGGTCTATGCCGAGACGCTTATCTATTCGGGCGGTCTGCAGATTTATTCGACAATGGACGTAAAGGTTCAGGACTCGATCGACGGCGTTTATAAAGATAAAAATAATTTCCCGCGTATTACTGCCTATGATGATACGCTCAAAAAGGCAATACCGCTTGAAAGCGCAATTGCGATAATTGACAACTCAACAGGTGCTTGTGTCGGACTTTACGGCGGTATCGGTGAAAAAGAGACTGCACGTGGACTTAACCGTGCTACACGCGGCTTACAACAGCCGGGCTCGAGTATAAAGCCGATTGCAACATATGCACCCGCTATCGAGTACGGCGTGTGTGTTGACGGTAACAATGCACTGTCACCCTCGTCAATGATTCTCGACTGGTATATTTACGAGGATCAAAAGTATCCCGTAAACCAATCTCGTTTTGAGTCGAATAAAAAGGTGACACTCACCGCAGGTGTTGCGCAGTCACTGAATACCGTTGCGGCACGTGTTCATATGGCGCTCGGCAGTAACCGTTCGTTTAACTTTGTGAAGGATAACCTCGGAATAACTACCCTTGTCCCCGGCTCTGACAATGATGCCAACGTCGGCGCACTCGGTCTTGGCGGTCTTACAAATGGTGTTACCGTTTATGAGATGGCGGCGGCTTATGCGGCATTCCCCAACGAAGGCACTTATACAAAGCCGTATCTTTACACAAAGGTTGTAGACCAGAACGGTCGTACAATACTCGAAAATCAGGTTGAGTCGCATACCGCGATGAGCGCAGAAACCGCACGTGTTATGAATCAGCTTTTATCCTATGCCGCATCGGCAGGTACAGGTACGCCCGCAAACCTCTATACCCACGAAACCGCCGGTAAGACTGGTACTACCTCGGGCGACTACGACAGATGGTTCGTTGGCTACACTGCACAGTACTCTGCGGCAGTGTGGGTGGGCTATGACTATGACCACACTATCTATTTCGGCGGTGCAAACCCCGCTGCCACTGCCTTCAAAAAGGTAATGCAAAAGGTACATCAGGGTGTTGCGCCAAAGGCGCTTGCAAAGCCGCATACACTTGTTGCGTGCGAGTACTGTTTTGAAAGCGGTATGTTGCTTACTGATAAGTGTACAATGAAGGCAAACGGTCAGTTTTTACCAAACGGTGTTCCCACACAGCCGTGTAACGCACACGAGCAGGAGGAGGCTCCGCCTACAGAAGAAACTCCCGTAACCCCTGAAACACCGACTGTTCCCGAAACTCCAAAGGAGCCTGAAAATCAGCAACCTCCCGAGACCCCCGCGGTGCCCGAAACCCCGACAGTACCCGATACTCCGGTTGAAACACCCACGCAGCCCGACACCCCGTCAGAGCCTGCACCCGAGCCCGCGCCCGAACAACCCGAACAATAAAAAAGCACCCCAAAACCCGTTGTTTTGGGGTGTACATTTGAGAGAAGACTATGCAAAAATTTAAGTTTACTTTAAAACCGTGGCAGACCGCCACCCTCATATTTTTGATAGCAGTTGTGACAACGCTGTTTTCTGTTGCGATCCAGCCGGGCGCTTTTACAAAGTCGCTTTATGACATTGTGACCAGACCGCTGTGCATTGTGCTCAACGGCTTTCCTGTGCTAATACTTGTTTGCCTTGGATATTTTGTGTGCGGCAACGTCTTTTTCGGCGCATCCGTCACGTCACTAATATCCTTGCTTTTGTCGTATGTAAACCTGCTCAAAACAGAGGGCAGGGACGATGCGTTCGTACCCGCCGACCTCGGTCTTATCCGTGAGGGCTTTTCATCAGCGGCAAACTACGGCATAGATATGCACGTTCCGCTGCTTGTTCTGATAATTGTCTATTGCGTTTTGCTGTTTGCGCTCGGCTTTTTTGTAAAGAGCCCGCGCTTTAAGCTGCTGTGGCGCGGTGTATCGGCGGCTGTTACGGTGCTTGTTTTTACACTGTCTGTCAGATTTGTGTACACAAGCACAGAGCTTTATAACAGCTTTACCGTACCGCAGATGTACAATATCCCATCGGTGTTCAACACGCTCGGCTTTAACTATTGCTTTCTCAGAAACTTCAATCTCTACCCCGTTGACAAGCCGGAGGGTTATAAGCCGTCGCAGGTCGAGCAGTGGCAGAAGGAAAGCCTTTTGCCAAAGGGTGAGCGTGAGGTCTCTCCCAACGTCATTATGGTAATGGGCGAGTCGTTTTCCGATTTTTCAAACGAAGACGTGTTTGACTGGGGCGACCCGCAACAAAACCCCGCGTATAAATACAATCTGCTTACAGAGAGTGACCGCTCGATATCGGGACACATAATCGTGTCAAACATTGCGGCGGGCACTGCCAATACCGAGTTTGACATACTGACAGGTATGCCGACAAATATGATAAGCGAAACCACCACCTCGTCATTTCGTGTTGTAAACAAAAAAACGCCGACTGTTGCGTCGGTTTTAAAGGACAGCGGCTACGCGACATCGTTTTTACATCCCGGTGACAGCTGGTTTTACAACCGTTCAAGCGTATATAAATATTTCGGCGTCGAGGATCAGGTGTTTAACGAAAGCTTTGACCTGCAAAACGATACCGTCGGCGGTCTTGTGACGGACGAGGCGTTTTTACGCGAGCTTAAAGAAAAAATGTCGCAAAACACAAGCCCGCAGTTTATCTACAGTGTAACGATACAAAACCATCAGACATATACCTACGCAAAATATCCCGATGCAACACCTGATGTTCCGACCAACGTAGAAATATCCGATACCGCTATGGAAAACCTGTCTGTTTACCTTCGCGGTGTGCGCGATACGTCAGAAATGGTATACGAGCTTGCGCAGTATATCGATACACTTGACGAGCCGACAATACTTGTATTTTTCGGCGACCACCTGCCGAACCTTGGCGACAACTTTGGTGCTTACCGTGAGCTCGGGCTTTCGGTGGGTCTCACAGACACTCCCGAAAACACGCTGTCGGCATATAAAACTCCGTTTGTGATTTACGGTAATACCTCATACTGCGAAACTGTCGACTTTGAACAAAAGGCAAAAGACCTTGAGCTTGCGCCCGTTATAAATAATAACTACCTCGGTGCTGCGGTGCTTGAGCTCGCAGGCTTTGAAGGCCACGACCCTTACTTTGATTTTCTCAATACCGTCCGCCGCGACCTTCCCGTTTTCAGAGTAAAAGAGGGTGTATACTGCTTTAGCGACGGCAGCTATTCAAACTCGCTTACAGACGATACGCATAAAGATATAATAAAGAAAATCGATTGGTGGGAATATTACCGCCTGCGGACTAAATAAAAAAAGACCCGAAAGGGTCTTTTTATTTACCGAGAAGCGCGGCACCTATGATGCCTGCGTCATTACCGAGCGCTGCAATTTTTATCTGTGTCGATGCATCTGATTTTCTTGTGAATAACTCATTCTTTATCATTTCGCGGATGGGCAGGAGAATGTAGTCGCCTTCTTTTGAAATACCGCCGCCGATGCAAAGGACCTCGGGCTGTAAAATGTTAATTACGTCAACAAGTCCGACTGCAACCGATTTTAAATAGCTGCGTACAACGTACATACCCGCGGGGTCGTTTTTGCGCATTGCGTTAAATGATGTAAGACCGTTTACCTTTTCAATATCGCCGTCGACGAGCTCCCACATAAGCGATGTTTTATCGGCAAGCATCTCCTGCTTTGTAAGCTTTATAAGTCCCGAAACAGAAGCGTACGCCTCCCAGCAACCGCGTCTGCCGCAGGTGCAGGGCCAACCGTCGCGTTCAATTACAATGTGTCCGAACTCGCCGCCTTTGTTGTTAAAGCCGGAGTAGATTTTGCCGTTTATGATCATACCGCCGCCGACACCGGTGCCGAGCGTGATTGTAACGCAGTTTTCAATACCCTTTGCAGCACCTGCAACGTACTCTGCGTATGCTGCAACGTTTGCGTCGTTTTCAATAAATACCTGCTTGCCGTCAAGCTTTTGCGATACAAGGCTTGCAAGCGGGGTGTGGTCAAAGCCGAGGTTTGAAGCAAAGTCAACAACACCCTTTTTTGCATCAATCGCACCGGGTGAGCCGATGCCGATGCTTTCAATATCAGCGAGTGTCAGCCCCGCATCAGCAACCGCGCCATTTGCCGAGATTGCAATGTTGTCAATGATGCAGTCAATGCCGCCTGCCGCGTTTGTGGGCACGGAGTGCTTGCCGACAATATTGTAGTTTTCATCTACAACGCCTGCGGCAACGTTTGTACCGCCAAGGTCAATTCCTAAAGTATACATATCTATTCTCCTTCGTTTTCTTTCATTTGTCGTTCCATATCTGCAATAAGGTTATTATTAAGCTCCTCTGCAGCATTATACCCCATTCTGCGCTGACGGTTGTTCATTGCGGCAACCTCTAAAATGACCGCAAGGTTACGTCCCGGCTTTACGGGAATTGTAAGCGACGGCAGCTTAACACCCAAAATATCGGCATAGTTTGTATCAATACCCAGCCTGTCATATGTTTTGTCAGGGTCCCAGTTTTCGATGTTAACAACCATATCAATATTTGCGCTTTCCTTAACTGCGCCGATACCGAAAATTCTGCGCACGTTTATAATACCGATACCGCGAAGCTCAATAAAATAGCGTATAACCTCGGGCGCAGTACCTGTAATGGTGGTTGATGTGGTCTTTTTGATTATAACCGCATCGTCGGCAATCAGCTGATGTCCGCGTTTTACAAGCTCAATCGCTGTTTCGCTTTTACCAACGCCACTCTCGCCAAGCAATAGTATGCCCTCACCGTAAACCTCGACAAAAACGCCGTGGCGGGTAATCTGCTCACCGAGCTTTGTGTTTAAATAATAAATCATACCGCTTATAAAGGCGGATGTATGCATTTTTGTGCGAAGGAGCGGCACCTCGTGTTTTTCCGCCATTTCAATAACATCGTGCGGTACAAAAAGGTCGCGGGTTATGATAAGGCAGGGAAAACCGAACGAAAAAAACTTATCAAGGTTTTGGCGGCGCGTCTCGTCGTCAATATCGTTAAGATAATCGTTTTCAACCATACCGAAAATCTGTATACGGGTATAGTCAAAGTGGTGGGTAAAGCCCGATATCTGAAGACCGGAGCGGTTGATATCGGTGTTTGTAATAACCGTATTCTTTTTGCTTTCGGGTAAATGAATAACCTCAAGCTTTAAATCGTCAATAAGCTGAGTCAGCTTTAACTCACATGTGATGTCCATAGTGACACCTCCCATTCAGTTTAAGTATAACAAAACATTATATGATATTCAACAAAAATAAAAATTTATTAAAAACACTTGCATTTTGAAATGTGGTGTGTTACAATACACTTTGTAAAAAATTATGGGAGGTATATACTCATGGCAAAATGCGATGTATGCGGCAAGGGCGTTGTTTTCGGAAATCAAGTGTCCCACTCACACAGAAGAAGTAACAGACCTTACAAGCCCAACGTTAAACGTGTAAAAGCTGTAGTTAACGGAACACCTAAACATATTTATGTTTGCACAAGATGCCTCCGTTCCGGCAAGGTTCAAAGAGCTGTTTAATCACACGAAAAATATGTATGCCTGATGTTTATCATCAGGCCCTATTTTTTTATATACCCCCTTTTAAATACGTAAAGATTGTGTTAAAATTAAAAATAAGGGGGTGTAACGTATGAACTCAATACATATACTCAACCCTGCCGCAGGGCAGGGAAAGGCACTCGAATTTAAAGATAAAGACAATGTTTACATAACCAAAGGCATTGGTGATGCGACCGAGTTTGTAAAGACAAACGCGCAGGACGGAATGCATTTTTGTGTTTACGGCGGCGACGGCACGGTAAACGAGGTTGTAAACGGTATTATGCAAAGCGGCAAGGCAGTTTCGCTTTCTATCGTGCCCGTCGGCACGGGCAATGACCTTTTGCGCACACTCGGTATGAGCGATAAGCAGTCGCTGTCTGCTGACGTGCTCACTGTCAACGGCAAGTACGCGGTAAACGCGGTAAACACCGGCTTTGACCTTGACGTTGTGCTAAAGGCGGCGGAGTACAAAAAACGCCCCTATATTTCGGGCACGCTTGCATACGTAATGGGAGTTGTGGCGGTTCTGCTCGGTAAATTCGGCAGAAAAATTCACGTCGAATACACCGACGCGCAGCAAAAAACACACACCTTTTCGGGCGAAAGCCTGCTTGCGCTTGCTGCAAACGGCTCGTACTACGGCGGCGGATTTAAGTGCGCGCCCGTTGCGGATATAACTGACGGTCTTATTGATCTGCTTATCGTTAAAAAGGTCTCGCGCCTTAGGTTTTTATCGCTTGTTGTTCGCTATATGAAGGGTAAGCATATCGACCCCGAAACAAAACAACCGATTGCCGCTTTTGAAAAATACGTTATTTTTTGCAAATGCAAAAGCGTCGTGTTTTCGGGTATTGACAAAATCTGCACCGACGGCGAGGTGTGGGATACGAACAAGGCGACAGTCGGCATTATAAAAGGCGCCGTAACACTAAAAAAGGAAAATTGACTATGAAAAAAATACTTGTAATCAACGGACCCAACCTCAATATGCTCGGTATCCGCGAGCCCGCCATTTACGGCAGTGCGACCTATGCCGACCTTGTTGACTATATAACCGACTTTTGTAAAGACAAAGCGCAGGTTGACTTTTACCAGTCCAACCACGAGGGCGACATAATCGATAAAATTCAGGCGTCCCGCGGTGTCTATGACGGCATCGTACTCAATGCGGGCGGATATACGCACACAAGCGTTGCCATCGCTGATGCTATCCCCGCGTGCGAGGTTCCCGTCGTTGAGGTTCACATTTCTGATATAACAAAACGAGAAGCTTTCCGTCACCACTCTTATCTTACCCCCGTGTGCGTCACCACGATAATGGGCAAAGGCTTTGCGGGCTATACCGAGGCAATTGACCATATATTAAATATGTAGAAAAAAGACTCTTCGGGGTCTTTTTTATTTTTTAAATTAAAATTCAATTTATTATTCAAAAAATATTTACAAATGAGAAAATACGTGTTATAATCTTCTCACAGAGTGGAGACATTCACTCAATTTTGTCGTCTCAATTTGTTAGTAAATACTACAAAAACCGACATTTTAAAGAGAAATAACATAAAAATCAAGAGATTTTCGTTACTTTTAACGGGCGAAAGAGAATAAGGAGAAAACATTTTATGAAAAAGGTTATGACCGTTGTAAAAAACACTATTGTGTGGCTCATCGTCGCACTTGCAGTGTTTATGATGATTTTTACCATCATTTCTGTTACCACGTTTAACCGCAATGACCGTAATCTTTTTGGGTACAAAGCGTATATCGTAATGTCAGACTCAATGAGCGCGACCGACTTTGATGCAGGCGACTTGATTTTTGTTAAAGAAGTTGCGCCGTCAACATTGCAGGAGGGTGATATCATTTCGTACCTTTCGCAAAACAGTGAGAGTTTCGGCGAGACCATCACCCATAAAATCAGAAAAAAGACAACTGACGCAGAAGGCAACCCCGGCTTTATCACCTACGGTACCACAACGGGTACTGACGACGAGACTGTTGTAACCTACCGCTACATTCTCGGTAAATACACTGCAAAGGTTCCCAAGCTCGGTACGTTTTTTAACTTCCTGAAAACACCGCAGGGCTACATAATCTGTATATTTATCCCGTTTATGCTCCTTATCTTATATCAGGGTATAAACTGTATCCGTCTTTTCCGTCGATACCGTAAAGAGCAGATGGCGGAAATGCAGTCTGAAAAGGACGCAATCGCAGCAGAGAGAGAAGAAAACGCAAAAATGCTTGCAGAGCTTCAGGCACTCAAGGCCCAGCTCGAGGGCAAGTCAGTGGAGACTGACAACACAACCGAGCCGCGCGAATAGAAAGGAATTAACGTTATATGCAAAAAACACTCAATAAATTGTGGAATATTGTTTCCACAGCGTTCGTAGTTCTTATTGTATTATGCGCAGTATTCCTTATGGGCTCGCGAATACTCGGTTTCCGCGTGTTCAACGTAGTTTCCGGCTCTAAGGAGCCGGCCTACGGCGTGGGCGATCTGTTATATGTAAAAAATGTTGACGTCAACACGATTGAGGAAGGCGACCCCATCACCTTTGTTTTAAACGAGGACCTCGTTGTTGCAACCCACCGTGTTGTACGCGTTGATAAAGAAAAAAGCCACTTTTATACAAAAGGTGATGCAAACGCGACAGAGGACGCGGCACCCGTTCATTTCAATAACGTTATCGGTGTTCCGCAGTTTTCAATCCCGCTTCTTGGCTACGTTTCTGATTTTATTCAAAACCCGCCCGGAATGTACATAACCATCGCAATCGGTATTATTTTGCTCGCCGCGGTATTCCTGCCCGACCTTATGCAAAAAATGAAGCGTGAGCAGACAGTGCCCGCCGAAACAAAAGAACCCGAAAAAGAACCCGCAAAAGAATCGGCAAAAGACCCCGAAACAAAAACAGAAAATGTGGAGGAACAAACCGAATGAAAAAGAAAGTAACACTGGTTGCCGCTATCGCGGCCATACTCGTTGCAGTAATTGCTGTAAGCGGTACACTCGCTTGGTTCGTTGACGACGATGAGGCTACAAACGTTTTCACCATCGGTAGTGTCGAGATCGAGCAGCTTGAGCAGCAGCGCGTTGTTGATGCAAACGGTGACTATACCACCGAGCTCGAGGACTTTGAAAACGATAAAATGATGATTCCTGTTATCGAAAACGACACCGCAATCTCCGATGTCAACTTCCAGGACAAAATCGTAACCGTTAAAAACATCGGTAAAAACGCAGCTTTTGTTCAGACCTTTGTTGCAATTCCTGCTTCACTCGATAACGCAGATATCTTACATATCAACCATACGGCAAACAACGGCTGGACCGCCGATGCAACACCCGTTGCAACAGGTGTCCCCGAAAAACAGATCGCGGGCGAGGGCGACAGCACACTTGCTTATAATATCTACAGATTTGTTTATAACACAGAGCTTGCAAAGGATACAACAACAACCCCCGCAATCGACGGTGTTTATATCGATGAAAGAACCGATATGGACGTAACGTACGACGCAAACGGTAACGTTGTCAGCGCATACTTTGAAATGAACGACACACTCGTTACCGACTTTGACGCAACAGGCAAAATCAATGTTTACGTTGCATCACAGGCAATTCAGGCAGAGGGCTTTACTGTTGAATCAGGCCTTGCAACCTTTGACACACACCCCTGGGCAGCATAATTTAACCTCGGTTTTACTTTTGTGCTTTTGCAGGAATTCCCATAAGCACAAAATTAAAATAAACAATTTTTGAAGAAAGGAGGACACATAAAATGACAAAAAGAAAGATTTTTGTATCAGCTCTTGCAATTTGTCTTATCGCAATCATCTCAATGGGTACTCTTGCTTGGTATTCAGATTCTGACTCAGCAACCAACACATTTAAGTTTGCTGATTCTACAGACGATCCTGATGAACTCTTCAGCGTAAACGTATACGAGGAAAAGGAAGGTCAGAGATACGATGATCCCACAGGTATCACATACGATGACGTTGTTCCCGGCGCTACATATGAGAAAGACGCTTTTGTAGAAAACACAGGTAAATACGATCAGTATATCCGTGTAACTGCTACACTCAGCGACTTACAGGCATGGATGGGTGCTCTTGATATCACAACTCCTGCAGCTTTCGAGACTTATGATATCATGGTTAACTTCCCTGGCTTTGAC